>DATLTX010000199.1:0-15271 GCA_035533435.1 Binataceae bacterium (SeqCode)
ATCCTCAGGCGCTTCGGCGCTCCCGTTCCCAAGGGGCAACCCGCCTCGACCGCTGACGAAGCCGCCGCCGCATTCACCGCGCTCGGGCAGCCCAAGGCCGTCATCAAGGTGCAGATTCACGCCGGCGGACGCGGCAAGGCCGGAGGGGTGAAAGTGATCTCGTCGGCTGAGGAGGCGCGCGCGTTCGCCGCGAACCTGCTCGGCAAGCCGCTAGTGACCCATCAGACGGGACCGCAGGGACGCGTCGTGCGGCGCGTCTATCTCGAAGAGGCCAGCACGGTCGCGCGCGAGCTTTACCTCGGGATGCTGGTCGATCGAAAGGCGGGCGCGGTGTCGGTAATCGCGAGCACGGCGGGCGGGATGGAGATCGAGGAAGTCGCGGCCAAAACGCCGGAGAAGATCATCACCGAGATCGTGGATCCGCTGCTCGGACTCGCGCCGTTTCTGGCGCGAAAGATTGCCTTCGCGCTCGGACTCAAGGACAAGCAGGTCAATCAGTTCGCCGGACTGCTCGGCGCGGTTTACAAGGCGTTCGTCGAGACCGATGCGTCGCTGGTCGAGATCAATCCGCTGGTCGTTACGGAGGACGGGCGCGTCATCTGCCTTGACGCCAAGATGTCGTTCGACGACAACGGACTTTTCCGTCATCCCGATATCCGCGAGCTGCGCGACCCGAACGAGGAAGACGCCGACGAGACCGAGGCGGCGAAATACGACCTGAGTTTCGTGCATCTGGACGGGAATATCGGATGCATGGTCAACGGCGCGGGGCTGGCGATGGCGACGATGGATATCGTCAAGTTTTACGGCGCCGAGCCGGCCAACTTTCTCGACGTCGGCGGCGGCGCCAGCACCGAAAAAGTCGCCGCGGCGTTCCGCATCCTGCTTTCCGACAGCCGCGTCAAGGCGGTTCTGATCAATATCTTCGGCGGCATCATGCAGTGCGACGTGCTGGCGCAAGGCGTTGTCGAGGCGGCCCGCGCGGTGAAACTCAGCATCCCGCTGGTGGTCAGGATGGAAGGCACCAACGTTGAGCAGGGCAAGAAAATTCTCGCCGAGTCGGGAATCAAGGTGATCGCGGCGGCCGACATGGCCGACGCCGCGCGCCGCGTGACCAAGGCGATCGGAGTTGGAGCGTAGTAATCCGCAATGAGCATTCTCGTCAATAAAAACACCCGCGTCCTCACCCAGGGCATCACCGGCGCGACCGGACAGTTTCATACCCGCGCGTGCAAGGAATACGGCACGCAGATGGTTGGCGGCGTCGTTCCCGGCAAGGGCGGCACCAGCTTTGAAGGGATTCCGATCTTCGACACCGTCGAGCAGGCGGTGCGCGCGACGGGAGCCAACGCGATCGTGAACTACGTGCCGCCGGCGTTTTCCGCCGACGCGATCCTCGAGGCGATCGCCGCCGAGCTTCCGCTCGTCATCTGCATCACCGAGGGCATCCCGATCCTCGACATGGTGAAGGTGAAGCATTACTTGAAGAATTCCAAATCGCGCCTGATCGGCCCCAACTGCCCGGGGATAATCACGCCGGGCGAGTGCAAGATCGGGATCATGCCGGGCTATATCCACAAGGCCGGCCGCGTCGGCGTGGTCTCGCGCTCGGGAACCCTGACCTATGAGGCGGTGCATCAGCTCACCCAGCTCGGGATCGGGCAGTCGAGCTGCATCGGAATCGGCGGCGACCCGATTATCGGCACCAATCACACCGAGGCGATGCGCCTGTTCAACGAGGATCCTGCGACCGACGCCGTGATCATGATCGGCGAGATCGGCGGAACGGCCGAGGAAGAAGCCGCCGAATATGTAAAGAATCACTTTAAGAAGCCGGTGGTGGCGTTTATCGCCGGACAGACGGCGCCGAAGGGGCGTCGAATGGGCCACGCGGGCGCGATCATCTCGGGCGGACGGGGCACCGCCGCCGACAAAATCGCCGCGCTCAAGGCGGCCGGAATAACCGTCGCGATGAGCCCCGCCGACCTGGGCTCGACCATGAAAGCGGTCCTCGAAGGCAAAGCGGCGAAGAACTGACGCCGCCGTTATCGCGTTTTTCGTACTTTTCTGATATGAATTTAGACATGAAAAGTATGAAAGGAAGGGTCGCTGAACGCGGGCAGGTGACTATTCCCAAGATACTGAGAGAGCGGCTCGGCGTCGGGCCGGGCACTATATTGGAGTTCAGCGAAGAACGCGGGCGTCTGGTTGCCGTGAAACGCTCGGCAGCCGATCCGGTCTCGAGGGTTTACGGACGCCTGGGCCGGGGCCTCGATACTGACGCATTCATGGTCCGCATTCGCGGCTCGCGCCGGTGATCACCGCGGTCGATACGAACGTACTGCTGGACATCTTTGGCGCCGATCCCAAATTTGGCCAGCTCTCCGCGCAGGCGATGCGCACTTGCCTTGCGCAGGGCGCTCTGATCGCATGCGCGGTGGTGTGGGCGGAAACGGCGACCGCTTTCCCCAGCCGCGCGGCGTTCTCCCGCGCCATGGACGACCTCTCGGTGGCGTTCGATTCGGTGAGCCAGGAGACCGCACTCGACGCATCGGAGGCATGGCGCCGCTATCGGGCTCGCGGCGGACAGAGGACCCGAATCGCCAGTGACTTTCTGATCGGAGCGCACGCCAAACGCGCGGCCGATCGGTTGCTTACCCGCGACCGCGGCTTTTTCCGAAGGCACTTCTCCGGGTTGAAGGTGCTGGATCCGACGAGACCGTGAGATTGTTCGTTCGCGGATCGAGTTGCGATATCCTGCGATCCAATTATCGCGCCGTAAACTGAGGCGAACAGATTAGTCCAATAGACGGCCATCCGGCACATGAGAACGATCACATGGAAAAAACTCTCGCTATCATCAAACCTGACGCGGTCTCGCGCGGCCTTACCGGCGATATACTGAAGCGTATCGAGGCCTCGGGGCTTTCGATTCGCGCGCTGCGCAAGCTGCATCTGTCGCGCGCGCAGGCCGAGATGTTCTACGCGGTCCACAAGGCGCGGCCGTTCTATGGCGACTTGTGCAAGTACATGACCTCGGGTCCGGTGGTCGTGGCGGTGCTTGGCGCTGAGGGCGCGATCGCCAAGTGGCGCGAGCTGATGGGCGCGACCGATCCCGCCAAAGCGGCGCCGGGAACGATCCGCCGCGAGTTCGGCCAGAATATCGAGGCCAACGCGACCCACGGCTCCGACGCGCCGGAAACCGCCGCGCAGGAAATTGCCTTCTTCTTCGCCGCGATGGAAATCCTGGCCTGACACCCGCCGGAAATCCGGGCAGGGAACGTCCTGCTCTCGCGCGCGCGTTTCAGTTACAATTGCGGGTTCATGAGCCTTCCCGACAACCTTGCGGACAATCTCGCCGACCAGCGGATTGACGACTCGCCCGCGGCGCCCGGCGCGCGCCGCGATATTCGCGACCTGCTGCTCGACGAGCTGGAGGGCGCCGTTGCCGCGGCCGGCGAGCGCCCGTATCGCGCGCGGCAGATTGCGCATTGGCTGTGGCAGAAGGGGGTCGATTCGTTCGACGCGATGCGCGATCTGCCGGCGGCGCTGCGAATCGAGCTGGCGGAGAGCTTCACGCTCGCTCCGGCGGCGGTATCCGCCGTGCGGCGCTCGTCGGACGGGACGCGCAAGCTTTTGCTGCGGCTGGGCGACGGCGAGGAAATCGAGACGGTGATTATTCCGGCCGACGATCGCGTCACGCTGTGCCTGTCGTCGCAGGCGGGATGCGCGATGGGTTGCGAGTTCTGCGCAACGGCGCGGATGGGGCTGCATCGCAACCTGACCACGGCCGAAATCGCCGGACAGATTTTCGCGGCGCGGCGTGAGCTCAATTGCGGCGAGCATCTGACCAATTACGTCTTCATGGGGATGGGCGAACCGCTGGCCAACTATCCGCGCCTGATTCGCACGCTAACCGCGATGACGGCGGCGTGGGGGATGGCGATCTCGCCGCGGCGGATCACGGTTTCAACCGTCGGGCTGGTTCCGATGATGGAAAAGCTGCTCGCCGAGATTCCAGTCAATCTGGCAGTATCGCTGCATGCGACGACCGACGAAGTTCGCGACCGGCTGGCGCCGATCAATCAACGCTACCCGCTCAAGCAACTGCTCGATGCGTGCCGGCTGTTGCCGCTCAAGGCGCGCAGCCGGATAACTTTCGAGTACGTGATGCTGGCCGGGGTGAACGACAGCGTCGATGACGCGCGCAGGCTGGTCAAGCTGCTCGCGCCGCTGCGCGCCAAGGTCAATCTGATCTTCTTCAACCCGTTTTCCGGGAGCACTCTGGAACGCAGCACGCGCGGCGCGGTCGAAGCCTTTCAAGCGATTCTGCATCGCGGTAACTTGACCGCTACCATCCGCGAGAGCAGGGGACTCGATATCGCGGCGGCGTGCGGGCAACTCTACGCTGAACATCATCTCGACCAGGACGCCGGCGCGCCCGGGGGTGACGCTGCCGCGAACCGGCCGGAAAATCAGGACTAGCGATGGCGCGAAAAACTCTGGGCGTAATCGGCGGGAGCGGTTTCTACAATCTGCCCGGCCTCGAACAGGTCGAGCAGATCGAGCTCGATACTCCGTTCGGCAAACCGTCGGATCCCTATTATCGCGGCCGGCTCGGCGAAGTCGAAGTGATATTTCTCGCGCGCCACGGCAAGGGGCATCGGATATTGCCGAGTGAAATAAATTTTCGCGCCAATGTCTTCGGCATGAAGCAGCTCGGCGCCGAATACCTGATCTCCGTCAGCACGGCGGGTTCGCTCAAAGAGGAGATTCATCCGGGTGAGCTGGCGGTGCCCGATCAGTTTATCGATCGCACCTATAAGCGCCCGGCGACGTTCTTCGGCAACGGGATGGTGGTGCACGTGTCGCTGGCCGATCCGGTTTGTGCGCATCTGGCGCGCGATCTGGCCGCCGCGGGGCGTGGCGTCGATCCAACGCTGCATGAGGGCGGCACTTATTTGTGTATCGAGGGACCGCAATTCTCGACCCGCGCGGAATCCAATCTGTTCCGCGCTTGGAACGCCGACGTGGTCAGCATGACCGCGATGCAGGAAGCGCGGCTCGCGCGCGAGGCCGAGCTTTGCTACGCGGTGCTGACGCTGGTGACCGACTATGACTGCTGGCACGCGAGCGTGGCGGCGGTTGATATCGGAGAAATCCTGCGCGTGATGCGCGCCAACGTCGCCAAGGCGCAGGCGGCGATCGCGCGGCTGGCCGGCTTGATCGCACAGCGCGAGCGCACCTGCGGATGCGGCCGCGCGCTGACCGGCGCGATCATCACCGATCCCGCCGTGATTCCGTCGAAGATGAAACGGGAGCTGGCGCCGCTGATCGGCAAATACCTGAACTGAAGCGGAGCATGCGTATCTTATGAGTATAGTGGTGGTGGGCTCGGTTGCTTATGATTCGCTCGAAACGCCGGGTGGCAGCGCACCCGACGTGCTGGGCGGCTCGGCAACCTATTTTTCGGTGGCCGCGCGATTTTTCGCGCCGGTCAGTATCGTCGCGGTGGTGGGCTCCGATTTCAAGGCCGAGTCGCGCCAGTTGCTCGCCGAACGAAGCATCGATCTGCGCGGCCTCGAACAGCGCCCGGGCAAGACCTTCCGCTGGCACGGGCGCTACCACGAAGACATGAATCATCGCGACACGCTGTCGCTCGCATTGGGTGTGTTCGAGAACTTCGCGCCGGTGCTGCTGCCGGACCAGCAGCGCTGCGACTACCTGTTTTTGGCCAATATCGCGCCCGAGCTGCAGGAGCGCGTGCTCTCGCAGGTCCAGAGCCCCAAGCTGGTGGCGGGCGACACGATGAATCACTGGATCGAGAACTCCGGAGCCGAGCTGAAACGTCTCTTGCCGAGGCTCGACATAATCACGCTCAATGACGAAGAAGCGCGGATGCTCTCGGGCGAGCACAACCTGGTCAAGGCGGGACGCGAGATTCTCAAGATGGGGCCGAAGACCGTGCTGGTCAAGCGCGGCGAGTACGGCGTGCTGCAATTCTCGCGCGACGCGATGTTCGCGGTGCCGGCCTATCCGCTCGAAGAGGTGGTCGATCCGACCGGCGCGGGCGATACGTTTGCGGGCGCGTTCATGGGCTACCTGGCGCGCAACGGGCGCACCACCGAAGCCGCGCTGCGCACGGCGGTGGTTTACGGCAGCGTGCTCGCGTCGTTCGTGGTCGAGAAATATTCGCTCGAACGCCTGCTCTCGCTGACTTGGGAGGAAATCGACAACCGCTACCGCGCATTTATCGAACTTACCGACTCGCATCACAGCCGATGGACCTCTCAATAGTCGTTCCGCTGTATAACGAGCGCGACAACCTTGCGCCGCTGCATCAGGAACTCGCAGCGGTGCTCGAGCCGCTCCGCATCTCGTACGAGATGATATTTATCGACGACGGCTCGGACGACGGCTCGATCGAGGTGCTGCGCCGGGTGAAGGAATCCGACCCTCGAGTCCGGGTGATAAGGCTTGCGCGCAACTCGGGGCAGACCGCGGCGCTCGCCTGCGGCTTTGCCAACTCGAAGGGCGAGATCGTGGTCGCGATTGACGGCGACGGCGAAAACGATCCGGCCGACATCCCGCGCCTGATAGCGCGCCTGGGCGAGGGCTACGATCTCGTCAGCGGATGGCGCACCGAGCGCTGGAAGGGCGCGCGCCTGACACGGCGGCTGCCATCGATTGCGGCCAACTCGCTTATCTCAAAGATCACCGGCGTGCGCCTGCACGACTACGGATGCACGCTGAAGGCGTATAGCGGCGACATGGTCCGCCAGCTTCGCCTTTACGGCGAGATGCATCGCTTCGTCCCCGCGATCGCCGCCGAGCAGGGCGCGCGCGTGGCCGAGCTCGAGGTGAACTTCCGGCCGCGGCGTTCGGGCGCGTCGAAGTACGGGCCGGGCCGAATCCTGCGCACCTTTCTGGATCTGATCACGGTGCGTTTTCTGTCGGGATACTCGACGCGTCCGATCCAGGTGTTCGGCGCGATCGGCGTCGTGCTGGGCGCGTTGGGCTCGCTGTGGACCGCGATGCTGGTGTTCGAAAAGATCGTTCTCGGGTATCCGCTGGCCGACCGGCCCGCGCTGCTCCTGGCGGTCCTGCTGGTGGTGGTGGGAGTGCAACTGGTGAGTATCGGGCTTTTGGGCGAGATGCTCGCGCGGACCTATCACGAGTCGCAGGGCAAACAGATATACGTGATCAAAGAAGATTTTTAGGCGGTCCACGCTTTATGAATATCGCAGTCATCGGAACGGGCTATGTCGGGCTGGTCAGCGGCACCTGCTACGCCGAGAGCGGCAACGAAGTGATCTGCGTCGATATCGACGCGCAGCGAATCGCCGCGCTCGGCGAGGGCAAGGTTCCCATCTACGAGCCCGGACTCGAAGAGCTGGTCCGCCGCAACGCCAAGGAAGGCAGGCTCCAGTTCACGCTCGACACGGCAGCCGCGGTGGCGCAATCGATGGTCTCGTTTATCGCGGTCGGCACGCCGATGAGTAAATCGGGCGCCGCCGATTTGCGCGGAGTGTTCAAGGCCGTCGAGGATGTCGCCAGAGCGGTCACCGGCTATCACGTTATCGTCATCAAGAGTACCGTCCCGGTCGGCACCAGCGACCAGGTGCGCGAGGTCGTCGCGCGCGCATCCAAGCATCAGGTGGACGTATGTTCGGTGCCCGAGTTTCTGAAAGAAGGCTCGGCGGTCGAGGACTTCATGCGTCCTGACCGGGTGATAATCGGGAGCCGCAGCGATCGCGCGACGGCGATTCTGCGCGAGATTCACGCGCCGTTCGTGCGCACGGACAATCCGATCCTCGTGATGGATCCGAAATCGGCGGAGCTGTCGAAGTACGCGGCGAACTCGATGCTGGCGCTGCGCATCTCGTTTATCAACCAGATCGCGAACCTGTGCGACGCGGTCGGCGCGGATATCAGCGCGGTGCGGCGCGGACTCGGCTCCGACCGCCGGATCGGCTCGCAGTTCCTGTTTCCGGGCGTTGGTTACGGCGGCTCGTGCTTTCCCAAGGACGTGCAGGCGCTGATTCATACCGCGTCGGAGAACAAGCTGAACTTTTCGCTGCTGAAGGCGGCCCAGGAAGTCAACGCCGAGCAGAAACGCGTGCTGCCGATGCGCGTCAAGCAGCATTTCGGTGACGACTTGACCGGCAAGACCTTCGCGATCTGGGGACTCGCGTTCAAGCCGCGCACCGACGACATGCGCGAGGCGCCGTCGCTCGTCGTGATCGACGAATTGATCGCCGCCGGCGCGAAGGTGCAAGTCCACGATCCCGAGTCGCTCGAAAACGCGCGCAAGATGCTGGGCGACCGGGTCACTTACCACAAGACCAATTACGAGGCGTTGAAAGGCGCCGACGCCCTGTTGATTTGCACCGAATGGAACGAGTTTCGCCATCCGAACTTCCAGCGAATCAAGGCCGAGCTCAGGCATCCGGTGATATTCGACGGCCGTAACCTGTATGATCCGGATCTGATGAAAGCGTTGGACTTCCAGTACTACTCGATCGGGCGCTCTCCGGTCTGAACGCGGGAACCTTATCATGCGAATTCTCGTAACTGGCGGCGCGGGCTTTATCGGATCGCATACCGTCGATGCGCTCATCAAAGAGGGGGCGGGCGACGTTGCGATCCTTGACGATCTTTCCGCCGGCAAGCGCCACCAGGTAAATCCGAAAGCGCGCCTGCATCAGGCCGACCTTCGCGACGCCGCCGCGGTGCGCGAGATAATCGCGCGCGAACGGCCCGAGGCGATCTATCATCTGGCGGCGCAGATGGACGTGCGGCGCTCGGTCGCCGATCCGGCCTTCGACGCGCAGGTGAATATCGTCGGATTTTTGAACTTGATCGAAGCGGCGCGCGCGCATGGACTCAGGCGCGTGGTGTTTTCTTCGACGGGCGGCGCGATTTACGGCGAGCAGGATACCTTTCCCGCCGGCGAGGAGCATCCGCGCCGCCCGGTCAGCCCGTACGGAATCGCCAAGCTCGCCACCGAGGCGTACCTCTTCTACTACCGCGTGCAGTACGGAATCGACTATCTGGCGCTGCGTTACGGCAACGTCTATGGGCCGCGCCAGGATCCGCACGGAGAAGCGGGCGTGGTCGCGATCTTCAGCGGAAAGATCCTTGACGGTCAGCAGTGCACGATTTACGGCGACGGCACGCAGACACGCGACTACGTTTTCGTCGGCGACGTGGTGCGCGCCAACCTTGCCGCGCTGGGCGCCAAGGCTTCGGGAATTGCGATCAATATCGGCACCGGAATCGAAACCAGCGTCAACGATCTTTACGCAACGCTCGCCGCGATCGCCGACTTCCCAACCGCCGCCGGGCACGGACCCGCGCGTCCCGGCGAACAGAAGCGCTCGGTAATTTCGCCCGCGCTCGCCAAAATGGAACTCGGATGGACTCCTGTCGCCACGCTGCGCGACGGCCTTGCCGAGACCTTTCAATACTTCAAGGCGCACAGGAAATAAGCGGGCCTAGATGACGGATCCGGCATCGATTCGCAATTTCTCGATTATCGCGCATATCGATCATGGCAAGTCCACGCTTGCCGATCGCCTGCTCGAGCGCACCGGCGCGCTGACCAAGCGCGAGCTCAAGGAACAGTTTTTGGACTCGATGGACCTGGAGCGTGAACGCGGCATCACGATCAAGGCGCGCAGCGTGCGGCTTAACTACCAGTCGCGCGCGGGCGAACCCTACGTGCTCAATCTTATCGACACTCCCGGCCACGTCGATTTCGCCTACGAAGTTTCGCGCAGCCTGGCCGCGTGCGAAGGCGCGCTGCTGGTCGTCGATGCGAGCCAGGGGGTCGAGGCGCAGACTCTCGCCAATGTTTATCTCGCGCTCGATCACGGACTCGAAATTATTCCGGTCATCAACAAGATCGATCTGCCCGGCGCCGAGGTCGAGCGCACCCGCCAGCAGATCGAGGAAGTGATCGGGCTGCCCGCCGACGACGCGATTCTGACCAGCGCGAAAGAGGGCGTCGGGATCGAAGAAGTGCTCGAGGCAATCGTCGCGAGAATTCCGGCGCCCAAGGCCAATCGCGGCGAGCCGCTGCGCGCGCTCATTTTCGATAGCTGGTACGACAGCTACGAAGGCGTCGTCGGCCTGGTCCGCGTATTCAGCGGCGAGCTGCGGCCCGCCATGAAGATCCGCCTGATGGCCACGGGAGCGGCGGGCGAGGTGATGCGCCTGGGGCATTTCACGCCCCACGAGCAATCCGCCGCGGTGCTCGGCCCCGGCGAAGTCGGCTACGTCGTTGCCGGAATCAAGACCGTTGCCGACATGCGCGTCGGCGACACGGTGACCGACGCCGAGCGGCCCGCGGCCGAGCCGCTGCCGGGCTTCAAGGAATTGAAGCCGATGGTCTTCGCCGGGCTTTACCCGACCGAGGCAAACCAGTACCCGGCGCTGCGCGACGCGATCGAGAAACTTACCCTCAACGACGCGAGCTTGATCTGCGAGCCGGAGTCCTCGCAGGCCCTTGGGTTCGGCTTTCGCGCCGGATTCCTGGGCCTGCTGCACATGGAAATTGCGCAGGAGCGCCTCGAACGCGAGTTCGGCATCAACCTGATCGTGACCGCGCCGACCGTCGCGTACCGGGTCCGGACCACTTCGGGCGCGGCCGTGATGGTCGATAATCCGGCGCTGCTTCCGCCCGAGAATACAATCGAGGCGATCGAAGAGCCGTTCATCATCTCATCGATTCACATGCCCGAGGAATTTCTGGGCGCGGTGATGAAGCTGTGCGAAGACCGGCGCGGGCTGCAGCGCGACCTCAAGTACCTGGGCGACAAGCGCGTCATCCTGCACTACGAGCTGCCGCTGGCCGAGATCGTGTTCGATTTTTACGACCGGCTGAAATCTGTCAGCCGCGGTTACGCGTCGCTCGACTATGATTTTCTGGACTTCCGGTCCGGGCCTCTGGTTAAATTGGATATCAAGATTAACGGTGAGGTAATCGACGCGCTCTCGATAATCGTGCATCGCGACAAAGCCTATGACCGGGGCCGCGCGCTATGCGCAAAGATGCGGGAGCTGATCCCGCGGCAGATGTTCGAGGTCGCGATTCAAGCCGCGATCGGCGCCAAGATTATCGCGCGGGAATCGGTCAGCGCGCTGCGCAAGAACGTGACCGCAAAATGCTACGGCGGCGACATCTCGCGCAAACGCAAACTCCTCGAGAAGCAGAAGGAAGGCAAGAAGCGGATGAAGCAGGTCGGACGCGTCGAAATTCCCCAGGAAGCCTTCCTTGCCCTGCTCAAGGTCGGGGAGTAGCCGCACGGTGAGCGAACCGCTGCGCACCGCCGAGTCGCGGGAGCTGGCCGAAGGAGCGGCGCCGGCCGTGCGCAAGTCGGTCCTGCGCGAATACGCGGAAGCGCTGGGAATCGCGCTCGTCCTCGCACTGCTGATACGAACCTTCTTTGTCCAGGCTTATGAAATTCCGTCGGGCTCGATGGAGCCGACGCTGCTCGTCGGCGATCATATTCTGGCCAACAAGCTGGTCTATGGATTCCGCATGCCGGACTCGATCTTCGGCCTGACTCCGGGCGGCCTGCCGTATGGGCGCTACCTGTTCCGCCTCGAGCCGATCCATCGCGGCGACGTGGTGGTCTTCGTCTATCCGCTCAATCCGAGCGAGGACTATATCAAGCGCGTGATCGGAATCCCCGGCGACGTCGTCGAGGTCAAGGCCGGCAAGGTTTGGCTCAACGGCGCTCCGATGGCCGATCCGCACGCGCACTTCGAGGTGCCTGACGCCGACCGCTCGACCGCCTCGGTCCGCGACTCCTTCGGACCGGTGACGGTCCCGCCCGGCAAGCTGTTCATGATGGGCGATAATCGCGACGATAGCTCCGACAGCCGCTTCTGGGGCTTCGCGCCCGAGGATAACGTCGAGGGACGCGCGATGAACATCTACTGGTCGTGGGACGGCGACGACGGTGGTATCCTGCCGCTGCGATGGTCGCGCTTCGGGATGGCGGTCCGGTAAGCTTGGGTGGGGCAGGGCGCAATCGTCACGGAAGGCATGCGGATGAATCACAACCAACGCACGACGCGATCGCGCGAACTTGAGCGCGCCGCGGCCGCGAGGACGGAGTAGGGCCGCGATGGGCGAGCCGTTGCGCACCTTGAAGCCGCGCGTCCCCGCGCGCTCGGCCGCGCCCGAGCCGCGCAAATCGGTCGGCCGCGAGTACGTCGAAGCGCTGGTGATCGCGCTCGTCCTCGCCTCCGTGATCCGGACGTTCTTCGTCCAGGCGTACAAGATCCCGTCGGGCTCGATGGAGCCGACGCTGCTGGTCGGCGACCATATTCTGGTCAACAAACTTATCTACGGACTGCGAACGCCGGATTCGCTCTTTGGGCTCGAGGTTCCTGGGCTGCCGTATGGCAAGTACCTGTTCCGGCTCGAGCGGATTCATCATGGCGACGTTGTGGTGTTCGTGTTTCCTCCCGATCCGACCAAGGACTTCATCAAGCGCGTGATTGGACTGCCGGGAGATACGGTTGCGGTCAAGAACGGCAAGGTATGGCTCAATGGCGCGCCGATTCCTGATCCGCACGCGCACTTCGAGGTGTCCGACACCCAGCGCTCGGCGGTCTCGCCGCGCGACAACTTTCCCCAGATCGGCACGGACGCCGCCGCGCTGGGTGCGGTGACCGTTCCGCCGGGAAAGATTTTCGTGATGGGCGATAATCGCGATCGCAGTTACGACAGCCGCTTCTGGGGCTTCGTGCCGGAAGACAACGTCGAAGGACGCGCGATGATCATCTACTGGTCGTGGAACGCCGACGGCGACGGTATCCTGCCTGTACGATGGTCGCGCTTCGGGATGATCGTCCACTAGCCGAAAGGAGCATCGTGTGGCTGCTGCTGAAGACGCTGTGACAAGAATTGGCGCAATGCTCGAGGAGATGGGCGCGCGCTTCGAGCTGGTGATCGAAGCCGTCTCGGGCTACGGCGGCCGTCTCGACGCGCTGCGCCAGGAACTCTTCGCCCAGTTCGCCGAGGTCGGGAGCCAGATCCGGTTTCTCTCCGATCAAATCGGCGAGAATCGGCGCGGAATCACTACCGTCCGCGCCGACCTGGGCGCCGAGATGATTCGTCTGGGCGAGACTCTCGGCCGCACCCGCGTCGAGTTCCGCGAACAGATGGGCGCGGTCGAAACCACGCTGCGGCAGGAGATTGGCGCGCGCGCCGCCGAATCGCGCGAGCATACGGTTGCGGCCACGGTCAGGGCCGCCGATGACGCCGGCGCGCGGCTCGGCGAAGTCACCGGCACCGCCGCCAAAAAAATCACCGCCGAGCTCGCCAAGACCAACAAGGCGCTGACCAGCCTCGCGCGCAAGTTCGACCGCTTCGACGATCGAATCACGGTAGCGACCCGCGACCAGGACCAGCGCCTGCGCAAGCTCGAACAGCGCCGCAAAACCGCTGGATAACCAGGCCGCGAAGCCCGATCCGCTCGCCACATCGCCGCACGGCTTGATTCTCGGCCGTGGCGACGATACAAAATAAGTACCTTTAATTCGCTACTGAGATAGCGGGAAGGTCATCATGATGGATTCGCATAGCATTGTGCCCGGCTGCATCAGCGGTCGGGATTTTTTTTCGCCGCGAAGCCGCCCGGCGAGGCTCGCCTGATGAGTACCAGGGCGGAAGTCGCGCTCGACGCGAGCGCTGTGGCGCGGTCAGTGAAGCGAATCGCGCATGAGATCGCGGAGCACAGCGGCGGCGCCTCGGCTCTCGTGCTGATCGGGATAGTGCGGCGCGGCGCCTTTCTGGCCGAACGAATCGCCGCCGAACTCGGCCGCGCCGGCCATACCTGCATTCCCGTCGGCACGCTCGATATTTCCTCTTACCGCGACGACGGCAAGGGCGCCCCCGGCGATCCGCGCCTGCTCGCCCGCGACATTCCTTTTTCGCTCGATGGCAAGCGCGTCGTGCTGGTGGACGACGTGCTCTACACCGGACGAACCGTGCGCGCTGCGCTCGACGCGCTGTCCGACCTCGGACGCGCCGAATCGATTCAGCTCGCGGTGTTGGTCGATCGCGGCGAGCACGAGCTGCCGATTCGCGCCGACTATATCGGCAAGAATATCGCGGCCCCGGCCGGACAGCGCGTCTATGTCCGCATGGCCGAAGTTGACGGCGCCGACGCGGTGGTGATCGGCAACGGAAAATGATGCGGCTGGGCAAAATCGATATCGTCTCGATCGAGGATCTCGCACTGCCCGAGATCGAGCGCATCTTCACCCTCGCCGACGGCTTTGCCGCCGCACTCGAGCGCGGTGAGCCGCTCTCGGTCGCCAGCGGGCTCATCATGGCGACGCTCTTCTACGAACCATCGACACGCACGCGGCTCAGCTTCGAGTCCGCGATGCATCGGCTCGGCGGCGCCGTGATCAGCTCGGCCGACATGAACGCAAGCTCGGTTGCCAAGGGCGAGAGCCTGGCCGACACGGCGCGAATCGTCAGCGGATACGCCGACCTGATCGTGCTGCGTCATCCGCATGACGGCGCCGCTCGCGTCGCGGCCGAGTATGCGCCGTGCCCGATCATCAACGCGGGCGACGGCAGCCGGGAGCATCCGACTCAGACGCTGTGCGACTTGTTCATCCTGCGGCGCAAGAAGGGCAAGCTCAAAGGGCTTACCGTCGCGCTGTGCGGCGATCTGAAATTTGGCCGCACCGTTCATTCGCTGATTTACGCGCTGGCGCGCTTCGGCGCCAATATCGTCGCGGTGCCGACCGCCGGCATGGACGTGCCCGACTATGTGCTCGAACGGCTGGCGGCGGAGCGCCACTACAGTTTTTCGACGGTGACGATGGACGAGCTCAAGTCGATCGCGGGCGGACTCGACGCGCTTTACCTGACGCCGAGCGCACCGCATCAGATGGCGCTGTTCACGGGCGAAGTTCCGCTCGACAAACTTCCCGCCGCCGAACCGCCGGCGTCGCTCGATGCGTTTTACATCACCCGCCTGCAGAAGGAACGTATCGCGGGCAAGGACGCCAGGCCCGGCGATTACGTCCGCTTCGACGCGCGCGCGCTAAAGGGGCATCGCGCGCAGGAGGCGGTCGTGATGCATCCGCTGCCGCGCACCGGCGAACTCGCTTATGAACTGGACTCGGATCCGCGCGCGGTTTACTTCGAGCAAGCCGCCGCCGGCGTGCCGGTCCGGATGGCGCTGATCGCGTGGCTCATCGAGCAGACCCGCGCCGCGCGGCGCGCGCCGATCGC
>DATLTX010000200.1:0-4722 GCA_035533435.1 Binataceae bacterium (SeqCode)
AGCTCGGCGATCCGGTCGGCGATATATTCGGTATCGCCGAACGCGCCCATCAGTGAGTCCGCCTGCTCGTATTTCATCGTGAGCAGGCGCGAGCGCACCTTTTCGAATTCCTCCTGATGCCCAGGCGCGAGCGTTTCCGGCTCGACGATCTCGGCGACCGAGTTGAAATAGTTGCGCAGGCTGGGTTCGAGCGTCGCGCGCACCGCCGCACGATCGCGCCCGGCAAAGACCATCAGCAAGCCCGCAAACCAATCGGCCGGGCGCGCGCGTTTGGCTTCGTTTAGCGCGCGATCGTAGATCGCCAGGCGATCGGCGAGCACCGGAAACGGGTTGACCGGGCCGCCGGCGAAGATCGGATAACCATTTGCGCCCGCGAATGTAAACGTGTCGGGGCTGTTGGCCGCAATCCGGATCGGCGGATGCGGCTTTTGGAGCGGCTTTGGCACCACCTGGATTTGATCAACGTTGAAATGTTTCCCGTGAAACGTGACCCGATCCTGCGTCCACGCCGCGCGAATAAATTCAAGTCCTTCTTCGAACAGCCCGCGACTTTCGGCCATCGGTACGCCGTAGCCGCGGTAGTTGAGCGGAAACGCGCCGCGCCCGGCGCCGAACTCGACCCGCCCGCCCGACAGGACATCAAGCATCGCGGTTTCCTCGGCCAGGCGCATCGGATGATGCAGCGGCATCAGGTTGACCGCGAGCCCGAGCCGAATCCGATCGGTGCGCGCCGCGATCGCCGCATGCAGCATCATCGGCGCCGGCATCACCGAAAAGTGCGGCGCGAAGTGAACCTCGGCGAGCCACACCGTGTCGAAGCCGAGCCGATCGGCGGCGACCGCCTGCGCGATCAAGTCACGATAGCGATCCGCGGACCGCTGCGAATCCGCCTGCGGCAGTTGATAGAAGATGTCGAACTTCATCCGCGCCGACCTAACCCCTTACCCCTTCCCGCACCGGGAAGGGGTACCGAAAGCATGACCGGATGGCTGCGCACTATCGATCGTAACCGCGTTCGCGCGGCTCAGTAATCGCCGAGCTGCGCTACGCACTCGCGATGATACGCCGGCGATCCGAAGTAGGCTTCATTGAAGCGCGCGCGCTTGAACCACAGGTGGATGTCGTGCTCCCAGGTAAAGCCGATTCCACCGTGCATCAGCACCGCGCGATCGGCGCCGCGCATATAGACGTCGCACAGCCGCGCCTTCGCCATCGAGGCTGTGCGCGAGGCCGCGTCGGGCGCGGCATCCTGCGCATAGGCGGCGTACCACAAAAGCGCGCGGCCCGGCTCGAATTCGGACAGGATCTCGGCGGCGGCATGCTTGAGCGCCTGGAAAGATCCGATCGGTTTGCCGAATTGCTCGCGCACCTTCGAGTAATCGACCGCCATGTCGAGCGCGCGCTCGATTCCACCGAGCGAGTCCGCCGCGATCGCGACCGCGCCGATATCGAGCGTCCGCGAGTAGAGCTTCGCGCCGCCCGCAAGCGGCGCCGCGACGGCGCCGTCGAACTCGACCCGCGCGACGCGCCGCGTCTGATCGAGATTTTGCAGCGCCGTCACGCGGACCCCCGCCGCCTTCGCATCGACCACGTAGAGCGCCGCGTCAAGTCCGCCGCTGCGCGCCGCGACGACGATAAAATCCGCGGCGGCGCCATACGGCACGAACATCTTGACGCCCGAGATTCGCGCCGATGCGCCTTCCTTTTTGGCAACGGTCGCGAGATCCGCCGGCGACAGGCTGTCGGAGTCCTCGACGATCGCAATCGTGCCGGCGGCGCTGCCGTCGGCGATCGCGCCGAGCCATTTCCGGTTAAGCTCGTCCGAGCCCCCGCGCGCGAGCGCATCGGCCGCGATCGCAGAGGAAAACAGGAACGGCCCCGGCATCGCGGCGTAGCCCTGCTCTTCAAGGATCACCGCCATGTCGAGCATCCCGAGTCCCGCGCCGCCGAATTTTTCCGGCACGATCAGCCCGGTCCATCCGAGCTTGGCGATCTCGCGCTCGAGTTCGGGCGCGCGCCCGTCGTCGGAAGCCATCGCTTTGCGCACGGCGGCGGTCGAGCACTTGTCGGCCAGAAATTCGCGCGCGCTGATCTTTAGCTGCTGCTGTTCTTCGCTGAGTCCGAAATCCATTTTGATTTTTCCGCCTGCTAGCGCGATTTCGGCATCTTGAGGCCGCGTTCCGCGATGATGTTCTTCTGGATGTGCGAGGTTCCGCCGCCGATCACCAGCCCCAGCGAGAACATCCATTCGTACGGCCAGTAGCCATGGTCGAGCGCCGCGCCGTCATCGCGTGAGAGCATCGAGTAGTCCCCCAGCGCCTCCATCGCGGCCGTCGCAAGATCATGATTGAGCTCGGTGCCGACCAGCTTGTTGATCCATCCCTCGACGCCGGGATTCTTGCCGCGAATCTGATCGGTCAACTGCCTGAGCGAATGATAGCGCATCGCCTCGACCCGGATTTCCAGCTCGACCAGGCGCTGGCGAAAGACCGGATCTTCGGTGAGCGCGCGCCCGCCGCGTTTGATCCGCTTCGCGATCGCGAGCAGCCGGTTGAAGCGCTGCGCGCTGCCGGTTGCCGAGCCGAGCATGTTGCGCTCGTGGAACAGGGTGGCGTTGGCGACGATCCATCCCTCATTGAGCTTGCCGACCAGGTTCTTGCGCGGCACGCGAACGTTGTCGAAAAAAACTTCGTTGAAGCCGCGGTCGCCGGTCATCTGCACCAGAGGGCGCACCGTGATTCCGGGCGTGTGCATGTCGATTAGGATGTAGGAAATTCCGCGATGCTTCGGCGCCTCGGGGTCGGTGCGCACCAGGCAGAACATCATGTCGGCGTACTGCGCGCCCGAGGTCCAGACCTTCTGCCCGTTGACGACGAATTCGTCGCCGACGGTCTCCGCGCGCGTGCGCAACGACGCCAGATCCGAGCCCGACCCGGGCTCCGAGTAGCCTTGGCACCAGATTTCCTCGGCGGTCAGAATTTTCGGCAGGTAGCGTTTCTTCTGCTCTTCGGTTCCCCACGATATCAGCGTCGGCCCGAGCATCCCCAGTCCCGATCCGCCGGCGAGGTAGGGTGCGTTTGCGCGCACCATCTCGTCGTTGACGATCGATTGCCGGATCGGGTCCATCGCCTGCCCGCCGTATTCCTTGGGCCACGCGAGCGCGACGTATCCGGCCTCATGGAGCTTGCGCTGCCACGCTTTTGATTTATCGAGCCACGCCTTGTCCTCGCGTCCCTCGCGCGCCGTGGCGAGGCCGGTCTTGGACAGATTGTCTTCGAGGAAGCGGCGGACTTCGCGGCGGAACTCTTCTTCTTCGCGATTGAAATTCAAATCCATGAAGCGACTCCTGCGGTCGATGTACCGCGGTCTTGGCGCAAGCATAGTCAAAACGCGCCTCAGCGAAAAACGAATTCGCGCGGAGGTTTGCCGGGCTGCATCAGGATTGCTAAAGATCATAAGCGCGAAAGTTAATCCAGACTGCACTAACGGGGACGACGCCCAGTCATGTCAACGACCATCACCAGCGAGTGCATCAATTGCGGCGCCTGCGAGCCCGAATGCCCCAACACCGCGATTTACGCTGGCGGCGTCGAGTGGGAGCTTAACGGCGCGATAAGCCCCGCGATTGCACAGGATATTTTCTATATCGTGCCCGCCAAATGCACCGAATGCGTGGGCTTTCACGATCACGAAGCCTGCGCCGCCGTTTGCCCCGTAGATTGCTGCGTGCCGGACCCAGCCAATCCCGAAACCGAAACCGTGCTCCTCGCGCGCGCCCGCGTGCTTCATCCCGACGAGACTTTTGCCGACGACGCGCCCTCTCGCTTTCGCAAGGCCGGCGGCGACGCCGCGCCCGCGGCGCCGGCCGCGCAAGCCGCGCCTGCGGCATCGGCGCCGAAACCCGCGCCCGCCGCGGCGCCCGCCGCTCCCAAGCCAGCGCCGGCGGCAGCGCCCGCATCGGTTGCATCCGCGATCGCGGCGCCGATCGCGATGGTCAATCTGCCCAAAGATATCGGCGCTCTGCCGGGTCCGCTCGGCGAGAAGCATTTTGCCGGCGAACTCGAGGAGGATTTCGATACTGTCCTCGGATGGATCGATACCGCGCAAGTCAGCCGCGCTCCGCTTCCGGTGCGAATTGCGCTCAGGCTCGGAGAGCCGGTCCTGGGCGCGATGCCCAACGGCATAAAGGCGGCGCTCGAAGACGCGGTCGGATCGACGGCGGCGTTCTCGCGGGCGCGCTCGACAGCGCTCAACATGATCCTGAACCTTATCCTCTATCCCGCGATTTTCATTGCGATCTCGGTAATCGTAATCGGCGATCCGCTGTTCTCGATCGCGACTCGCGGATGGATTCTGCTCGGCGTCCTGATCGCCTCGGCCGAGTCGGCGTGGCGCCTGCGCGAAGGAATCGTGCACGCCAAGCCCGCGTCGGAATTGACCTATCGCGGATGCTGGTATGGGCTCGCGCTCGCACCGATCGGCAGCCTGCTGACGCGGGGCGGCACGCATCAGACCGAGCGCAAGGTCGCGTTCGACGGCTTCGAGACCGATATCCACGACGACAAGACCGAACGTGACCGGCGCTATGGCACGGTCTATACCGTGCGGGAATACGCAAATGCGTACTTGGTGCGGCTCGAGATGCCGCGCAAGATGCCGGCGTCGTCGCTCAAGCGAATCTGGAATTTGCCCGACCAGATGCCCGACTACGATTACAACCTG
>DATLTX010000201.1:0-21157 GCA_035533435.1 Binataceae bacterium (SeqCode)
CGCGGCGCCGCCGGCCTCGAAGATGATTCGCCACAGCGCCTGCTGCCATTTCTCGCTGTCAGCGAATACGGTGTCGGCGGCGGTCAGACGATCGCCGCTCCACTGCGCCAGCATCGCGCGCCGCGAGATCGAGTATTCCTCGAACAGCTTCGCGAGCCGTCCCGAAAGCTCGAAACACCGCAGCTCCGCCTCCGGACTGCCGCTGCCGCCGATGTATTCCCAGGCGGGTGCGAGAGCCGAATTAGCACGGGTCTTTTGACTCATCAGGCAATTGAAAATGACGAGCTGAAGCGGGTTGGCGCCGAGCACCCGGAGCCGGGGGGTGGCGCTCTGCGCAATCGCCGTCAGGTGCGCGCGCAGGAATGGAAAAGTCAGATTTGCGGCGATGCCGAGGTGCTCGGCGACGCGATATTTCACGAATTGCTCGACCGCGCGATTGGGCACGACGATCGCGATTTGCCGCAGTGGATCGCGATGCTGGCGCTCCGCGATCGCGCGAGCGAGCGGCTCGATCAGTCCTTCGAGCCGGTTCGAGTAGTGAAGCTGAAGCATCCTTGCTTATCTCCGCTTGCGGCGCTCCGCGGGCGCGACGCTGACGATATGATTTTCCATTCGGCTTATCCAACCGTGGCGCCGAAAGCGCGTCGCCGCCGGAACCTCGCATGACCCATCGCCAGCGACTCGCGGTTCGAGGCAAACGGGGCGTTTGGCAGCGACAGCGCGCGCCGCGCGCGAGCAATTAGCGGGCGGAAATCGTTCTTGGTCTTGTCTGGAGTCTTTTCCATCCGGACGAATCCCTACCTGGTTGGCGGGGTGGATTTGCGCGCCGCTCAACCAGATCATTATACCCGGCCTAATGACAACCGTTGTCGCCGCGAAGCGCGCTATAATGCGAACGCCCGCAAGGAGGGCGCGCCGATGGCAAGCAAGGCAAGGAAGCCAAATTACGCTTCGGGAATCCGCTACGCGCGGATTGCGATGATGCTGTACGAAGAACCGCTGGGGGTGCCGCTGGCGCGAATTCGGCGCGAGCTCGGAGTCAGCGAACGGACCGTGGATCGTTACGTGCGCGAATTTCTGCGGCTGCGCGGCCGGCTCGACCAGGCGGTCGTTGAGGCGGCGGGCAGCGGCACGAGCCGCAAGCTGCGATTGATTGCGAGGCGCAGCGGCCCGAGCTCCAACCTCTACCAGGCGGCGGCGCTCTATCTAAGTCTGGCGATTCTGAAATTTCTCGAGGGCACCGTGCTGCAGTCCGGGGTTGACGACATCTGGGAGCGGGTGCGGACCAATCTGCCGGCAGCGTTGCAGTTCAAGCTGCGGGATTTCAACCGCAAGTTTTACGCGGTCCAGTACGCGCCCAAGGATTATCGCCCCTACGAAGAGCAGATCGACGTGATTCTTCGCGCGCTGCTCGCCGAGCAGCGCCTGCGCATCCATTATGCGGCACTGAACCGGGTGGACGGCAGCGATCTCGTCCACGACTTTAATCCGTACACGCTGGTGCAATACCGTGGCGGCCTGTATTTGCTTGGCCGCAGCGATCGCGGCTCGGGGATTATCTACCTGGCGGTTGAGCGGATGCGCTCGGTGGCTTTCATCAAGGACGCGTCCGGTAAAGAAGAAAGATTCCAACTGCCCGCGTCCTATAATCCCGCGACGTTTGTGCAGGGCGCGTTTGGAATCGTCAGCGGGGACACCGAAACGATCGTGGTGCTGAAAAGCCTGAGCGCCGAGAGCGACTTGCGCCTGCGCGCGCGCACCGTCCATCCTTCGCAGAAGCTTTCGGTCGGGCGTGACGGCAGGACGCTGCTGCGGCTCAGGGTTAAGGGCACTGCGGAGCTGACCAACTGGATTATGGCGATGAGCCCGTATATCAAAGTGCTCGAACCGAAGGCGCTGCGAGAGGAAATCAGGGCGCGGATTCGCGACACTGCCCGCATATACAAATAGCGCGGCGGCAAACGCGTCTCTGCTACAATCTCGCAACTCATCGCGGCGCGGGCGGGGCCGGACTGCGGCGGCGAACGATGCGCCGCGCACGCAAGAGTCTGGAGGAGGGGCGCGAATTGCATAGACCCGGAGCTTCACGCGCGCTTTTGATCGCCGCGGCGATGGCAGGTGCGATCGGATGCGGCAATCATCCCAAGGCCACCGCTTCGCCGCCAATTGCGGTAACGGTGCGCGCGGTTCGAGAGGCCGCCGAAACGCATCGCGGAGCGTACACCGCGAACCTTCAGCCTTACCGCCAGGTCGGGCTGACGTTTCAGGTCAGCGGCTACGTCGATTCGATCGAGCAGGTTGCTGGCGCCGGCGGACGCCTGCGCGACATCCAGGGCGGCGATCCAGTGAAAAACGGCGAGCTGCTCGCGACGATCCAGTCCGGAACTTATCAGCAGCAGGTCAACCAGGCGGCCTCAGCGCTTGCCGGCGCGCAGGCGACCCTTGCCAAGGCGAAGGCCGACTATAGCCGCAACAGCGCGCTGTTCGAACAAAACATCATCCCGCGCCGCGACTACGACAGTGTCGTTCAGCAACTCCAGTCGTCAGACGCGCAGGTTAAACAGGCCGACGCTTCGCTCAAGCAGGCGCAAATCAATCTGGGCTACTGCAAGCTCGCCTCGTCGATGGATGCCGTGATGCTGAGCCGGGGAATCGAGATCGGATCGCTGGTCGGACCGAGCGTCACCGCCTTTCAGATCGCCGACACGAAGGAGATGAAAGCGATCTTCGCGGTTTCGGATATAGAGGTCGGACAGTTGAAGCAGGGGCAAGTACAGACCCTGCGCAGCGAGGCGTTGCCGGGCGTGCAGCTCGAAGGACAGATTACCCGGATCGCGCCGAGCGCCGATCAGAACACGCGCACCTTCGACGTCGAGATCACGATTCCGAACAGGGACGACCGGCTGCGCGTCGGGATGATCGCATCGCTCAAGCTCGCCAATAACGCGTCCGCGCCGGCCGCAACCGCCGCGACAATACCGATAAACGCCGTCGTGCGCCCGCCCGAAGATCCCAGCGGATACGCCGTGTACGTTGCTGTCGATGAGGGCGGCAAGACCATTGCGCGAATGCGCACGGTGCGCCTGGGCGATATCGTCGGAAACGAAATCGCGGTGGACTCGGGAGTCGCGGTCGGCGATCGCGTGGTCGTGCGCGGCGCGACGATGGTCACCGACGGCGAAGAAATCCGGATCATCCCGTAATGGCACATCGCAGCGACGAAGAAATAATCCGCACGACGCATAACACCGCGCGGTTTTTTGTCGAGAATCGCCCGATCTCGTGGGTCCTGCTGGCCGCCGTCGTCGCCTGGGGCGTCTATGGCTACATCCACATGCCCAAGCGCAAGGATCCGGATATTCCCGTGCGCCAGGCGCTCGCGGTATGCCCGTGGCCGGGAGTCAGCGCCGAAAAAGTCGAGCAGATGGTGACGCGCGAGATGGAGGAGAAGATCGCGACCAACTCCTACATCCATCCGGCCGGCGCCGGCACCGACTACGGCATCCAATCGCTCACGCTCGACGGCCTTGCGATCGTTTATATCCAGCTAACCGAAAACGTCGGCGATACCGAAAAGCAATTCAACGACATCAACCTCAAGCTTGCGAGTATTCGCGATCTGCCGGACGGCGCCGGTCCGATCCAGTTCCAGAGCGATTTCGGAGATACCGCGGCGCTGATGCTCACCGTCGCGAGTCCCAAGGTCTCGGAGGTCGAAATCTCACTGCGCGCGCGCCAGGTGCGAGCAGCGATCGAGAGAGCGCGCGCGGGCGCGGCGCAAAATGCGAAATCCAATCGGATCTCGCTGGTGACGATTTACCCGGCCACGATGCCCGCCGAGTCGGTGACGCGGGTGCGCGACGCACTGTCGCGCTATCTGGCCGAGCATCACGCCGCAGCCGATATCCGGCCGCTCGACGGGTCGGGCTTCTCGGGGCTCGACGCGACCGAACCCGCGGGAGCGGACCTCGTGAAGGCGGCGGACAGGTTTATCGAGTCGCGGGTTGGAACCTCGATGTTCGAGTCGTTTCATCCCGACGCGTGGCCGCCCGTCGCGATCAAGGATCCCGCGCGGACCGAAGCGGTGCTCGAAGCGTCGGCGGGCGACAAATACACCTACCGGGAGCTCGAGCGATATACCGATCTGATCGCGCGCTCGCTGGAAGCGGTTCCCGACGTCGAGAAGGTCTCACGCACTGGCGTGCTGCCCGAGTGGGTGCAGCTCTTCTATTCGCAGGAGCGGCTTGCGTCCTACGGCTTTACGCCGAGCACGGTTTCGCAGATTCTGTCTTCGCGAAACATCACGCAATCGGCCGGGATGATCAACGCGGCCGGCACCGACGTGACGCTGCATCCGAGCGGCGAATTCACCGACGCGCAGGAAATCGGCGACGTGATCATCGGCAAGTCGCAGTCCGGCTCGCCGCTTTATTTGCGCGACCTGGTGGACATCACGCGTGGTTACCAATCGCCGCCGCGGCTGCTGAACTTCTACACCTGGCGGACCGCCGACGGACACTGGAACCGCGGACGCGCGATCACGATCGCGGTTTTCATGCGTTCGGGCGAGCAGATAAGCGCGTTCGGTGCGGCGGTCGATAAGGCGATTGGCGGACTTAAGACCCGCCTGCCAGAGGACCTGGTGATCGCGCGCACTTCGGATCAGCCGCGCCAGGTGCGCGAGAACGTTCACCTGTTCATGGATGCGCTCTACGAGGCGATCGCGCTGGTGGTCGTGATTGCGCTTATCGGCTTCTGGGACTGGCGCGCCGCGCTGCTGATCGCGTTGTCGATTCCACTGACCCTGGCGATGACTTTCGGAATGATGTACGTGCTCGGGATCGATCTGCAGCAGGTGTCGATTGCGACCCTGATCATCGCGCTCGGGCTGTTGGTGGACGATCCGGTGGTGGCGGGCGACGCGATCAAGCATGACCTGGGTCTCGGGCATCCGGCGGAGGTCGCGTCGTGGCTCGGTCCGACCAAGCTCGAACGCGCGATCCTGTTCTCGACCATCACCAATATCGTCGCCTATCTGCCGTTTCTGCTGCTATCGGGCGACACCGGGAATTTTCTCTACAGTCTGCCGATCGTGATGACCTGCGCGCTGGTCGCGTCGCGGATTATCTCGATAACGTTCATACCGCAGCTGGGCTACTACCTGATGCGGCCCGGAAAACCGCTGCCGCCGATCGAGTATCGGCGCTCGCACGGCGCAACCGGCGTGTACTACCGGATCGGCCACTATGCGCTCGAGCATCGAAAGACCTTTGTCGCGTGCTCGATGCTGTTCCTTGTCGCCGGGTTTCTAATTGCCAAGCAACTGCGCAGTGCCTATTTCCCCGAAGACGTGCAGTACCTTTCGTACATCGACGTGTGGCTTCCAAATGGAACGGCGATCTCCCAGACTGACGCTACCGCGAAGCACGTCGCCGCGATCGCGCGCCGCGCGGCCGAGGAATACGGCAGGCAACATCCCGAGGATGGCCATCCGCGCAAGATTCTGAAATCGATCACCAGCTTCGTCGGTGGCGGCGGTCCGCGTTTCTGGTTCTCGGCGTCGCCCGAATCCGAGCAGAGCAACTACGCGCAGTTGATTCTCGAGATTTATCACAAAGAGGACATGCCGAAGCTGGTGGGTCCGCTCCAAAATCTGCTGTCGAAGGAAGTTCCCGGGGCTTTCGTTGACGTGCGCCAGTTGCTCACCAATCCAGTGCGCTACCCGGTCGAGGTGCACATAGTCGGGCACACCGACGTCGATCCCGCGCGCGAAAAAACTGACATCGCAACCCTCGAGCATATTGCGCACGAAACTGAAGCCGTCCTGCGCTCGGTGCCCGGCACGCGCCAAATCAGAACCGACTGGATGGACGAGAGCCCGGTTATCGAGCTGCCGATAAATCCCGATCGTGCCAATCTGGCCGGCGTCACGAATCAGGATATTGCAAATTCCGCCGCTGCCGGGCTTTCCGGCGCGCAGGTGGGCACCCTGATCAGCGGCGACCTGCGCATCCCGATCGTCGCGCGGCTGCGGCAGGAAGAGCGCGCGCAACTCTCGGATCTCGGCAATCTGTATATTTTCGCGTCGCAGGGCAACGGGCGGGTTCCGATCCAGGCGCTCGCGCCAATCGTTTTTCGCCTTTCGCACGAACGGATCGTCCGCCGCGATCATTTTCGCACCATGACGGTGACGGCGTATCCGGCGCCTGGCGTGCTGCCGTCGGAGATCATGAAGGTCGCCAGTCCGAAGCTTCAGGCGCTCGGCCGCGATTTGCCTCCGGGCTACCGGATCGAGATCGGCGGCGAGCAGGCCAAGCAGAGCGAAGGGTTCGGCGAGCTGGCGATCGTGCTCTTGATTTCAGTCGTGATGATTTTCATCGCGCTGGTCGTGCAATTCAACAGTCTGGTCAAGCCGTGGCTGGTGTTCGTGGCGGTGCCGTACGGCGCGGTCGGCGCGGTCGCAGCCCTATGGATAATGGGTGCGCCATTCGGCTTCATGGCGTTTCTGGGAATCGCGAGTCTGGTTGGCGTCATCGTCAGCCACGTGATCGTGCTGTTCGAGTTTATCGAGGAGCGCCGCGAGATGGGGGAGGAGCTGATCCAGGGACTGCTCGACGCGGGAATCGAACGGCTGCGGCCCGTGATGGTTACCGTCGGCGCCACTGTTTTGGCGCTGTTCCCGCTCGCGCTGCACGGCGGCCCGCTATGGCAGCCGCTGTGCTTCGCGCAGATTGGAGGGCTCGCGCTCGCGACGGTGATCGAGCTGATCCTGGTGAAATCCTTCTACGCGATATTCGTCGCCGACCTCGGAATCCTTGAATGGGCCCCGCATCCCGCTCCTGTCACTAAAGCGTGACCGGAAATCATGCGCCGCGACGAGCGAACCACCGGCGGCTCGGCGCGCATCGGGACGCCGATTCTTCCGAATCCTCGCCAAAACGGGGCAGGCTCGCTAACCTGAAACGTGACCGCTCCGCATAGACAACTGCCGCGCAGTAATTCGCTCATGCCGGGAAGCCTGGCGCGGTCTTTCGCCGATCACGACGGACGAGCATCCCGCGAGATCTCGGGCGACCCAAGGCCGTGTGTCCGTCGCTTGCGGTCCCGGTCCTTGACATGATTTGATATTTCCATCTAGATGGAAGTATGGAAAGAACGCACGCAATTGCGGCCTTGGGCGCGCTCGCCCAGGAGTCCCGTCTCGATATCTTTCGCCTGCTCGTGCAGGAGGGACCCGGCGGGATGGCAGCCGGGCAAATCGGCGTGCGCCTCAAGCTCGCTCCGCCCACGCTTTCATTTCATCTTAACCAGCTCCGGTTCGCCGGGCTGGTCGCGTATCGCCGCCAGAGCCGATCGATCGTTTACAGCGCCAACTTTCAGGTGATGAACGAACTGCTGGGCTACCTGACCGAAAACTGCTGCGGCGGGCGCCCGGAAATCTGCGCACCGGCGGGGTGCGCGCCCGGGCGTATCGCAAAATCCAAAGTTGCAAAAGCAAAACGAAGGAGTGTGATCGTATGAAACGATTTCACGTGCATGTCGCGGTTGCCGATCTGGCGGAGTCGATTCGCTTTTATTCGACGCTGTTCGGCGCCGGTCCCACAGTTCGTAAAGAAGACTACGCGAAATGGATGCTCGACGATCCGCGCGTGAACTTTGCCGTTTCCAAAACCGGCAGCGCCGCCGGACTGGACCATCTGGGAATCCAGGTCGAGTCGTCGGACGATCTGAACCAGATCGCGGGGCGCCTTGCCGATGCCGCCCGTCCTGTGCTCGAGCAGAAAAACGCCGCCTGCTGCTACGCGCGTTCGGACAAGGCGTGGACGACCGATCCGCAGGGACTCTCGTGGGAAACGTTTTTCACGACTGGCGAACATACCACCTACGGAGAGGACATTCGCATCGCGCGTCCCGCGCCGGAAAGGACTGTCGCCGCTGCTGGCGCCTGTTGCTCGAATCCCGCGCCGGAGATTAAGGCGGCGCCGGCGGGCGCCTGCTGCGCGAAACCCGCGGCATGAGGCGATAGTCGCGGGGCGCCTCGATGGCTGAGCGAATCTATAATGTTCTTTTTCTGTGCACCGGCAATTCCGCGCGCAGCATCATGGCCGAGTGCGCGATGCGGCGATGGGGCCGGGGACGTTTCGCGGCATTCAGCGCCGGCAGTCATCCGAAGGGAGAGGTTCATCCGCTCGCGCTCGCAATTCTGCGCGAACTGAACTACGAAACGACAGGACTGCGGAGCAAAAGCTGGGACGAATTCGCACGCGCCGAGAGTCCGCGGCTCGACTTCGTCTTTACCGTATGCGACCAGGCGGCGGGCGAGGTGTGTCCCGTATGGCCAGGGCAGCCGATTACCGCGCACTGGGGTGCGGCCGATCCCGCGGCGTTCCACGGAACTCCCGAGAGCCAGCGCAAGATGTTTCTGCGGATTTACACCGAGCTTGAAAACCGCATCAAACTTTTCTCGAGCCTGCCGATCGATTCGATCGATCGGTTCGCGCTCGAGCGGCGGCTCAGAGAAATCGGCAAGCTTAAACCCTCCGGTGCGGCATAATGACTGACCGCGAATCGAACCGCGCACCAGAGCCGCCGCTTCGACGGCTGTCGTTTCTGGATCGTTACCTGACCGCTTGGATATTCCTTGCGATGGCGGCTGGAGTGGCGATCGGCAATCTGTTTCCCGGCGTCAAGCTGGCCTTCGACCGGCTCAGTATCGGCGCCACCTCAATTCCGATCGCGATCGGGTTGGTCGTGATGATGTATCCGCCGCTGGCGAAAGTGAACTACGACGAGCTGGGCGAAGTCTTCCGCGATTGGAAGATTCTCGGACTCTCGCTGGTCCAGAATTGGATCATCGGACCGATTCTGATGTTCGCGCTGGCGGTGATTTTTCTGCGCGATCGCCCGGAGTACATGGTCGGATTGATTCTCATCGGAATCGCACGCTGCATCGCGATGGTTATCGTGTGGAACGATCTGGCCGACGGCGATTCCGACTACTGCGCGGGGCTGGTCGCGTTCAACTCGATCTTCCAGGTTCTGTTTTACTCCGCCTACGCGTTCGTGTTCGTGACGATCGTGCCGCGATTGTTCGGGCTGCGCGCGGTCGCGGTGCACGTGACGATGGCGGAAATCGCAGGCAGTGTTGGGATTTACCTCGGCATCCCGTTCGTTGCGGGATTCGCGACCTGGAAGATCCTGGTGGGCCGCAAGGGCAAGATCTGGTACCGCGAACGCTTTGTGCCGAAGATCAGTCCGCTCACGCTGATCTTCCTGCTGTTCACGATCGTCGTGATGTTCTCGATCAAGGGTGCGGCGATCGCGCGCCTGCCGCTCGACGTCGTCCGGATCGCGATTCCGCTGATGCTCTATTTTGCGATTATGTTCGCCGCCTCATTCGCGCTCAGCCGATGGGCGGGCGCCACCTATCCGCAGACCGTGACGCTGTCGTTCACCGCGGCGTCCAACAACTTCGAGTTGGCGATCGCGGTGGCCGTCGCAACTTTCGGTATCGAGAGCGGCGTCGCGTTTGCCGCCGTGATCGGTCCGCTGATCGAAGTACCGGTGATGATCGGGCTGGTGGACGTCGCGCGATGGGCGCGGGGGAGATTTTTTCCGGACTCGGGAGCGCGCCTGGTTTCAGCGCAGTGCTGCCTGCCAGTTCCAGATTCCGCGCCGATCAACGATCGCGCGTAACCGGCGACTTACGGCGCCCCGCGGCCGCAGCGACAGTCGCGCCTGCCAGGCCGCGGCGCCGCTCGCTGGGGTCCGGATGGAATTTGATCATTTCTTCGACGCATTCAGTGACTCAATTTCCGATGCGATCGCGCGCGTCAGATCGCCGAGCGCGGTGCTCATTGCGGCTACGACCGCGGTGGCTGCCGGTGAGGCAGCGGTTGCGGTGAAAGTAGAATCCGCCACGTAGAGCATCTTGCCGGCGCCGTCGAGGATTTGCCAATGCGCGGTCAGCGTCACGGTGCCGGCGTTGTCGCCCTCGAAGCGGTAAACATCTACTCTCACCTGGTAATCGACAGCGGTGGATTGGTACCACGGAAAAAACACGATGCGTTGAGTCCCAAGCGCCGCGCCGAGGTCCTGTGCCAGCACCTGCGTGAAGTTGCCGTCAAGGCCCTCCGCCCAGCGATCGGTGCCCGACAGAACCATTCGGTTGGGCGCGACTCGAGTCACGATTTCCTGCCGCTCGAGATAGTCGGGCAGCTTGATTGGACCGACCCCGACTACGATCGGGCTGGTCGCTGGCGGCGGCGTCGACGCCGCCGCGCCGACCGGTGCGAGCACAAAGAATTTCGATTCGTCGGGGCGCGGCTGAAGGCCGATCGAGCAGCCGCTGGCGCCGGCGACCGCGATGGCCAGGATAGTGACCGCGGCGAAGTGCACGGCGCGATTCATTTCAGGTCTCCCTTCGAGTCCGCCGGTTGCGCGCGGCCGCGTAACACCGAGCTCGGATTGCGTTGCAGGTAGTCGGTCAATTGTTTGAGCGAGCGCGCCGCCTGTGAAGTGTCTTGCAGGGTTTGGGTCAGCTCGTAATTGACCGGCGAGCCCGGACCGAGGGACTCCTGCACGGCAGCAAGCGTCTCCTGAGTTTGCTTCAGAGTGGCGCGCGCCTGTTCGGTGGTCGCAACCAGGCTCTGCGAAATCGGTTTCACCTTGCGGTCGAGCGAGTCGGACAGCCGCTGGATGCTTTGCGCGCTTGCGCTCATGCTGTTGGCGGTGCGATTCAGCGCGTCGATGGTGGCGTTGAGCTTGGGCGAGGTCACCAGATTCGTGACCGCCTCCGCTGTTCGCGTTAGCTCTCCGACCAGCTTGTTGAAATCGATCTGCTCGAGCGCCGCGAGCACCCGGGTCGCCGCGATCTGCGCCTGCTCGAAAGTGGTGGGTAGCGTCGGAATTTCGGGGTAGGGCGAATTTTTGCCGAGAAAGAACTTGGCCGGCTCCTTTGGATGCATATCCAGATCGACGTATTGGAGACCGGTCAGAATGCTCTCGGTGGCGAGTTGTCCGCGCAGGCCTACCGCGATCGCCTGCTGCATCTCTTCAGGATCGTCCAGGTTGATCTCCGCGCCGTGACTTATCAGCTTGGCGGAATCGAGCTGGATCACCACCGGAATGCGGATCTGTGAGTTGCTCTGTCTGAATCCGCCTTCCATTCCCGGCACGCTGAGCATTACGGCCACCACTGAGCCGATCTCGACGCCGCGAAACTTCACCGGCGCACCAACGCGCAGGCCGTTGACATCGCTGCTGAAGTAAAGGACGAAGCGATGCGAACGGCGGAAGAGATTGCCACCGCCGATGACGATGATACCGAGAACCACAAGTGAGATGGCGCCAAGAACGAACGCGCCCACCACCGTGGGATTTACCTTCTTACCCATCTTTTTGCTTACCCATCTTGTTGCCTTGCGCCGCGGCAGGCTCGGCGTCGGCGCCGCGAGTCAGAAAGCGCCGCACTCGGGGGTCCGTCGAGTGTTCGCGCAGCTCGCGCGGATTGCCGCTGGCGGTCATCGTGTGACTCTCCGCGTCGAGGAAAACGCTGTTGTCGCCGATCGTGAAGATGCTCGGCAGCTCGTGCGTTACGACCACGATCGTCGCGCCGAGCGAGTCGCGAATTTCAAGGATCAACTCGTCGAGCAGCCGCGAGCTCATGGGGTCGAGCCCGGCCGACGGCTCGTCAAAGAACAGGATCTCCGGGTCGAGAGCGATTGCGCGCGCCAGCCCTGCGCGCTTTTGCATTCCGCCGCTTATCTGGCTCGGATAGTAGTCTTCGAAACCCTTGAGGCCGACCAGTGACAATTTGAGCGACGCGACTTCGCGAATCTCGGCGGGCGACAAATCCGTGAACTCGCCGAGCGGCAGTCCGATATTCTCGGCCAGGGTCATCGAACTCCACAGCGCTCCGCCCTGGTACAGCACGCCAAAATGCCGGAGTTCGCGCTCGCGCGCGTCAAGACCGGCGCGAGTGAAATTGAAGTCGTCGTAAAAGATTTCGCCGGTGGCCGGCTCTTTGAGGCCCAGCAGATGGCGTAAGAGCGTGCTCTTGCCGCATCCGCTGCCGCCCATGATGATAAACACCTCGCCGCGCTTGACGATGAAATTCAGGTTGCGCATCAAGACGAAATCTCCGTACGCCATCGTAAGATTGCGCACGATGATTTGCGGCTCGCCCGCTTGTGGGCGCGAACGCGCGGTCTCGATGCTCTGGGGTTCGCTCAAGCGGCACTCCGGTTAACGCGCGCGATTGCGCTCGCGCGAAGATTCTCCCGTTCAGATTCCAAGAATGTTGAACAGTAACGCAAACAGCCCGCACGCCACGACTACGTACACGATTCCCGTCACCACCGCGGAAGTCGCCGCGTCGCCAACCGCCGAACTGCTGCTCCCGCATTGGAACCCGCGCAGGCACCCGGCGGTTCCGATAATCACTCCATAGACGGTGGCTTTGAAAATTCCGCCGAACACTCCGCCCAGCTCGATCGCGGCGGCGGTTTCGCGCATATAGCTGGACGGCGAGATATTGAGCATCCCGGCGCCGACCGCCGCTCCGCCGACAATTCCCATCATGTCCGAGTACACGCACAGCAGCGGCATCATCAGGACCAGCGCGAGCACTCGTGGCAGCACCAGAAACTCCATCGGCGCCAGCCCCATCGTGGTCAGCGCGTCGATCTCCTGAGTTACCTTCATCGAGCCCAGTTGCGCGGCGAACGCGGCGCCGGTGCGTCCGGCCATGATGATCGCCGTCATCATCGCGCCCATGTCGCGGACCATCCCAATCGCAACCAGGTCGGCGACATAGATCGACGCGCCGAACTGCTGCAACTGAACCGCGCCCATGAAGGCCAGAATCACTCCGACCAGAAAACTGATCAGGGTGACGATTCCAAACGCACGCGCGCCGCAATCCTGGATCTCGATCATCAGATCGACGCGGCGAAAACGCGCCTGCCCGGTGACCAGCCGGCCAAACGAGATCGCCAGCGCGCCCAAAAACGCGATAAATTCAACTACGCCGTCCAGTTGCTCCAGCGCGGCGCGGCCTGTTCGCTCGAGCAGCGGCCGCTCGACGCTCTTGACCCGGGCTTCCTTGTTTTCGGGGACCGCCTCGGCCAGCTCGAGCATCCGCCGAAGTCCGGTCGGCAGCCCGGCGTCGTCGGCGCCGATTCCGCGCGCTTTGCAAATTTCAATCGCGCGCGTCGCGAAAACCAGCAAGCCGGAATCCCAGTCGCCCAAATCGCTGGTCTCGAACGCGACCCGCCGGATCTCTCCCGCCCGCATCAGTTCGCGGTTCAGCAGATCGCCCGACGGCAGCCCATGGCGCATCCGCCAATTGCCCGACAGGTGAATAATAAGCGTGGCATCCGCGGAACGATCGAACGTGGCGGCGCCCGAGACGGCGGCGGCCCTGCGCTCAGCCGGCATTGCGCGCCTCGGTCGGTGAACGAGAGGTTGGCATCGCACCCGCGATCTTAGCGAATATCGCGAATCAATGCGCGTACCGCAATTGCGCCTGCGGCGGCCCCGGCGGGTGGCGCCGGCGCCTGCGATCGACTCGGTTCAGGCGGTTGCGCGGTCCAGGAATCCGCGGACCGCGGCGTTGAACGCCTGGGGCTGATCGATATTAGCTGCGTGACCGGCGCCGGCGAGAACGACTTTTTCAGCGCCTGGAATTTTCGCCGCCATATAGTCGGCTGACGGCAGAAAGCGCTCGTCGAGCGCGCCGACCAGGACCAGGGTCGGCACCGCAATCGTGGGCAGCGATTCTATGACGCTCCCGTCGCGCTGCCCCAGCATCCCGCGCGCCGCGTGGGCGAGTCCCTGGGCGCTGCGATGCTGCGCCACGCGGGTCTCGGGGCTGCCGGCCGCCGCGCCGATTCCGTTGCGCTCGAAATTGCGCGCCGTCCCCTCAGCCATGCGATTCCATTCCTCGCGCGGGGCGGTTTTCTTGTAGCCGGGACCAGTGTCGAACAACATCAGCGCGATCGTCCGCTCCGGATGCGCCAGATGAAACGCGAGCGACAAGTAGCCGCCCAGCGACAACCCGGCTATAACCGCGCGCTTGGCGCCGCACGCGTCGAGCACTGCCGCCATGTCGGCGACCGCCAACTCGTGGTTGTAAAGCGCGGGATCATCGGGAGAGTCCGAGCGGTCGTGCCCGCGCATATCCCACGCGATTAGATGATAGCAATCGGATAGCGCATCCATTTGCCCGCGCCACATCCGCGCGCTCGCGCTGTATCCGTGCGAGAGCAGCACGGCCGGTCCGGCGCCACGCTCTTCGTAAAAAATCTTCACCCCGTTATCGCGTTCGAGAAATGGCATTGCTGTAGCGTCCTCGCGATGTCTCCGGCGCTCATCGGTCGCCGGAGGAACTGACTATTCGGTAATCGCACAAGCCTTGCGCCGCTGCAAGGCATCGCCACTGAGATCGGCGGGTCAGGCGCTCCAGTCCAGACCGGCCAGTGCGGCCACGCGCCGCATGTCCACATGCGCTTCGAGCAAATCGGCGAGTCGGTCGAAAGCGTCACCGCGATTTGGGCCGGCAACCGCGCGCGTGGGATCGGCAAGCGGCCCGCGGCCTCGCGACTTGCGCACGGTATCGATGAAATGCCGCCGGAACCCGGGTGCGTCGAATAATCCGTGGATCGAAGTTCCGATGACTCTGCCGTCGGCGGACTGGGCGCCGTCGAAATCGCCCGCGGCGCTATCGTCGCGGCGCTCGATCCTGAAGAGTGCGCGCGAAGGGATCACGCCCGATGCGCGTCCGGAGCGAATTTCATATCCGGTGATCGGGAGTCCGGTTGGCAGGTGTATCCCAGTTACTTGAGCGGTGATCTTTCGAGGCGCAAAGACGGTTTCGAGATCGAGCAGTCCCAGCCCCACGGTATCGGTCTGATCGCTCTCGACATGATCACGATCGACAATTCGCCGTCCGAGCATCTGGTAGCCGCCGCAGACTCCCATAACCGAGCCGCCGCGCCTGAGGACGCGCACCAGAAAGTCTTCCCATCCGGCTGCGCGCATCCACCTAAGGTCGGCGACGGTGCTCTTTGAGCCGGGCAGAATCAAAACGTCAAGTTCGGGCGCGGAGACGGGATCGCTCAGATAACGAACCGCGACCTCCGGCTCGCTTTCGAGCGGGTCGAAGTCGGTATAGTTGGATATTCCCGGCAAATGCACCACGCCGATTCGCACTGCCGTATCGCCGAATGCGGGTGCGCGGCTTTCGAGCGATGCGGAGTCTTCCCGCGGGATGGCGAGGTTCTGCTCGAACGGAAGCACGCCCAGTACGGGAATTCCAGTACGCTCCTCGAGGAAGCGGGGCCCGGGTTCGAGCAGCGCGCGCTCGCCGCGAAATTTGTTGATCAGGAATCCTTTGACGCGCCGCCGCTCTGCGGGAGTCAGCAACTCGACAGTTCCATATAGCGACGCGAACACACCGCCCTTGTCGACATCTCCGACCATCAGAACGGAAGCATCGGCGAGATCCGCGATTACCCAGTTGGCAAGGTCGCGATCGCGCAAGTTGATTTCCGCCGCTCCTCCGGCGCCCTCGACGACGATCAGATCAAATCTTTCGGCGAGCGAATTATAACTTCGGACGATTTCCGGCCACGCCTGCGCGCGATATCGTTCGTGCTCGAAGGCGTTGACGCGAAAGCGCGATCTGCCGGCGATTACGACTTGGCATCCGGAACCACTTTCGGGTTTGAGCAGTACAGGATTCATCTCGACCGACGGCTCGAGGCCGCACGCCTGCGCCTGTACCGCCTGAGCGCGGCCAATTTCGCCGCCGCCGGCGCATACCGCGGCGTTGTTCGACATGTTCTGTGATTTGAACGGCGCGACGCGAATACCGCGCCGCGCGAACGCGCGGCACACGGCAGTCGCGACGACGCTTTTGCCTACGTCCGACGCGGTCCCCATCACCATCAGGCTTCGCGCGCGCATTAACCGGTATCCTGCTCGATCCGCACCCGGACGGGAAGTGGTGGAGAGCATCCCGCTTGACAGATGCGTAACCTATTGGTTACATATGGGGCGTGAAGTTTGACCTCACGATTGCCGCGCTTGCCGACCCCACGCGGCGCAAGCTGCTCGGGCGGCTGGCGGATAAGTCTTGCCGCGCCGGCGATCTCGCCAAGGGGTTCGCGATGTCGCGTCCGGCGATTTGCAAGCATACCCGGATCCTCGCGAAGGCCGGGCTCATCAGGGCAACCCGAATCGGACGCGAGCGAATCTACGAGCTGGCGCCGGCCGGAGGGCTCGTGGTCAAGGATCTGATCGCGAGACTCGAGGACGTCGGCCGATTTTGGGATGTCGCACTGGAAGCATTCAAACGCTACACGGAGGAGAAGGCATGACAATCCGCAAATCGATCCGGGTCGAACGCCCGCCGGAGATTGCATTCAAGGTGTTCTGCGAAGAGATGAGCGAGTGGTGGCCGGGCGGATTTGGCGGCAAAGACTCGAAGCCATTCATGGAGCAGAAGGTTGGCGGACGCTTATACGAGCGCAATCCCGACGGCTCTGAATACGAAATCGGCCGGGTTAACGAGTATCAACCTCCAAGCACTGTCGCATTCACATGGCGCGCGCCGAGCTGGGACGTCGTGACGCAAGTGGAGATTCGATTCACCGCTGAGGGCGGCGGCACTCGCGTCGAGCTCGAGCATCGCGGATGGGAGCAGGATGCGAAGACCCGCGAAGCCCGCAGCAAGTACGATGGTGGCTGGGACTTTGTGCTCGGACACTACCAATCTCACTTCAAGAGCAATGAATAGCCAGTTCTCCATTTAGGCATCGAGGTACGCAATGAAACTATACTATTTTCCGTCTCCAAATCCGCAGAAGATACAGTTTGCGTTAAACGAGCTCGGACTCGATTGCGAGGTCGTTCCGGTCGATCTCAGCAAGGGCGAACAGCGCAGGCCAGAATTCCTTACGCTCAATCCGTTCGGCCGCGTTCCGGTGCTGACTGACGGCGCCCTGACGCTGTGGGATTCGCATGCGATCCTGGCCTACCTGGGCGAAAAGACCGGGAAACTGTGGCCCGCTTCGGCGCCACGGCGGGCCGACGCGCTGCGCTGGCTGTTCTTTCTGGCGGGACACATTTCTCCGCCCGCGACGGATTTGGCATTCAACCGAATCGCGGTCAAGTTGCGCGGAATTCCCGGCGACGAGGCCGCCATCGCGCGCGGCGAGAAAGCGTTGCCCGGAGTTATCGGCATTCTCGAAGGCCACCTTGCAAATAGCAAATGGCTACTGGGCGAAAATTTCTCATTGGCCGATTGCGCCTACGGACCGGTGCTCAACGTTATCGAACGGGCGGGATTCAGCTTCGGCCAGTTTCCGAAGGTATCCGGATACCTCGAGGCAATCCGCTCGCGCAAGGCATGGAAGGAGACTCCGAAGCTGCCCGGCCTATAGATCATACACACCGCGCGTGCGGCTCCGGGCAATCGATGCTGGCCTGTGAATCTCGGGCGCGTTAGTGTCTGTGGTTCGGGGTGGCGATGCGATGGACAATCCGCACGAATATTACCGGAACCACGGACCGATGACGGCGCTGGGCGCGCACGCGGGGGAAATCCGAGAACTGCCGACGGACCTCGCGGCGTTGAGCGAAGTCATACAGAGCTTGCTGATCCATCGCGATATTGCGCCCTTTCTCTATGATCTGAAATTGCCGGCCGAGCGATACGCGGAAGCGAATCTGCGCCCGGTTGCCGCGATGCTTGGACAGATCCACGGGCTCGACCCACATCCGCTCACCGCCGCGCGCGAGCCGCGCCACCGGATGGCCGTCGTCTGCCGCCATTTCTCCGTGATGCTTTGCGCGATATTGCGCGAGCAGGGCGTTCCCGCGCGTGCGCGATGCGGCTTCGGCGGCTACTTCACTCGCGGCAAATTTGAAGACCATTGGGTATGCGAGTATTGGAACGCCGCGCAGGCGCGCTGGATTCTCGTGGACGCGCAGCTCGACGCGGTGCAGCGCAGAGTATTCAGGCCCGATTTCGACCGGCTCGATGTCCCGCGCGATCGCTTCGTCATCGCCGAAGACGCGTGGCAGATGTGCCGCGCTGGGCGGAGCGACGCGAATCTTTTCGGACTTACGCAAATCAACGAAGCGGGTTTGTGGTTCATCGCCCAGAACTTGGTTCGCGACCTCGCTTCGCTCAATCGGATGGAAATGCTTCCGTGGGACGTTTGGGGGATGATGCCGGAGCCCGATGACGAGTTCAGCGCCGAGGCGATGGCGATGCTCGACCGGGTTGCCGCACTGACGCTTATCGGCGACGACGGGTTTCCTGAGATCCGAAAAATCTACGAGTCCGAAGAATGCTTGCGGGTACCGTCGGTTGTCTTCAACGCATCAACCAAGGCGCTCGATACGATCACGGCCTGATTTCGGCGAGCCAGTTCATGCTGAAGCGAAGGGATCGCCGCGCTGGCCTGATCCCCCGTTGCGCTCGTAGTCGGCGATCCGCTCGAGCAATCGCGCGCCGAAATCGGCAAGTTTCTTTTCGCCCAACCCGCGAATCTCGTGCAGCGCTTCCATCGTGGCGGGCCGCGAGCGCGCGAGATCGCGCAGCGTCGAGTCGTGGAGAATCACGTAGGTGGGAACGCCGCGTTCGCCCGCGATTCCACGGCGGAATTCGCGCAGGTTCTCGAACAGTGCCTCGTCCACGTCGCGCCAGCTGGCTTCTTCGAGATGGGTCCGCGTCGCTTTTGGTTTTTTCGCCTGGAGCAATTGGACCGGGCGCTGCCCGCGCAAGACTTGCCACGAATTGTCGTTGAGCTTCAGCACCGGACGATCGCCGGCGGTGCGCTCGATTAGCGCCGCGTCCACGAGCTGATAGATCAGATTGGTCACCGTCTTGCGCGGAAGATCCTTCATCAGGCCGTAGGTGGAGAGCTGCTCGTGGCGCCAGCGCCGTACGCGCTCGCTGTCGGCGCCGATTAGTACGTCCACCACGTGCTCGACGCCGAAGCGTTGCTCGACCCGCGCCACGCAGGAGAGCACCTTTTGCGCGAGCACGGTCGCGTCGCCCACGCCTTCGATCTCGCCGAGGCACTGGTCGCACGCGCCGCAATTCGGCGAGGCGTACTGCTCGCCGAAATAGGCGGACAGCGCGGCATGACGGCATCCGACCACGGTGGCGTAGCGGCGCATATGTTCGAGTAACTGCTTGGCGCCGTCGGCCACGTGCGCGGGAATCTCCGCCTCGGCGGCGCTGCGCTCGAGCAGGCTCTGCCAGCGCATCGCATCGGCGGCCGAGTAAAACAGCACGCACTCGGCGGGCAGACCGTCGCGGCCGGCGCGACCGGTCTCCTGCTGATAGTGCTCGATCGATTTGGGCAGCGCCGCGTGGATCACGCAGCGTATATCGCTGCGGTCGATTCCCATCCCGAACGCGACGGTCGCGACGACGACGTCGATATCCTCGGCGGCGAAGCGATCCTGAGTGCGGCGGCGCGCGTCGGTTTCCATCCCAGCGTGATAGTGCGCGGCTCGCAGCCCCGCCTCCGTCAGGTACGCGGCCATCTGTTCGGTGTCTTTTCGCGTGATGCAGTAAACGATCGCCGCTTCTCCCGCGTGCCGGCGCAAAACGCCCGCAACCTGCGCTTTAACGGAAGTTTTCGGGATCACGCGGTAAAGAAGATTGGGCCGATCGAAAGAGCCGATCAGCACCGCCGGATCCCTGAGCTTGAGTTGCTCGACGATATCGCGGCGCACGCGGTCGGTGGCGGTCGCCGTGTAGGCATGCAGGCTCGCGTTTGCAAACCGCGAGCGCAGCTCCGCGAGTTGGCGGTACTCTGGCCGGAAGTCGTGGCCCCACTGGCTGATGCAGTGCGCCTCGTCGATCGCGAAAGTTGCGACGCCGATCCGCGTGGCAAGCTCGAGAAATCGCGGGGTCAGCATCCTCTCCGGGGCGACGAAGATGAGATGCGGACGGCCCGTGGCGATCTCGCGTTCGGCGGCGCGAATCTCGGCGGGGTCCATCCCGCTGTGCAGTGCGATCGCCGGATAACCGCACGCGCTCAGAGCGTCCACCTGATCCTTCATCAGCGCGATCAGCGGCGAGACGACAATATCGGTGCGTCCGGCGACCGCGGGCGGTACCTGGTAACACAGCGACTTGCCGCCTCCGGTCGGCATCACGACCAGCGAATCGCGCCGCTCCAGGCCCGCGCGGATCGCCTCGGCCTGCAGCGCGCGCAGGCTCTCGAAGCCCCAGAAGCGGCGCACCGTGGCGAGAATCCTGTCCGATACGTCCGTGCTCGCGACTGGCGCGGGTGAACGACTCTCGAGGGTCACTTGAGCCGCTTCATAGGATGGCCCTAATCAAGATGATCAACATGCCCACAACCGCCCATCGATAGATTAGTATCAATCGGAGGCGCGCCCGCAAACCATCACCGATTCCAACCGTACCTCGCGCACGCGAGCAATCCGTGCGCCGGGAGCGAATCATCCGGAATGTAACGACCCGCGCGGCACCCGACGCAATGACGTTGGGCGCGCCGAGCGGATATTCGTTGCCGGCTGATTTCCACTCAGCCGGTCAACGAACAAGTTCCGTCGCAGTTGGCCGGGCGTATACGGACACAGCGCGGTCTTGAGCGACCACTCGGATCGCCCATCTCTAGTAACTATTCGACTTCATTAGCTTTTTTGGCGCCACCCGTCGGATTCGAACCGACGACCTGCTGATTACGAACTGTAGTCCGAGTCGGAAACACCGCGACTAGTCGGTATCACTAATACCTCAGATCAACAAACCCACTGTGGCACAAGGACGCCCAACACCTAGGGCGATGTGTCCGACCGCCACCAAGTGATCGGCAGCGGTACGCGGCCAGGCACATTTTTGGGCACAATAGGGCGCAAGATCGGGCACAATGATCGTGGTGTGGTAGCGGGTGCAAACCCGCGTTAGATCCTCGATTGCTTTTCACGAAGCGTGAAACATGCCCGTCGTGCAGCCTTTCTTCCAAGTCGAGCCGTAGCAGAAGTCGGCACCGATTGCTCCGGCCAGATTAAGCCCAACTCGACGACCTGCATTCGATGTATCCAAATACCGTGGACTGCGGCTCGGCTATGTGTCCGAAGTCGGGCAGAGCCCTGTATGGAT
>DATLTX010000202.1:0-18614 GCA_035533435.1 Binataceae bacterium (SeqCode)
GCATCGATCGCCTACGACGCGAAGAACAAGCTGATGACGCTGCCCGGAGTCTCGGAAGCGGATGTCGATCTGGTGTGGGATCCGCCGTGGACCCCGCAAATGATCTCCCCCGAAGGCCGCGAACGTCTGGGACTGGACTGAAGAAACGTAGCCGCGACGATCCTGTCATTCCCTCGCGTGGCTGCCGCGCGAGGAATCCCGAACGAGGGGCCGATGCATGAGGCGTGGGCTCGGAGCACGGACGCCCCGGGATTTCTCCCTTCGGTCGAAATGACGGATGTGCGCTTGGTGCATGCGTATCGGCAAATCTCAGCCGAGTCCCCAATCGTCATTCCGAGCCCTAGGCGAGGAATCCCGATGCGCTCATGCTGCGAGTTTACGCTGCCCGCAGCGGCGTCTCGGTCGAGGTTTCTGGCGCGGGGCATCGTGGAACGCGCGGCAACAATGGAATGCGATGACGGCCCAACACGTTGACACGGGCGCAGAGGTCCGATAACTAATTCGGTTCCGGCATAATCATGTTCGCAATCTTAAAGACTGGCGGAAAACAGTACCGCGTCGGCGTCGGCGACCAGATCACGGTCGAACGGCTCGAGGGTGACGTGGGCGCGCAGATTTCTCTGACCGATGTGCTCGCGCTGGGCGGCGACGCACCGCAAGTCGGTACCCCGACTATTGCGGGAGCGGCGGTGCGCGCGAAGATCGTTCAGCAGCCGCGCGGCACCAAAGTGATCGTTTTCAAAAAGAAGCGGCGCAAGAACTATCGCCGCAAACGCGGGCATCGCCAGGAACTGACGGTGCTCAAGATCGAGGAGATCTCGGCGGGCGCGTAGCCGCCGCGTCGATTTTTCTTTCAACTCGCGGCGCCTGCGCGCCGCTTTTCAGAGGAGAACTCCGTGGCGCACAAAAAAGGACAAGGTTCCACGCGCAACGGCCGCGACAGCCCGGGCCAGCGTCGCGGAATCAAGATTTACGCAGGCCAGACCGTAAAAGCCGGCAATATCCTCGTGCGCCAGTGCGGCACGCGGATTCATCCGGGCCGCAACGTCGGGATGGGGCGCGACTACACGATCTACGCCAAGATCGACGGCGTTACGAAGTACGAACCCAAAGGCGAAAAGCGCCAAGTCAGCGTCGAGCCGCATCCCGCCCAAAGCGAAAGCGCGCAACCGCCGGCGTAACGATCATTCAATTCAAAGCTTCGAAAGGCCTCGCGCTTCCCGCGCGGGGCTTTTCATTTTGCCCGCACTGTTGTTGACTGGGCGATCTCGCGACGACGTAGCCCCAGCGGGAGGAGGAACCCTCGATGCGATTAGGACTTATCTCAGGATATTCGGGCGCCCAGATGGGCATGCCAATGGATTTGATTCTCGAGGCTGAAAAGGCTGGCTTCGATTCCGTCTGGACGGCGGAGGCTTACGGCTCCGACGCGATCACGCCGCTTGCCTGGATCGGCGCGCTTACCAAAAAAATCCGACTCGGCACCGCGATCATGCAGATGCCGGCGCGCACGCCCGCCGCGACCGCGATGACCGCGATGACCCTCGATGCGCTTTCGGGCGGCCGCTTCATCCTGGGCATCGGACCCTCGGGCCCGCAGGTGGTCGAGGGATGGCACGGCGTATCGTACGGCAAGCCGCTCCAGCGCACGCGCGAATATATCGATATCGTGCGCAAGATCCTCGCGCGTGAAGTTCCCGTCGAGCATCACGGCAAGGAATACCAGATTCCGTACACGGGACCCGGCGCGTCGGGTCTGGGCAAGCCGCTCAAGAGTATTCTCCACGGCCGCAAGGACATGCCGATTTACACCGCCTCGATCAGCCCCAAGGGAATCGAGCTTGCCGCCGAAATTGCCGATGGCGTGATTCCGGTCTGGATGAATCCCGAGCGCTGGGATCTCTACGACGCTCCCACCAAGGCCGGCTTTGCCAAATCGGGCGGCAAGAAATCATTCGCCAACTTCGAGGTCGCGCCCTTCGTGACCTGCGTGATGGGCAACGACCTCGAGAAGTGCCGGATGCCGGTGCGGGCGCAGCTTGCGCTTTATATCGGCGGGATGGGCGCGCGGTCGAAGAATTTCTACAACGACTACGCCAAGCGCCTCGGTTACGAGGACGTGGCGGGAAAGATCCAGGACCTGTTTTTGACCGGCAAGAAAAACGAGGCGATGGCTCTGGTGCCGGACAAGCTTATTGACGACGTCGCGCTGGTCGGTCCCAAAGAGCGCATCAAGGACCGCATGGCCGCATGGAAGGCGTCGCCCGTGAAGACGATGCTGATCGGCACCGGTTCAATCGAAACAGTCCGCGCCCTGGCGGATATCTGCGCCTAGCCGATAAAGAAGGCAACCGCAGATTTCACAGATTTCACAGATTAGGATTGCCAGATAGATTCGCGGCCGGCGCGGGAACGGCGCCGGCCGCATTTGCCCGCCAATCTGAATCTGTGGAATCTGTGAAATCTGCGGTTTGCCCGATTCCTCTCTTCCCGCGCGCCTCGAACCCGTGCGGCCTGCTATAATTGTCCGACTACGATGCGATTTATCGACGAAGCGCGAGTGTTCGTGCATGCCGGCAAGGGAGGCGACGGCGCGATCGCTTTTCTGCGCGAGAAATTCCGCCCCTTCGGCGGTCCCTCGGGCGGCGACGGTGGACGCGGCGGCAGCGTCATCTTCGAAGTCAACGAAGGCCTCTCGACCCTGCTCGACTTCAAATATCAGCCGCGCCTGGTCGCACGCGACGGCGAATCGGGCCGCGGCAAACAGCAATACGGCAAAGCCGGCGAGGACCTGATCGTCCGGGTGCCGCCTGGCACTGTCGTCTTCGACGACGACACCGGCGAGACTATCGCCGACCTCGTGATGCCGGGGACGCGCGCAGTTATCGCGCAGGCCGGCGAAGGCGGCCGCGGCAACATGCACTTCGTCAGCTCGACGCGCCGCTCCCCGCGTATCGCAACGCCGGGCACCGCGGGAGTTCAGCGCTGGGTGCGGCTGGAATTGCGCCTGGTGGCCGAGGCGGGACTGGTCGGATTGCCCAACGCGGGAAAATCGACGCTGCTGACCGCGCTCAGCGCCGCACGGCCCAAAATCGCCGCGTACCCGTTCACGACACTGGCGCCCAATATCGGACGCGTGTTTATTTCCGACGAAGAGAGCTTCACGCTCGCCGATATTCCGGGCCTGATCGAGGGAGCGCATCTCGGCCACGGCCTCGGCATCCGCTTTCTGCGACATCTGGCGCGCACGCGGATGCTGGTGTACGTGCTCGATGCGGCCGAAAATCCGGCGCAGGCTTTCGCCACCGTACGCGCCGAGATTGGCGCCTTCGACCCGATCCTGCTCGAGCGGCCGGCGCTAATCGCGCTCAACAAGATCGATCTTCTGAGCGCACCCGAAGCGCGCAAATCCGCGCGCGAGCTCGAGCGCAAACTTGGCTTGCGCACGTTCCCGATCTCCGCGGAAAATAGCTTGGGCCTTAAGCCGCTCATCGCCGAAATTGCCCGCGCACTCGCGAGTCTCGAACCCGTGTCGGTCGTATGTCCCAGCTAAACTACAAGGCGCAGATTCTGCCGCGCGTGAAGCGTCTCGTGGTCAAGGTCGGAAGCGCCGTGCTCTCCGACGCGGAAGGCCTGCGCGCCGACATAATCGATCGCCTGGCGATCGATATCGACGCCGCGATCGCTTCCGGACATGAAGTGATCGTCGTGACCTCGGGCGCCGTCGCCGCCGGACGCGCGCGGCTCAAGAATCTTCACGGCACGACGATTGCCATTCGTCAGGCCGCCGCCGCGGCAGGGCAAATCGAGCTGATGCGCGAATGGGCGCGCGCCTTCAGCGCTCGCGGCCGAATCGTCGCGCAGCTTCTCCTGACCCATCAGGATCTCGCCGAACGCCGCCGCCGCCAGAATGCCAGCGCGACCATCGCGGCGCTCCTCGCGGCGGGAGTCATCCCGATCGTCAACGAGAACGACACCGTCGCCGTTGAGGAAATCCGCCTCGGCGATAATGACTTCCTTTCCTCGCTCGTCGCGACCCTGGTGCAGGCCGGGATGCTCGTGATCCTGAGCGACGTGCCCGGCGTCCTGACCGGAGACCCGCACAAGCGCCCCGACGCGCGGCTTATCGGGCTCATCACCGATCCCGAAGCCGGGATGCGCGGGCTGGTAGCCGAAGGCTCCGGTCCGCTTGGCAGCGGCGGGATGGCGACGAAGCTGCGCGCCGCACGCGAAGCGGCGCGCGCCGGAATCGCGTCGGTAATCGCGCCCGGGCGCGAGGCCGGAGTGCTCGCCGCCGTGCTCGATCCCGAGCGCGAATGCGGCACGCTGATCGTTCCCGCGGGCGCGAAGCTCAAAAGCCGCAAACACTGGATCGCCTTCGCCCTGCGCCCCGCCGGCGCGCTCGCCGTCGATCGCGGTGCGGCCGAAGCCCTGCGCACGCGAGGGCGCAGCCTCTTGCCCTCGGGTATCCGCGAGGTGCGGGGCGAATTCTCGCTAGGCGAATGTGTCAGCCTCCTCGATCCCGAAGGCGTCGAATTCGGCCGCGGACTGGTCAACTATCCCGCCGCCGACGTGCTCAAGCTGATGGGCCGGCGGTCGGCGGAAATCGCGAGCCTGCTCGGCTACAAACTGGCCGACGAGATTATCCATCGCGATAACTTTGTGCTGCTGAAGGAAATCGGATGAGCCTCGAATCTGAAATCGTAGCGATGCTTTCGAGCGCGCGGGCCGCCGCGCGCAAAATAGCGCTCGCCTCGACCGAGCAGAAGAACGCGGCGCTGATGACGCTGGCGGCGATGATCCGGAAATCCAAGCCGGCGATCCTGGCCGCGAATCGAATCGATCTCGAACGCGCGCATGGCGAGCGCCGCACCGGCGCGATAGTCGAGCGGCTGACGCTGAACGACGACCGCATCGAGGCAATCGCCCGCGGCGTTGACGAAGTCGCCGCGCTGCCCGACCCGGTGGGCGCCACAATCGACGCGTGGCAGCGCCCCAACGGCCTGCGGATCGAAAAGCGGCGCGTTCCGATCGGCCTGATCGCGATGATCTATGAGTCGCGGCCCAACGTCACCATCGACGCCGCTGCGCTATGCCTCAAGTCCGGCAACGCGGTCGTGCTGCGCGGCGGCAAAGAGGCGCTTGCGAGCAACGCCTGCCTTGCGGGACTGGTTGCCAGCGCGCTCAAGGAGACCGGGCTCGATCCGGCGGCGGCAACCTTCATCGATAATCCGGACCGGGAAGCCGTACAGATCCTCAAACGCCATCCCGAGGCGATCGATCTGATAATTCCGCGCGGCGGGGTTGCGCTCAAAGCCGCGCTCGAAGGCTCGGCGGTTCCGCTGATGCCGCATTTCGACGGGATCTGCCATACCTACGTCGACGCGGCGGCGGACTTGCGGATGGCCGAAGAGATTTGCTTCAACGCGAAATGCAGCCGCCCGTCGGTCTGCAACGCGATGGAAACTCTGCTGGTGCATCGCGCCGTCGCCCCGAAGTTCCTGCCCGCGTTCGCGGCGCGGATGAAAAAAGAAGGTGTCGAGATTCGCGGCGACGAGCACGTGCGCGCGATCGTGCGCGACGCGCGGCCCGCCACCCCCGAGGACTGGGACACCGAATATCTCGACCTGATTTTGTCGATCAAGATCGTCGATTCGCTCGACGACGCGATCGCCTTTATCGAGCGCCACGGGTCCCATCTGGCCGACGCGATCGTCACCGGCGACGCCGCCGCCGCCGCGCGCTTTCAGGATGAGGTCGATTCGGCTACGGTTTACGTCAATGCTTCGACCCGCTTCACCGACGGCTTCGAGTTCGGCTTCGGCGCCGAAACCGGCATCTCGAGCAACCGCCTGCACGCGCGCGGTCCGATGGGCCTGGCCGAACTGACGACGTACAAGTACGTGATAAAGGGTTCCGGACAGGTGCGCGGGTAACGCGATGCGAGTAGGGCTGTTCGGCGGCAGCTTCAACCCCATTCATCTGGGCCATCTGCGCTCGGCCGAAGAAGATCGCGAGGCGCTGCAACTCGACCTGGTGTACTTCATCCCCGCCGCCTCCCCGCCGCACAAGGCCGAGGGCGAACTTGCCCCCGCCGAGCATCGCCTCCAGATGGTGCGGCTGGCGACCAAGGGGAATCGCCACTTCATGGTCTCCGACGTCGAGATGCGCCGCGGCGGCAGTTCCTACACCATCGATACGGTCAAATTCTTTCTGGCAACGCTGCGCCAACCCGCGACGCTCTACCTGCTGATCGGCGCCGACCAGTTCGCCGAACTCGAGACCTGGAAGAGCTGCGACGAGATGGCTTCGCTATGCAATATCGCCGTCCACACCCGGATGCCCGAGGGCGAAGGCGGGCAGCTGCGTTTCTCGCTTGCCGCGTTGAAAAGGTTTGGCTACATTAAGGCTGACGATCACTACGTGCATCCGAGCGGACAAACGCTTTCATTTGTAGCCACGACTGTCCTTCCGATATCCGCCACGGCGATTCGCCGCAAATTGCAGCGCCGTCTTTCGATCAACTATCTGGTCCCCGGCGACGTGGTGGATTACATCAATCGCCATCAGCTCTATTGAGAGGCAACCCCACCAGCGTGGAATCACTTTCCAAGGCGATAGCCGCCGCCGAAGCGGCCCTGGAAAAAAAGGCCTACGACCTGGTCGTACTCGAGTCCGAGCATCTCTCGTCGATCGCGGATTATTTTTTGATCGCGACCGGGCGCTCCGACGTGCAGGTCCAGGCGATCGCGCGCGGAATCGAGGAGCGGATGCAGAAAAGCGCGATTCGCCCGCTCTCAGTCGAGGGCGTCAAACACGCGCATTGGATCGTGCTCGACTACGACGACCTGGTGGTCCATATCTTTTTCGAGCCGGCGCGCGAGTTCTATCGCCTCGAGCGCACGTGGGCCGACGCCACCGCGGTAGCGCTGCCTGAGCCAATCCGCACCCAAGCCAATGAGTTGCGCCTGCGCGCCCAAGCCTGAACAAAAACCGAAAGCAACCGCAGATTTCGCCGATTTCACAGATTATGCGGGCGTCGCCGCCTCAGCGGCGACGCCCGCAAGTCATCTCTGAATCAGTGAAATCTGTGTAATCTGCGGTTTGCCCGATTCTTAGACTTCGCCGCGGATTAGATGGGTGATCCAGACCAGGATGACCGCGCCGACCGTCGCCACGACGATCGCGCCGATCGCTCCGTTGGGTCCCGGCAGGTGTAGCATCCCGACAATCCATCCGCCGACTAACCCGCCCACCAGGCCGAGCACCAGATCGCCGATCAGACCGTAGCCCCGGCCACGCACCAGCTTTCCGGCCAACCAGCCGGCGATGATACCAACGACTATGGCTCCGAGCATCGCGTAGTCCTCCTCATCGATCGGTCATCCGTGGCGCCGAGCGGGCGGCGAGTTACTTTTTCTGTTCCATCGGCGCGCCGCAGCATTTAAGCGCGCCGGCGCCGCCCTTGGTAACGATCACCTGCGAGCCGCATTTGCCGCAGATATAAACTTTGCCCAGTTGATTGGCCATCTCACCATCCCTCTCGAAATCGGATTCTTCTCGGACTCGCAGTCTTCACGCGCCGCGGAAGATCGGCTTGCGCTTGTCCAGGAACGCGCGCACGCCCTCGCCGCGGTCGGCAGTCGTTTGTAGCAGGGCGTACAGATCTTCCTCAAGCCTGACACCCTGCTCGAGCGTCATATCGTATCCTTTGAGCACCGCGTCCTTCACCAGCCGCGCCGCAAGCGGCGCGCGCGACATGATCGCCTGCGCCAGCGCGCCCGAAACCCGCGCGAGATCGCGGGCGTCGGCGGCCATATAGGTGGCGATACCGATTCGTCCGGCCTCGGCGCCGTCAAGCGCCGCTCCGGTCAGGATCATCCCGAGCGCGTGGGCCGGTCCGCCGATTCGCGCCAGACGCTGGGTTCCGCCAAAATGCGGCAACTCACCGCGCGCAAGCTGGGTCAGCGCAAAGCGCGCGCGCCGGACCGCGACGCGGATATCGGCCGCGAGCGCCAGTTCGAGCCCTTCGTCGATCGCGTCGCCGTTGATAATCGCGACCGTCGGTTTCGAGATCGCGGCAAGCGATTCCACGAACCGCGGATCTACGTCGGCGCCAAAGCCCGCGCAAAATGACGCCCCGGTCCCCGTGATCGCAAGCATCAGGATCGAATCGTCGTCCTCGACCTGCTCGAACAATTCCATCAACTGGTTGGCACCGGCCGAGCCGAGCCGGCGCCGGGCATCGACGATACGCGCGGTGACGCATCCGCCGACACGCGAGACTTCAATCGCCTCGCGCGCGGCGCCGCGATGAATCCTTTTCGGACGAGGCGGCGTTGGTCAGGCTCCTTGTGGCTTGCGCAAATCCTTGCGCAGGATCTTGCCGAGCGGATTTTTTGGCAGCGCGTCGATAAATTCGATCTGCTCGGGCCGCTTGAAGCTGGCCAGCCGCGAGCGGCAGAACTCGCTCAAATCGTCATGCGTGATCTTTGCGCCGGGGCGGGCGACCACAAACGCCTTCACGGTCTGCCCCCATTCGACCGAAGGCACGCCGATCACCGCGCATTCATCGACGGATGGATGGCTCATCAGCACGGTCTCGATTTCGGCCGGCGCGATATTTTCGCCCCCGCGGATAATCATGTCGTCCTTGCGCCCGGCAAAAAATACGTAGTCGTCCTCGTCAACCCATCCCAGGTCGCCAGTCGCGCGCCATCCTTCGGCCAGCGCGGCGTCGTCGGTGCGCCCGGCGTAACCCTTCATGATGCGCGGGGTGCGGATCAGGATCTCGCCGACTTTGCCGTGGCCGAGCAGCTTGCCGTCTTCGTCACGCACCCGGATCTCGACGTCGGGCAGCGGCTTGCCGATCGAATTGAGCCGCCGCAGCTTGCGTTCCTGTTCCTCGGCGCTTCCGTTGATCCGATGGTCGTCGGGGCCGAGCACGGTGAGCGAGGAAGTGGTTTCGGTCTGCCCGTAAGCGTTGACGAAGCCAATCGTGGCGGGAAACGCCTCGATCGCACGGCGGATCACCTGGATCGGCATCGGCGCGCCGCCGTAAGCCAGGTTGATCAGGCTCGATAAATCAGTCGTCTTGAATGACGGCTCGTCGAGCACCTGCTTCATCATCGTGGGCACCACGAACGCGTGCGTGATGCGCTCGGCTTCGACCAAGCGCAGCCACGCCTTGGCGTCGAACTGCGGCATCACGACCAGCCTTCTGCCCGTCCAGATATTGGTCATGTACGCCGTGGTTCCCGCTATGTGGTAAAACGGCACGCAGACCAGCGCGGCGCCGCGATCGGTTCCGTCCGCCATCTCGATATTAGCGGTAACGTAGGCCGTGAAGTCCCGAAACGAGAGCATCACGCCCTTGGGCAGCGACGTCGTGCCGCTGGTGTACATCAGGATCGAGGTATCTTCGTCTTCGACTTCGGCCTCGGTATCGTCGGGTTCGGCGGCGGCGATCAGGTCGCCCAGGCGCGACGCCTGCCCGTCTCCGATTGCGATTATGTGCGCGAGCTTCAGGCGCGGACGCAGCCGCGTGATCAGCTCGAGGTATCGATCCCCGGCGAGCAGCACCTTGGCGTCGGCGGTGTTGATCATGTACTCGAGTTCGGCTTCCTTGGCGCGGTAGTTGAGCGGCAGGAAGGTGAGCCCTGCCTTGGCGGCCGCGTAGTAGGCGGCGATATACAAATCGGAATTGGTGTCGAGCGCGGCGATCACGTCGCGCGGCTTAAGCCCCTGCTGCTTGAAGACCGTGGACAGGCGCGCAACCATATCGGCAAACTGCGCGTAATTCAGCCGCCGGTTCCCGAAAACGAGGATCTCCTGATCGGGCACGATCGACGACGGAATCGTCACAAAATTAACGGTGTTCACGGACCGCGTTACCTCCTGGATTGTGGCCGCTTGATATCGCTGCTCTTTTTGCGTGCGCCCCGGCCGCCCGCCGGGCGACTGCGCGGCTGCGTCAGTATCGCGAGGCGCCGCGCGAGCCGCTGCTCGAGATCGATTCCTTCGCCGATCGGCAGGTCGAGTCCGCCCCACACGGCGAGCTTGGCGATCGCCGCGTACTCGCGGGGCCTTCGGCCCAGTGCGCGCGCGATTTCGAGCGCGCGCCGCTCGAGCCGCGCCGGCGTAGCCACTTCGGCGACCAAACCTATAAGCAATGCGTCTTGCGCGTCAATCCAGCGCCCCGTCAGGTTCAAATCCAGGGCGCGGCCGAGACCCAGGCGGCGCGAGGCGGTCTGCGTGCCGGCCACGCCGGGGATCATCCCGACGCCGGTTTCAGGCAGGCAGATCCGCGTGTCGTCGGCCGCGATCGCAAGGTCGCAGAGCAGCGCCATCTCGAGTCCGCCGCCGACGGTGAAGCCGTGGAGCGCCGCAACGGTGGGGATTGGCAACGACTTAAGGCGGCCCCACACGTCGCGCCGAAAGCGAATCCAGCGCGCCGCGATCGGCGACGGCGCGGTGCCGAATTCATGCAGATCGCCGCCGGTCGAGAACGCGCTGCCCGCCCCGCACAGCACCATCGCGCGGACTTCCGCGTCGTCGTGAATCGCGCTCAGAATCTGGAACAGATCATCGCGCATCGCGACATTGTACGCGTTGAGCTGCGCCGGACGGTTGAGTGTCACCCACGCGATCGCGCCGCGCTTCTCGTAGCGCGCCGCGCCGGTGTCTGTGGCCGCCGCCTTCATGATCAGACCGAATGAAGATCCGCGCTGTCGCTGTGCGCGACCGCGGGACGGCCGCGCTCGTAAACGACGCGCCCGGCGATCAGGGTCAGATCAACGTTGAGAGCGAGCAACTCGGCGGCCTCGAGGGTCGTCGGATCGCGCGGCATCACCACCAGGTCGGCGAGCATCCCGGGCTCGATCTCGCCCGCCTCCAGGCGCTGGAGACGCGCCGCGTCGCGGGTGAAGAGCCGCAGCGCGTCGGCGGGCGCAAGCCGCTCTTCGGCGCCGAGCACGGTTGCGTCGAGAGTCGCGCGCGAGATTGCCGCCGCGACCGCGGCCAGCGGACGCGCCGGCGTCACCGGGGCGTCCGAGGCTCCCGCCAGTTCGATTCCCGCCGCGCGCAGCGAGGCCGCGCGGTACAGATGCGGCGCAAGTCCCGGCTCGCCGGAGTACTTGGTTCCGCGAAAATGGATGAACCCCGGATTGGTGACCACCCATGCCCGCGCCGCCGCGATCCGCGCGATATGCTCGGGCGTGATTACGCCGCCGTGCTCGATTCGGCACACTGCGGGCGTGGCGGCTGCGCCAATCTGCTGCTGGGCCAGCTCGATCGCCGCGAGCGCTTCTTCAAGTTCCTCGACTTCGGTCGCATGAAAGGCGCAATCGAGTCCGCTGGTCAGTCCAATCCGCACGCGGCGCGCCGCGCTCGATCCGTCATACGCGGCGCCCGGCATGAACTTGAGCCCGGCCATGCGAAGCCCGGCGGCGTGCGCAACCTCGGCGCTTTTCTCCGCGGCTTCGAGATGCCGCGCGCCGATCATCATCGCCACGCGCTGGCAGATCGCGCCCGAGGATTTGAGCTTGGCGAACAGCTCGACCTCTTCGGGCCCGTTGCGCACCGTGGCGTCGGTGAACGCGGTCACTCCGGCGGCGCTCAGCTCGCGGCTCATGGTTCGCGCGCGCGCTTCGATCTCGGCTCCGGTGACCAGCGGCAGACGGCGCGTCAGCCATTGTTCCATCCCGACCACCAGGCCGGAGAGCCTGCCGGTGGCGTCGCGAATCATCGCGGCGCCGTCGGGTGGACGAAAGTCTTCGGCTTCGAGTCCAAGCTGGGTTATGGCGCGCGTGTTGAGCCACGAGGCGTGGAGCGTCTGATGGCGCAGGCGCAGCGGATTTTTCGCGACCGCCTGATCCAGTTCCTGGCGCGTGGGACCGCGCTTGTCGGCCAGCAGCGCCTCGTCGCATCCGAACGCGCGCAGCCAGTTGCCCGGCGGCGTGCGGCCGGCGCCGACGCGCAGATCGGCGAGCAGATCCGCGATCGTGCGGCATCGCCATACCGCCAGCCCGCTGAGCGCCGAGGCGGCTTCGAGAAAATGCAGGTGCGCATCCACGAAGCCCGGCGCCAGCGTGCGTCCGCCGAGCTTGATCAGATGGGTTCGGGGGCCGACCAGCGCCTTGAGTTCGGCAAACGGGCCATGGCTGATGATCCGGCCGGCGCTTAGCGCGACCGAGTTGCTTTCGCGATGCCCGAGAATCACGCCCTCATGCAGGACGAGATCGGCCTTTGCGGATGCTGCTGCCACGGCGAAGAGGTGCGGCGCCGCGCGGACCCCCGCGCGCGCATCCGCGTCCTAGTCGGACGACGGAAGCGGTTTGGCTTCTTTGATCTTCATGTGCAGGTCGCAGCATTCGATTTCGCCCTGCCCGGCCTTGTTGCACAGCACCTCGGTGCCGCACTTTTCGCACTGATAACGTTTGCCCAGAGTATTTGCCATCTTGCCTGCTCCTTGCTGGCGGCCCGCGCGATCGCGGACCCGAACTTAATGTAATGCTTTAATCATTGCCGGAAGGGAATCTCGCAGACCCGCGCCGCGATTTCGCCCGCCGGATCGGCGATCGAAAGCGCCGCCGCGCCGTCCCACGCGCTGTGATGCAGGATCGCAAGGCCGATCACGCCGAGGCTTGGCGAGCGCGCGACGCTGGTCACGCGCCCCACTTCCTTGCCCGCGAGCATCGCCGACGCGCCCGGCTCGGGAGCGCGCGCGCCTTCGATCCGCAAACCGAACAGGCGCTTGCGCAACCCGCCGCGCGCGGTCGCGCGCTCGATAGTTTCCTGCCCGACGTAGCATCCCTTGCTCGTCGAGATCGCGCGGTCAAGGCGCGCCTCGAGCGCGATCGTCTTGTCGCCGGTATCGACGCCGGCCAGCGCAAGTCCGTTCTCGATCCGGATGATCTCGAGCGCGGCGGCGCTGACCGCGCGGAAATCCGCGCCGAGCGAGGTTATCCGCGAAAGGATCGCGCCAGCCTGTTCGGCCGGAGCCAGAATCGTAAACGCGCCCGATCCCAGGCGCGGCAGATTGCCGACGCTAAAGCCGGCGGCACGAATAAATTTCCATTCGCCAAGCGCGGCGGCTTCGGCTCCCGAAAGCGCGCGAGCCGCCTCGGCGGCGCGCGGACCTTCGATATCGATCACGGCGATCGAGGACAACTCCTCGAACTCGACATCGTCGGCGACCAGCAGTTTCTCGAGATGCGCCCGCGCGCGGGTCCATAGGACCGAATCGATCTCGACCAGGATCGCATCGGATTCGATCCACGCGAAAAAATCCGCGATCAGATGCGCATGCTCGCTGAGGAACAGCGCCGGCACGATCGCGCCCGCACGGGCCGCTTTGATGTCGTTGCTGCTCATCCCGTGCAGGAATGAAACCCTGTCGTCGCCGGTCACGCGCACCACCGTGCGCTCGCCGAGCGCAATCGCGCCCGCGCCTTCTCGCAGCGCGCGGTAGTCGGCGGCGGCCGAGACCGGGTGCGCCGCAACCAAATCGTTCATGTCAGGATTTTCCACTTTACAGACAGCGTCAAACCACGAGTATCAAGACGGATTTTACTAACAGATCACGGCGCGGCGCCACAACCTGCCGCAACGCTCCTTTTCGCGGCCACAGACCCGGTTTCTTTCATCGACGCCAGTTAGACTATAATTGTGCCAAGGGGAGCCAGTTATGGGTGCGTTTCTTCTTGGATTGATTGTTGGAGCGGCCGGTGCGCTCGCGCTCTTCATTTATAACGAGGGCGAGTTGTTCCTCAAGCTCGCGCACCTCATCAAGCAAACGACCGAGCGCTACAAACAATCGTCCTGAAACGGCACGCTGAGGCGACGCGAACCGTGCGAAATTTCCTGCTCAGGCGCTGCGGATTTCGGGCGCAGGCTCTCTGGGCGTCGGCGGCGCTCGTGCTTGCCGTGGTGCTGTCGGCCCCTGTCAGGGCAGATAGCCCGCAGGCGATAGCCTCGGGGCTCAGCGATTCCGCCTTCGCGATGCTGAACTCGATCGACGCCGACGCGAAGACCGGCGGCGCGATGCTTGCGCCGGTCGCGAGCCTTGCCAGCGACGCGCAATCGCTCTCGGCCGCGCTCGACAAGGGCGACCGCGCCGGGGCGGGCCATGCGATGGCGGCGGTGGTGCGCGATCGCAATCAAATCGACGCGGCGCGCGCGGCCAATGGCGCGCCGTACCTGACACAGTGGAATTCGATCAAAGGACAAATCGCCGCGCTCGAAGCGCAGGTGACGCCGGTGGCCGGTTCCGTCGCGACGAGCGCACCCGCCGCATCCAGTCCCGCGGCGCCGTCGGCGAGTTTGCCGCCGGAGGCGAAGGCTCCGCAGGTCGTGATCAATTCGCGCTCATTCTCGGGCGGCGGGGTTCGCGTGCGCGGCTTCTTCGAGGGCACCGATCTCAAGTCGGCCGGAATTTTCGACGGCTCGGTCCCGGTCAAGACCATCCGCGTAAGCGACGTCACCGGCGAGCAGCGCGTGAACTTCGATTTCGGAATTCAGGATCCGTCGCCCTCGCAAATGATCGAGGTGACCGACTCACTCGGCCGCGTCGCCCGCGCGCAGGTCGCGCCCGATGCGGCCGCGCTGACTCATTCGCACGACGGGCACGAAAAAATGATCGAGCTTGGCGCGGGCGGCGCGATGGATTCGGACGCGCTCGCTTCGAGCGGGCCCGTCGCGGTCCCACCGTCGCGCAACAACACTGAAGAGATTCCGCGCGCCGACGGATCCGAGTCCGCCAGCGGCGCTCCCGGACGCAGAATCCCGGGCGGCGTCGAGGGTCCCCTCATCAACGTTCAGATAAACGTGCTCGGCGTGATGCCGTCGCAGTCGCAACCGGGTAGCTACGAAGTGATCGGCCAGATCACCGGCGCCGGAGTGCATCGCGCGGGCGTCTATGTGAACGGCCGCCCGATGAAGCCGATTCCAATCGGCGCGGGCGGTTACAACTCCTTCGACGTGACCTTCCAGATGCCGCCCGGGCAGCAAGCCTCGATTCGCGCCTACGGCATGGGCAGCAACTTCGTCGAGGCGTCCGTCGATGCGAGCAACGACGGCATGAGCACCGCCAGCGCGCCACCGATCATGATTCCCGGCATGAACCCCTACGGATCCGCGTACGGATACGGAAGCCCCTACGGCGCTCCCGTTTACCCGGGCGGCTATCCTCCCGGCTATGGCGCCCCGGGTTACGGCGTTCCGGGCTATGGCGCTCCCGGCTACGGATACCCCGCGCCGGGCTACGGCTATCCGCCCGGCTACGCGCCGCCGGGCACGGCGATGCCTTGGTATCGGCGGCTGATCCCGTAGCGCGCCGCGCGTCCTTGCTCCGAAAGTCCGCGTTCGATAAGTTTTCGATCTTAACCTTCGAGTCGAGAGTGCACCTACGATGTTGATTCAAGCGACGCAACTGCGCGCCGGGATGGTGGTCGAGTACAACAAGGATCTGTGGCGCGTGATGACCATCACGCACATCACGCCGGGCAACTGGCGCGGGATGGTCCAGACCAAGCTGCGCAATATCAAGACCGGCTCCCAAACCGAAAACCGCTTCCGCTCTGAAGACCGCGTCGAGCGTATAATCCTGTCCCAGCTCAAGATGCAGTTCCTCTATCAGGACGGCGACGACTACCACTTCATGAATACCGAGACCTACGATCAGATCACGATCCCCAAGGAACTGATCGAGGACGTAGCCGGCTTTCTTACCCCCAACCTGGAAGTCGAAGTCGAGTTCCACGAGACCACTGCGCTCAACGTCACACTGCCCAAGACGGTTACGCTCAAGGTGATCGAGACTGACCCGGGCAATCGCAACGCCGCCGTAACGAACACGCTGAAGAACGCGACGCTCGAGACCGGGATGGTGATCCAGGTGCCGCACTTCGTCAACGAAGGCGACATGATCACGATCAACACCGAAACGCGCGAGTACCTGTCCCGCACCAAGTAGGGAGCTTCTATAGCCGACCGCGGCTGAAGAAAAGCCGTGAAACGGTTTGAACGTCGAGTCCGGGAAAAGCGCGCGCCGCGCCCTGCGCCGCAGGCTCTCCACTTCGGACCAAATCAGTACATCGCGCAGACCCAGCCGGGTTTCGAGGCGATCGCCGCCAGCGAAATCCTAGCCCGCGTGCCGCGCGCGCGCGAGGTCGGCGAGCGCATCGTGCCGGAGCGCTGCGGGATGGCGATCTTCACCGCGCCCGATCCCGCGGCGATTGTGCGGCTGCGATGCGCTGAAGACATCTTCGCGCTGGTCGGCTACCGCGCCGGTCCCGACCCGGAAGCCGTCTCGCCCGATCGCATTCGCGCCGCGGCGCGCGAGGCTCCGCTCGTTGAAGCGGGCATCCTTGCCCGCGTGCGATTCGACCCGAAGGCTCGCGGCGGACGGCGGCTGCACTATCGCGTGGTCGCGCGGCAGGCGGGCAAGCATGAGTTTCGCCGGGTCGATCTGCAACACGCCGTCGAACGCGGAATTGGCGAGCGCACCGACCATACCTGGCGTCTCGACGACAACGAAGCTGACGTCGAGTTCTGGGCCACGATGTTCGAGTCCGAGCTGCTCCTTGCCGTGCGGCTCTCGAGCGAAGCGATGCGGCATCGCGATTACAAGGTCGCTCATCGCCCCGCTTCGCTGCGGCCCGCGGCGGCGGCGGCGCTCGGATGGCTCTCGGGCGTGGACGAACGCGATGTCGTCCTCGATCCATTTTGCGGCGCGGGCACGATTCTCATCGAGCGCGCCAATCTGGGCCGCTACGCGGAGCTTATCGGCAGCGACCGCGACCGTGACGCGCTCGCCGCCGCGCGCCTGAACGTCGGCCCGCGTTACAAGCCGATCCGGCTCGAAGGATGGGACGCCGCGGCGATGCCGCTCGCCGACGCCAGCGTTACCAAGATCGTGACCAATCTGCCGTGGGGAATCCGCTACGGCTCGCATGGCGAGAATCGCAAGCTCTATCCCGCCTGGATCGCGGAGTTCAACCGTGTGCTCGCTCCCGGCGGCCGGATGGTGCTGCTCTCCGCCGAGTGGACTCTCATGCGCGATCTCGCCGCGCGCCGCCGCATCCGAATCGAAAAGGCGCTCCAGGTAGCGATCCTCGGCGCCCGCGCATCGATCTTCATCTGCACGAAAGCGTGAGGATTTTCGCGAAACGCGCCATCCCGTGCGAATACCGCCGAGAGGTAGCACCACTCACGCTCGCGCGCAGCCATTCGACGTTCTCGCGCGACCGCCCATCGACCGTGGCAACGAACGCTTTCGTTTCTCGATAAGAATCTCAAGGCGATGGACGGTCAGCAACCCAACTGAACTCATCCTGAGCAATCCGCTCATCCGTCCCATCCGTCATCCTGAGCGAGCGGTGCGCATGGACGCTCGGGATCCTTCGACTCGCGCAACGCTCGCTCAGGATGACACTCATACTCTGAGGATGACGGAACCTGCACCTGAGCGGAACCGAAGAAAACCTCGGCAGCCGCGCAAGCGAACTGCGGAATCAGTTACACAAAGCCTTCACGGCGTCAGCACGGTGTTGTCGATTAGGCGGGTTTTGCCGACTCGGGCGGCGATTGCGAGGAGGATCGGCGCTGCGAGGGAGTGCGCCGGGGCGAGCGTGCGCGCATCGACGGCTTCGACGTATTCAATTTCGACGCCGGGGGTTTTGCGCAGCACGCGCTTGGCGACTTTGACAATCTCTTCGACGCAGCATGAGCCGCACTTGAAACGATCGCGCGCGGCGCGCAGCGCGAGACTTAGTGCCAGCGCGCGTTCGCGCTCCTCGGGCGACAGATAGGCGTTGCGCGAGCTCATCGCGAGGCCGTCTTTTTCGCGCACGATCGGCACCGGAAGAATTTCGAGGTCGAAATTCAGATCCGTGACCATCCGCTGAATCGCGCGCAGTTGCTGAAAATCTTTTTCGCCGAAGACCGCCAGATGCGGCTTCACGATGTTGAACAGCTTGGCGACGATCGTCGTCACCCCGCGAAAATGACCCGGCCGAAACGGTCCGCACAGCCCGCGCGTGACTCCCGTCGCCTCGACCCAGGTCTCGGCGTCGGCCGAGTACATCGCGGACGCCTCCGGCGCGAAGACCACGTCGATCGGCACGGTCTCGAGCATCGCGCAGTCGCGCTCGAGGTCGCGTGGGTAGCGCGCCAGATCTTCGGTGGGACCGAACTGGGTCGGATTGACGAAGATCGAGGCGACCAGCGCCTGCGCGCGCGCCCGCCCCTCGCGCATCAGGGACATATGCCCCTCGTGCAGAAAGCCCATCGTCGGCACTAGCGCGATTCGTTCGCCGCGTGCGCGGGTGGCGTCCGCCCATCGCGCCATTTCATCGGGATGATTGATTATTTGCATCGTCAAATCTCGTCGTCAGATTTGTTGGCGGCGCGCGCCCGCTTCGGCGTAGCAATGCTCGGGCGCGGGAAACGCGCGCTCACGCACTTCGCGCACGTAACTTTCGGCGGCGGCGGATGCGTCCTTCCACAGCGTCGCGAATGGCTTTGCGAAACGCGGGATGAAGCTCTCGCCGAGCCCGAGCATGTCGTGCATCACGAGCACCTGTCCGTCGAGGTCCGGCCCCGCGCCGATTCCG
>DATLTX010000203.1:0-5653 GCA_035533435.1 Binataceae bacterium (SeqCode)
GAGGTCGGCTCTTCAAGACTGCCGAGGACGTGGAGCAGAGTCGATTTGCCTTCGCCCGATTGCCCGACGATCGCGATCTCCTCGCCCGCGCGAACGACCAGATCCAGTTCGCGCAGGACGCGGATTTCGCGTCCCGCGTCGTGAAAGGTCTTCACGATTGCGCGCGCGTCGATAAGCGTGTTGCCGATACGCGGACTCGGCGCCAGCGGGTCACTCATACCGGATCACCTCGACCGGAGACAGCGCGGCCGCGCGCAGCGCCGGGTAGAGCGCGGCAACGGCGCATAGCACGATCGACGCCGCCGCAACCGCGAAAAAATTCATCGGGTAAAGCCGGACCGGGACTGCGCTTACCATAAACAGATCGGCCGGGAGGTGGATGAGATGAAAGCGGCCAATTGCCCATGAAATCAGAAATCCGCCGCCGTCGCCGAGTGCGGTGCCAATCACGCCGATCGAAATGCCCTCGCACAGGAAGATCATCGCGATCGAACCCGCCCGCGCACCCATCGCGCGCAGAATCGCGATCTCCTTGCGCCGCTCCATTACGACCATCACCAGCGTCGCGATTATGTTAAACGCCGCCACCAGTACGATCAGCAGCAGAACCATGAAATAGGTGAATTTCTCGAGTTGCAGGGCCGAAAACAGCGGCGCGTTGGCGCGCGTCCAATCCGAAACCGTGTAATCGTTTCCCGCGATCGCGGAAATCGCCGCGGCGACCGCCGGCGCGTCGAACATATTCCTGAGCCTTAGCTCGAGGCCGGTCTGCATCTCGGGATCGTCGGCGAACAGCGCGCGGCCGTTGCGCAGCGCGACGAACACCAGCGTCGAATCGAATTCGTACATCCCCGAATAAAAGTAGCCCGTGATCACAAACCGCTTGAGCCGCGGCGCGCCCAGGCCATTGCTCAGACTGGCGGGCGATATCAGGATCACCGGATCGCCCACCTGGAGCCCGAGATCGAACGCGAGCGTCTTGCCGATTATCGCACCGGGCAGATTCACTTGCCGCTTTTGTCCCTGCTCGACGACCTGCACCTGATGCTCGGTATCGAGCGACGCGAGCGTGCCGGATTGCAGGGTCTGCGTAAGCTCGGTCAGAACCGGATTGTGCTCGGCTTCGACGCCGCGCAAAATTCCGCCCGAGACATAACCCGGCGCGCCCGACGGCGTATTGGACACCGCCATTACCTGCGACGAGATGAACGGCGCGACCGCGACCACCGCCGGGATCGCCAGGATCGCCTTGCGCAACTGCGCGGGATTCCATACCGCGCCGTCGGTGCGTTCGACCGTGACCTCGGGGGTGAAGGCGAGCAGCCGCGCGCGCAAATCCTCCTGAAACCCGCTCATCACGGAAAGCGCCACGGTCAGCGCAAAGGTTCCAAATGCTATTCCGGTAAGCGAAATCACCGCGATCAGCGAAACAAACCGCTCACGGCGCCGGGCGCGCAAGTAGCGCATGCCTATCAAGTACTCGAAACGCACGGATAGTCAGGCCGCGAAAGGCTCCCGGATTGGGCGCGGCGATGCGGTGAATCGGGCTTGGCGGATGCGACGCGAAAGTTTCATTGAATCAAGCGGACTTGTGATTCGTCTATAGTCCGCGACCACTGGGGCATTTGCAACGATCAAAGGTTGCACTATCTCGTGGGGGTGCCATATGCTCTCGCCGAATGCGGAGGTTGCTCGGATGAACCGCTCCTGGTCAGCGGCGCTCGCTGCGACGTTGCTCATATTTTTATCTGTTGGCAGCGTGAAGGCGGCGGAGACACGCGTCCCTCCAGACCAGATCACGATGAATTTCCAGAACGTGGACATCCCAGTTCTGGCGAAATTTATCAGTGAGATTACCGGCAAAAACTTCATCATCGACGAAAGCGTGCGCGGCAAGGTTACGATTATCTCGCCCTCCAAGGTAACGCCCGACCAGGCGTATTCCCTGTTCCAGTCGGTCCTTCAGATCAAGGGGTTCACCACGGTGCTGGCGGGCAAGGTGATAAAGATTGTCCCCGCGCGCAACGTGCGCTCTGACGCGCCGCTTACCGAGTCGCAGCTCCCGGCCGACCTGCATGGCGACGAGTACGTGACCCGGATGGTGAAGCTCAAGAACGTGGACGCGGCCTCGCTGGTCGGGGTGGTGCAGCCGATGGTCTCGCACGACGGGCTGGTCGCGGCCTATCCCGAAGATAACACCCTGATTATTACCGACGACGCGTACAACGTGCAGCGCCTGTTGCAGATTATCGGCAGCCTCGACATCCAGGGCGTGCAGGCGAACGTCGCCGTGATCCCGCTCAAGCTGGCGTTTGCCGGCGAACTCGCGCCCGAGATCGAGCAGATCATGGCCGCGCGATCGGGCTCAACCAGTACGCCGCAGGGCCCGCGGCCCGGAATGGGCGTCGTGGCGCCCACCGCGTCGGGACCATCAGGCGGCTTCAAGGTGATTCCCGATGAGCGCACCAACTCGCTGATCGTGCTGGCGGGCCCGCTCCAGTTGCGCGAGATAAAGGACGTCGTTGCCAAGCTCGACATCGTGCCGCCCAACGTCACCTCACGCATCCATGTGTACCGGCTCAAGAACGCGCAGGCGCTCGAGATGGTGCAGGTCATGAATAACCTGCTCAACGGCGGCAGTTCGCCGTCCACGCTTTCGCCCCAGACCGGCCGCGGCTCGCTCGGCCGTGGCAGCTCGCTCGGAATGATGGGCGGCGGCATGGGCGGCATGGGCGGTGGGATGGGCGGCGGCTTCGGCGGCATGGGCGGGATGAGCGGCGGTTACGGCGGCTCGAGCATGGGCGGCATGGGCGGTGGGATGGGCGGCGGCATGATGAGCAGCATGGGCGGCATGGGCGGAGTCAGCGGCGGCATGGGCAGCGGGATGGGGATGATGAGCGGCAACTCATCTGGGAACACTGGGTCCGCCTCGGCCAGCACGTCGGGCGGCAAGGGCAGCAATTTCACCAACCCGGTTAATATCACGGCCGACCCCGCCACCAACGCGTTGGTGGTAAGCGCGTCGCCGCAGGACTGGCAGACCCTCAAGCAGATCATCGATGAGCTCGACGTTCCCCGCGTCCAGGTCTTCGTGCAGGCGGTTATCGTCGAGGTTAGCGCCGAACGGAGCCGCCAGCTCGGCGTTGAATTCAACGCCTCGACGGGCATCAGCAACAGCACGATCGGCCTTGGCACTATGAACTACGGAAATCTCCAGAACGCGCTCGGAAACCCGCTCGGCCTCAGCGGATTGGGCTTGGGCCTTGCCTCGGGCAGCCTATGCAGTGTTCCCTCGACTTTGGCCGCCGGGGTTGCGTCCACCGGAACGGTGGGAGCCGCGGCCGCCAGCACGATCACAATACCGTGCGATCTTGCGCTGCTCGAGGCGCTCGAGACCGACACGCATAGCAACGTGCTCTCGGCTCCGACCCTGCTCACCGCCGACAACGAAGAGGCGATGATCGTGGTCGGCCAGAATCTGCCGTTCGTCGGATCGGCGTCGGCCAACGCCGGCTTGCCGGGGCAGATCTTCAATTCCGTCGAGCGCCAGAACGTCGGTATCACGCTCGATATCGTCCCGCAGGTTTCGGAAGGCGATTACGTCAAGCTCGATCTGTACGAAGAAGTCTCCAACGTGGTCGGCAGCACGGTAAATAATCCGCTCGGACCGACCACGACAATTCGCTCGGCGTCAACCAGCGTGATGGTGCAGAATCATCGCACCGCCGTTATCGGCGGGTTGCTCTCGAGCCAGGACAGCGCCTCGAAACAGGGTATTCCGTATATCTCCGATATTCCGGTGATCGGAAATCTGTTCAGCTTCAAGCAGACCGATCGGCAGAAGGATAACCTGATCGTATTCCTGACCCCGCACGTGATTCGCAACCGCACGCAGTTGCGCGCGCTGGCTCTCGACGAGCGCCACAAGTTCATCCAGTCGATCGGCCGCAAGGAAGTTCACGACATGCCGGCTTCGCAGATTCACGAACTCTACAAGCCGTCATTCTCGATCGCCGTGCCGCCATCGGCCGACCTTGGCGCGCCTTCGAGTGCGAGTGCTCCGCCGGGCGCGCCTTCGGCGGCCGACATACCGCCTCCGCCCTCGACTCCGCGCTCGCCGTCGGGCGATACGCCATTTAACACCGAAGAGATCGGACCCTCGAGCATGCGCGCTCCGACGGGCACGATCCCCGGCACGAGCGGCCCCGCGGTGCCTGTCGCCAGCGGCGACCCGAGCGCGGGCATCATGCCGTCTTCGCGTGCGTTCGATGCGACCCGGGTGGGGATGGCGCCGGCGACGCCCTGATCAGCCTTCGAACTTGATAGTGAATGCGATTTTTCCTTGCCCGCGGCGCGCGGACTTAAGTCCGTGCGTTGCGCTTTGCGGACCGCGATGCCCCGGCAGATAGGCGGGCTGCAGGCGCGCGTCGAATGGGTGGGCGCCGCCGCGTATATCGCCGCGATGCGCGCGTTGCCGCTGGACCGCGCGGTGCGCGTGGGTTCAAAGCTCGGGCGGATCGCGATGGAAGTAGATCGGTTCAATCGTCCGATCGCGCTCAAAAATCTCGAAATTGCATTCCCCGATTTGACGATCGCCCAGCGCCTCGCAATTCTGCGCGGCGCCTACCGGAACTGGGGCCGGATGGCCGCCGAGTGGTCGCATATCCGGAAACTCAATCGATCCAATATCGAAGATGTCGTCACTTACGAAGGCAAGGAGCATTGGGACGAGGCCGAAAGAATCTCGAAGGGCCGCGGAATTATCGTCCTGACCGCGCACTTCGGCAACTGGGAATTGCTCAACGTCGCGCACTCGGTTTATGGCTACCGCATCGGGATCGTCAATCGCGTGCTGCGCAACCCCTTGATGGACAAGCAGGTGCGCGCCGCGCGGGTCAGTTTTGGCAATGCGCTGATCGAGCGCAAGACCGGCGGGATGACCGCGATGCGCTTGCTGCGCAAAAACTGGCAGATCGCGATCACGCTCGACCTCGACGTGCGCAAGGGCGTATTCGTCGATTTCTTCGGACTCCCGGCTTCGACCAGCGACGGTCTGGCGCGCCTTGCGCTCGCGACGGGTGCGCCGGTCGTTCCGACCTTTATGGTGCGCCAGGGCGCGGGTGCCAGGAACAAGATCACGATTCATCCGGCAATCGAAATTCAGCGCACCGACGACCGCGCGGCCGATATCGTCGAGAACACGCAGCGCTTTGTCCGCCCGATCGAAGCGATGATCCGCGCCCATCCGGACCACTGGAACTGGATTCATCGCCGCTGGAAAACCCGCCCCCCCGGCGAGCAGAGATTTTACTAGGCCAACGATTTGCGCGGTCGCGACGAAGCCGTCGCCATTCCGCGCGGCGATCAAATCCGCTAGGATTTTCCGCGATGCCACGCGAACTCGAAATCCCCGCCGCTACGGGCGAGTCTCCGCAGACCGCGCTCGAGCCGCCGCCGGTTTATATTCGCGCGTGCGGAGCGCTTTGCGATGCGTTCTGGTGGGCGCGGCGGACCGCGCCGGCGCGCGATTCGTCGGTTCGCGAGCGCGACGAATCGACTTCAGCCGATCCGTTTGCGCATTCATAGCTGCCCCAGGCGGTAGCCTCGCCACAAGTCCTCAGCGATACGAATCGCGTCCGCGTTGATTCCCGCG
>DATLTX010000204.1:0-19421 GCA_035533435.1 Binataceae bacterium (SeqCode)
GCCTGGTGAGCGAAGTCCTGCCGCGCGTCGATGTCTAGCGCGGATTTTTCGCGGCGCACGGAGGAGTAAGATCCAACGCGCGATGGAGTCGCAACGCAACATTCCGCGAGTGGTGATCGCCGCCACCGGCAGCGGCGTCGGAAAGACCACCGTCACAGTCGCATTGATCGCGGCGCTGCGTGCGCGCGGCATGCGCGTGAGCGCGTTGAAGTGCGGGCCCGATTATCTCGACCCTACCTATCACGCGCGCGTGCTCGGGCGGCCCTCGCAAAACCTCGATTCATGGATGATGGGGCGCGAGGCGATCTCCGCGACTTTGGCGCACGCAGCGCAGGATGCGGATATCGCGGTGATCGAAGGGATGATGGGGCTGTTCGACGGTGCGGCGCCGACGAGCGACGATGGTTCCACCGCGGAGATCGCGAAATGGCTCGACGCGCCGGTGATTCTGGTGCTCGACGCCTCAGGAATCGCACGCACCGTGTGCGCGGTCGCGGCGGGTTTCACCCGCTTCGATTCCAAGGTTCACATGGCGGGACTGATCTGTAATCGCGTCGGCGGACGGGGGCATCTCGACTTGCTGCGCCAGGCGCAGCCCGAAGCTCCTGTCCTCGGCGGCTTCCCGGACAAACCTCAGCTTGCGTTTCCCGAGCGCCATCTCGGCCTGCTGAGCGCGACCGAAACCGCCGTGGCTGACGATCTGTTCGCCGCGTGGGAGCGGCTTGCGTCCGAATGGCTCGACCTCGACGCAATAGTCGCGATCGCGTGCGCCGCACCGCCGCTCGCAGTCCCGGCATCGAGTGCGCGCGCCGGACATTCGCAGCCGCGATGCCAAATCGCGATCGCGCACGATGAAGCATTCCATTTCTATTATGAAGATAATCTTCGCCGGCTCGAGGAACTCGGCGCGGAGCTGGTCCGCTTCTCGCCGTGCCGCGATATCGTGCTGCCACGGGCCGACGGCCTCTACTTTGGCGGCGGATATCCGGAAGCTCATGCCAGCGCGCTGGCGGCGAATTCGTCGATGCTGGCGGCGATTCGCGCGTTCGCGGCTGACGGTGGCCCGATCTACGCCGAGTGCGGCGGCCTGATGTATTTGTGCGAGGCGATTCGCACCCTCGACGGCCGGCAATGGCCGATGGCATCGCTGCTGCCGGGTGTCGCCGTGATGCAGCCGCGGTTACAGGCACTCGGCTACGTCGAAGTTGAGACGCGCGCTGAAACTTTTCTGGGCGCGGCGGGGATCCGCTTTCGGGGGCATCAGTTTCGATACTCGGCGCTCGAAGCCACCGGCGGTTCCATCCGCGCAAGTTGCAGCTATCGGGTGACTCCGCGATGGGGCGGCGGCGCATTTGACGAAGGCTTCACCGCGGGCAACGTGGTTGCCAGCTACGTGCATGCGCATTGGGCGTCGAATCCTGGAATCGCGCGCGGCCTGGTCGCGGCCTGCGAAAGCTTCCGGAAGCGCCGATAATAGCCGACCGACCGCATCAAGACACGCGGCCAAAAAAAATCTAGGATTCGATCCATGAAGACCGACAATCCATCCGGCCCGGCGAGCCATCGCGAAGACCCGGCCGCCGCTCCGCTGACGCTCGAGGGCTTTAGCGTCCTTCATCAGATGTTCCGGATCCGGCGCGCGCCGTGGCGTGCGCTGGCCACGGCGGAGCGGGCGAGCATCGCGCGGGAAGCTTCCGCGGCGTTGAGCGAGATGGGCGAGCGAGAGGACGGCGAGTCGGCGCCATTCGCGGGCTTGGGACACAAGGGCGATCTGTTCCTGGTGCATTTCCGCCGTAGCTTCGACGAGTTGAGCGCGGCGCAGATCGCGATCGGCAAGCTCAGGCTGAGCGATTATCTCGAGCCTACGACCTCGTACGTCTCGATGATCGAAATCGGTCTCTATGAGGCCACCGTCGCTCTGCACGCTCGGCTGGCAGAGCAGAATATCCGGCCGCGGACGCCGGAATGGACGCGCGCGGTCGAGGCCGAAGTCGCCGCGCAGCGGCAGAAGATTGCGCCGCGGCTGTATCCGAAAATTCCGCCGCGCCGCTACCTGTGCTTTTATCCGATGGACAAAAAGCGCGACGGCGCCGATAACTGGTATCGGCTCGCGATGGACGAGCGGCAGCGCCTGATGCACGAGCACGGGCTCGTCGGCCGTCGATTCGCGGGCGAGGTCACGCAGATAATCTCGGGATCGATCGGTTTCGATGATTGGGAATGGGGCGTCGATCTATTCGCCGACGATCCGCTCGTGTTCAAGAAGCTGGTGTACGAAATGCGTTTCGATGAAGCGAGCGCGGCGTACGCGAAGTTCGGACCGTTTTATGTCGGAATCCGAATCGCGCCCGCGGAAATTGAAAAAATTCTCGCGGCCTGAGAGAGTTCTGTTCGCGAATGACTTGGCAAACGGACTGAAGGAGACGAGCGATGATCACGTCGGGCGATGATTTCCCCATTCACCAGACACCGGAGCCTGTTCAGCAGGTCTTCACCAGCGATCGGAATTTCTATGACCGGTTTTTCTTCAATGGATATTGGCGCGAGGGCGAGCCGTACTTCGCCATCGCGATGGGAATTTACCCCAATGTCGGGATCATCGACGCTTCGGTAAGCGTCATCTGGGCGGGCGTTCAGCATTGCGTGCGCGCCTCGCGGGTTCTGGGCGCCGATCGGATGGACACGAAAGTCGGCCCGATCTCGATCGAGGTGGTGCGTCCGATGCACACGCTGCGGCTGCGCGTCGATCATCCCGAAATCAAAGCCGATCTGACGTTCGAGGCGCGCGCGATGCCGATCGAGGAGCCGCGCTTTTCACGGCGCTCGGGCGCGCGCTTGATGTTCGACATCACGCGCTACACGCAGCACGGCGGCTACAGCGGATCGCTGACCGTCGCCGGGAAAAAGTTCGACGCGAATCCTGCCCAGGTCTGGGGCTCGCGCGATCGCTCGTGGGGCGTGCGCTCAATCGGTCCGCAGGATCCGGCCGGGGTTCCGTCCAGCGAGCCGCCGCAGTTTTTCTGGTTGTGGTCCCCGAACAACTTTGAAAATCTCTGCACCCATTTTGACGTGAACGAAAATTCAGACGGCTCGCGGTGGCATCAGTTCGGCGCGATCGCAAAACCCGACGCGATGGCGCCCGGCGAGACCGCAACCGCCGTCGATTGGAAGGTGAACTACCTGCCCGGCACCCGCCACGCCCGTCAGGCCGAGATTCTCCTGCGCACCGCCACCGGCGAGCATCGCGTCGAGCTCGAAACGATCTACAATTTCTACATGCAGGGAATCGGCTACGGCCATCCGAAGTGGGGACACGGAATGTATGTCGGCGCCGACGTTTCCGACTACGAGTCGTTCAAGCTCGCCGACGTTGACCAGACGCACCCGCTCTACCAGCATATCCAAGCGGTGTGCCGTGCCAAGCTCGGCTCAAGCGAGGGCATGGGTATTTTGGAGATGCTGATCATGGGCGCGCATGCGCCGAGCGGATTCAAGAGCCTGCTCGACATGCATCGCTAGCCGGGTCGCGCGGCCGCGCGAGATCAGTCGCGCAGCTTGCCGAGTACGCGGTTCAGAAAGCCCGCGGGGCGTGGCTGGACTTCCCGGGCTTTGCTTTCAGCGGCGGGCAGCGGACGTCCGTCGCGCAGCGCCTCGAAAGTTTCTTCGACTTCGTCGTCGAGCGGGAACCGCCCGCTCTGCGCCTTCGAGAAGATCAGGCGACCGTTCACGGTAACATCGAACTGACCGGATTTGCCGGCTTTGATTTCCGTGTCTTCGCCGAATCGATCTTTGAGTGAAGCGGCCAGACTGGCCGCTCGCGGCTTATAGCCTCAGGCCGAGCAGTAAAGAATTTGCGTCGCCATAGCCCAAGCGTAAGCCCCCCGGCGCACCGATTCAATTCATCGGCTACTTGCCGTTGGGAAGATCGACAAACACGGCGGCGGCGACGACTGACGACCATAGCCCGTCGCGATCGCCGATCGCGGATTGGGTGACGTTGCGCGTGGTCACGATTTTGTCGGACACGCGCCACACGTCCTTGCGCTCGTCGTAGCTCGCGTTGGGGTCGAAATCGACGCCCAGAATCGTCGCGAGCATCTGCGCCGCAAGATCTTCCGCGTAGTCGCCCGCTTTCTGATCGGTCTCGCCAAAGCTGTGATGTTCCGACAAGTAGCCGTACTGGTCGGGATTGGCGGGAATCGCAACGCCCACCGAGGCGGCGATCAGGCGATGCGGCTCGTTGGTCGCGTTCTCGCTCATCACGGCAAACACGATCTGGCCGGGGCTCAAATACTTGAGTCCTTCCTGCTGGCTGATCATTTTGCAGCGCGGCGGAAAGATCGACTTCACGCGGACCAGGTTGTATTCAGCGATGCCGGCGGAACGCAGAGACATCTCGAACGCGGTCAGCTTCTCGCGATGCCTGCCCACGCCCTTGGTCATAAACACGCCTTTTGGAAGCGGCCCCATCGGTTTTAGTTCTCCACAAGACCGCGGTGATGCCGCGGCGTACTGGTTTAATGACCTAGCGCGACGCGCCCCGGCATCGGAGGATGGCGCGCCGCATAATCAAAAATCGCAATCCTTTTATACAATCCCGCCCCGGCGCGCTACCTCAGAGGGTGTTCACCGGCTGATACTCGCCAAACACGCGGCGCATCGCGTCCGAAATCTCGCCCAGCGTGCACCACGAACGGACCGCGTCGATAATCGGCGGCATCAGATTGGCGCCATCGCGCGCCGAGCGTTCGACCTGCGCGATTGCCGCGGCGGCTTTGGCGGAATCGCGCTCGGCGCGGACCCGGGCGAGGTTGCGCTTCTGCTTGTCTTCAAGTTCGGGATTGACCTTCAGGATATCCTTGGGAAGCTCGCCGCCTCCGGTGAACTGGTTGACGCCAACGATTATGCGCTCTTTAGTCTCGATCTCGCGCTGATAGAGATAGGCCGCGTTCTGAATTTCGCGCTGCTGATAGCCGCGTTCGATCGCGGCCACCGCACCGCCAAGGTCGTCGATTTTCGACAGGTATTCGAACGCGCGCGCCTCGAGCTCCGCGGTCAGCTTCTCGACGTAGTACGAGCCGCCGAGCGGATCGATCGTGTCGGCAACGTCGGATTCGTACGCGATCAACTGCTGGGTGCGCAGTGCCAGCAGCACCGACGATTCGGTCGGCAGCGCCAGCGCCTCATCCTTCGAGTTGGTGTGCAGCGACTGCGCCCCGCCCAGCACGGCGGCCAGCGCCTGCAGCGTCACGCGCACCACGTTGTTATCGACCTGCTGCGCGGTCAGCGTCGAGCCGGCGGTCTGCGCGTGAAACCGCATCATCATCGAGCGCTCGTCGGTAGCTCCGAAGCGCTCCTTCATGATTTTGGCCCACATGCGGCGCGCCGCGCGATACTTCGCGATCTCTTCGAAAAAATTATTGTGGACGTTGAAAAAGAACGACAGCCGGCTCGCGAAGCTGTCCACCTCGAGTCCCGCCTTCACCGCCGCATCGACGTACGCGACCGCGTCGGCCAGCGTGAACGCCAGCTCCTGCGCGGCGGTCGAGCCGGCCTCGCGAATATGGTAGCCCGAGATCGATATCGTGTTCCAGTTCGGAACTTCCCGCGACGCGAAACTGAAAATGTCGGTGATGATCCGCATCGAGCCGCGCGGCGGATAGATGTACGTCCCGCGCGCGATGTATTCCTTGAGCAAATCGTTCTGAATCGTGCCGTTGACTTTGTCCCATCCGACCTTGCGCCGCTCCGCCGCCACCAGGTACAGCGCGAGCAGAATCGACGCGGTCGAATTGATCGTCATCGAGGTCGATATTTTGTCGAGCGGAAGTCCGTCGAGCAGCATTTCCATGTCGGCCAGCGAACCGATCGAAACACCCACGCGCCCGACTTCGCCCGAGGCGAGCGGATGGTCCGAGTCGCGGCCCATCTGGGTCGGAAGATCGAAGGCGACCGAAAGCCCGGTCTGTCCCTGCTCGAACAGATAGCGGTAGCGCTTGTTCGATTCCTCGGCGGTGCCAAAGCCCGCGTACTGGCGCATCGTCCACAACCGCCCGCGATACATCGTGGGCTGCACGCCGCGCGTGAACGGATATTCTCCGGCGAAGCCAAGGTCGGTGACGTAATCGAAGCCTTCCAGGTCGGCGGGATCGTACTGGCGCTGGATCTCAATACCCGAGGTCGTCGCAAAATTCTTTTTGCGCTCCGCTCCGCGTTTAAGCGCGGGAGCAAGCTTGCGCTCTTCCCACTTGTTGCGCGCGCTATCGAGCGTGACGCGTTCCTTGTCCGCCATCGTTGGTAATCCGGGCTACTCGATAACCACGAGCAGCTCGCCCTTCTCCACCGTCTGGCCCGCAACCACCCTTACTTCAATCACCTTACCCGCCTTCGGGCTCTTGAGTTCGTTTTCCATCTTCATCGCTTCGACGGTCACGACTCCCTGGTCGGCCTTGACCTCATCGCCCGGCGCAACCAGCACCGCGACCACGCGACCCGGCATCGCGGCCTTGATCTCGGCTCTGCCGCTGACTTCGGGTTTTTTCGCCGCCGCGCGCGATGCGCGCCGTGCGGCATCAACCAAGGTCAACCTCGTGGAACCGGCGCGCGAGGCGACCACGAGCTCGACGCCTTCGCGCACGACATCAAGGTCGAACGACCGGCCATTGATTATGATCGAAAACGAGGCCGGTCCAACCTTGCGCACATCGGCGTCGAAGCGATGCTCGCCGAATTTGATCGCGAAACTTTCGGCCGAGATTTCCTCGAGCTCGATTTCGTGTTCCGCGTCACCAAGGGTCGCAACGTAGCGCATCTGGACCTTATCTCCGAAGCGAGTCGAAGCGGGCAAGACTGCGCCACGCCGATCCCGCGGGCTGCGCCGCGCGCGCGGGCGCCTGACCGTTGCTGTGATTGGCGGCGCGTTGCGCCGCAATAGCGGCGAGGAACATCGCCGCCGTCCGCGCGTGATCGACACCTTCCGCGGCGGCGCCCGGATGATACTCCTGCGCGATAAAGTTGGTGTCGAAGTCACCCGCCAGAAAGCGTGGATGAGTCATGAGCCATCGGTGAAACGAAAGATTGGTCGTAAGCTCGCCCGTGATGACGAACTCGCTGAGCGCGCGGCGCATCCGATCGATCGCCTCGGCCCGGTTTGCGCCGTGCGCCGCCAGCTTCGAGATCATCGGATCGTAGAACACCGGCACTTCCGCGCCGGCATAGACGCCCGCGTCGTTGCGGATACCCGGGCCTTCGGGAAACTTTAGCGTCTGGATCTTCCCGGGGGCCGGAACGAATCCCGCCTCGGGATCCTCGGCATAGATACGGCACTCGATCGCCCATCCGCGCTGCGCGATGTCTTTCTGCTTGAACGGCAGCGGCTTGCCCTGCGCGATCTCGATCTGGGTGCGCACCAAATCGATTCCGGTGACCAGCTCGGTCACCGGATGCTCGACCTGGATTCGAGTATTCATCTCAAGGAAGTAGAAGTTGCGATCCGCGTCGGCCAGGAACTCGATCGTGCCGGCGCTGAAGTAGCCAACCGCTTTCGCCGCCTGCACCGCGACCGCGCCCATCTTCTGGCGCATCTCTGGCGTAACGAACGGCGACGGCGATTCCTCGACCACCTTCTGATGGCGGCGCTGGATCGAGCACTCGCGCTCGAACACATGGACCGTGTTGCCCTGCTTGTCGGCCAGCACCTGAACTTCGATATGACGCGGCCGGCGCACGAATTTCTCGACGTAGAAACGCCCGTCGCCGAACGATGACTTGGCTTCGCTCGACACGGTGCGGACGATCGAAGCCAGATCCTTGTCGCTCTCGACCAGGCGCAGTCCCTTGCCGCCGCCGCCCGCGGCAGCTTTGATCATGATCGGAAATCCGATCTTTTCCGCAATCTCGCGCACCTGCGCTTCGGTTTCGAGCGTGTCCGGCGAGCCGGGAACGACGGGAACGCCGGCGGCGGACATCAGTTTGCGCGCCTCGACCTTGTCGCCCATCCGCTCGATCGCCTCGGGCGGAGGACCGATCCAGACCAGGCCGGCCTGTTCGACCGCGCGCGCGAAGCGGGGATTCTCGGAGAAGAAGCCGTAGCCGGGATGCACCGCGCCGGCTCCGGTCTTTTTTGCGGCTTCGAGAATGCGATCGGTCTTGAGATAGCTTTCCGCCGCCGGAGCCGCGCCGACCGCGACCGCATAGTCGGCCTCACGCACGTGCAGCGCTCCGCGGTCCGCTTCGGAATAAACCGCGACCGATTCCAGACCCAACTCGCGGCAGGCGCGAATAACCCGCACCGCAATTTCGCCTCGATTCGCAATCAAGATTCGTTTGAACATCAATGTTCCAACAATTCCGGCCGCCACCGAACCGGAAGATTCCTCAGCAACTCGTTTATACTCAATTGAGCGCGGGCGGGCGACTCGCCCGACGATCGCCGCGTCGCGCGCGCCTTACAAAGGGATATTGCCATGCTTGCGCGGCGGATTCTTGTCGCGTTTGTTCTCGAGCGCCCGCAGCGCCGAGATGAGCCGCCGACGGGTATCGCGCGGCAGCAAAACCTCATCGATGTAGCCAAGCTCGGCGGCTTTGAACGGATTTGCAAAGCGCGCGCGATAGTCCTCGACCAACTGCGCACGCTCCGCCGCCGTCATCTCATTGCGAAAGATGATGTTGATCGCCTGCTCGGGGCCCATCACCGCAATCTCGGCGGTCGGGTACGCGAAATTGAAGTCGCCGCGAATATGCTTCGAAGACATCACGTCATACGCGCCGCCGTAGGCTTTGCGTGTGATAACGGTGACCTTGGGCACGGTAGCCTCGCAAAAGGCGTAAAGCAGCTTGGCGCCGTGACGGATAATTCCGCTGAACTCCTGCGCGGTGCCGGGCAGAAATCCTGGCACATCAACGAACGTCACCAGCGGAATATTGAACGCATCGCAAAAGCGGACGAAACGCGCGGCCTTCACCGACGCGTCGATATCGAGGCATCCGGCCAGAAATGCCGGCTGATTGGCGACCACGCCGACGGAATACCCGCCCATCCGCGCGAAACCGACCAGCATGTTGCGCGCGTAATCTTTCTGGATTTCCAGAAAATGGCCGTCATCAACGACACGCCGGATGATCTCGCCCATGTCGTACGACTTGTTCGGATTCTCGGGAACGATCGAATCAAGGGTTGGGTCGGTGCGATTCGGATCGTCGCTGGTCGGCACGAATGGCGGATCCTCGACGTTGTTCGACGGCATGAAAGAGAGCAGCTCGCGCAGCGCGTGCAGCGCGCTCTCGTCGTCGGGCGCTTCAAGGTGGCAGACGCCGGATTTCTGCGAGTGAGTGTCGGCGCCGCCCAACTCCTGCATGGTGACTTCCTCGTGCGTGGTCGCGCGAATCACGTCCGGACCGGTGATGAACATGTACGACGTGTCGCGCACCATCACGATAAAATCCGTCATCGCCGGCGAGTACACGGCGCCGCCCGCACACGGACCCATGATCGCCGAGAGCTGAGGCACCACGCCCGAGGACATCACGTTGCGCAAAAAAATATCGGCGTACCCGGCCAGCGAGACCACGCCCTCCTGGATTCGCGCGCCGCTGCCGTCGTTGATGCCGATTACCGGGCATCCGGTTTTCGTGGCGAGATCCATCACCTTGCAAACTTTTTCCGCGAAGGCGCCCGAGAGACTGCCCCCGAAAACCGTGAAGTCGTGCGAAAAGACACAGACTTGCCGGCCGTCGATCGTGCCGTAGCCGGTGATAACACCGTCGCCGGGGATCTTTTTGTCGGCCATGTCAAAATCGGTGATGCGATGAGTCTTGAACTTGTCGAGTTCGACGAACGAACCCCGGTCGAGCAGAAACTCGACGCGTTCGCGCGCGGTCATCCGTCCGTTCTGGCGCTGTTTCTTGAGCCGTTCCTCGCCGCCGCCGGCTTCGGCCTGGCGCGAGAGTTGATTTATCCGCTCGATATTTTCTTTAAGCCCCATGCCTTAAATCCGGCCTTGAACCTGGATGATCGGGAAATGATACGGCAGGCGCGCGCAGCGACGCAACGCGATCCACCGGCAGCATAGATACCGCATGTCCGGCGCCGGTTAAAGCGCCCCGCCCAGCGCTACTCGCTCGCGTGCGGCGCGAAACCGCTGAAGACAAATTTGTCCCCCGCCTCGACGTGATGGCGTGCGGCGAAACCGCCGTTCACCTCGAGTACATAGAGCGCGTCCGCATCGACGCCGCGCGGCGTCAGCGTGTAGGGCGCGGCGTTCGCCACGATTCCCACGATCTTGCCGGCCGAGTCCGCGAAGATCATGTCGAGTGGAATCTCGGTGTTCTTCATCCAGAAACTCTGCCGCTCGGGCGCAGCGAAGACAAAGATCATTCCCGCGTCTTCGTCGAGATGGCTTCGATACATCAGGCCCGTCTCGCGCCGCGCCACCGTATCGGCAACCTCGACGCGCAGTTGCACGATTGCCTTGCCGTCCGGCGCAACGATCGCCACGCACGGCCCGCGCGAGCACGCGATCAGAGCGATCGCCAGGAGCGCGGCTGAGGCCTGCCAGCGCCGGGCTAGGTTTGGCTTGCGCATCAATTCTGGCTCACTCGGCCGCCAAGCCCGATGCCACGCTCTTCTCGGGGGAGATTTCTTCAAGTTCCTGGCCGGCGGTTTCCGGGTAGCCAAAATACATGATGAACGGAGCCATCATCCAGAACACGGTCAGATAGCTAATCGCGGTCCAGTGCGAATGGAAGAAAGAAAAGAGCACGCCCTCGAGCAGCAGGCCGATCGCGCCGCCTGTGGTCCCGGCAACGGCAAGCGCGCTGCCCGCGGTCGAGCGATGCGAGGTCGGAAAGAGTTCCGCGCTGTAGGCGGCGACGATCGTCCCCGAAGCCGTATCGAAGAACAACTCGAGAATCCATGCGGGAATTATTCCGGCGCCCGAGGAGTGGTAGATCCAGATCGTCAGCAGAGGAGCGGCCAGGAAACAGATCGAACCCATCGTCCGCCGTCCGATTCGATCGCTCATCCGGCCCGCGATAATGTTGCCCAAAATGCCAATCGCGCCGCCAACGACGTATAGCGTCGATACATTGGCCGGCGAGTAGCCGTGCGCTTCCTGCAAGTACTTGGGAAAGAACATCCCCGCCGCGTTGCCGCCCATGTTGCCCAGGAACGCCACCGACATCAGCAGTACGAGCCGTCCCGGATACGCGCGAAACAGCGCAATCACAGGCTTGAGCGGATTCGATCCGTGATCGGCGCTGCGCGCTTCGTCCTCAAAGCGATGACTCTCGGGCAGCGCGCGCCGCAACGGAATGATAATCACGAGCGGAATCAGCGCAAGCGCGTACAGTCCGCGCCATCCGTAGGGAATCACGTTGATCAGCGCGAACACTCCCGCGGCAAGGCCGTAGCCGACGGAGGATAACGCGCCGAGCAGCCCGACCGTCCATCCGCGCACGCCCGCATCGACTTCCTCGACCAATATCACCAGCGCGACTATTCCCTCGGCACCGGCGAATGCGCGCGCAAAGATCTGCAGGATGACAAACGTGCGCTCATTGGGCGCCAGCGCGCTCAGCCCGGTCAGAATCGTGTAGCCGAAAATCGTATAGAGCAGCAGGCGCCGGCGGCCGAACACGTCGGCCAGCGGAGTCAGAAAAAAAGTCAGGATATAACCAAACCTGATGAGCGAGAGCATCGCGCCGAGCCCGCCCTCGGCGATCTTGAGTCCCTTCTGAATCTGCTTGAGCGCAAGACTCAACAGCGCGCGGTCGTAGTTGTCGAAAAATCCGGCCGTACACGCAATCAGGAACACTCGCCACTGGCGGGAGGTGAACGGCGGCGTCTTGCCGAACATCCCCAGATGGATGCTGCGGCGCGGCTCCTCGATCTGGACGGAAGACTCTGCCGCGGCAGGCGACGGTTCACTCATCAATAGACTCCGGCGTGCTCAAGGCGCCAGGCGTGGCTTCGTCGCTTGCCATCTTGAGCGATTCGAGTCCGCGAAGGAAGTTAACCCTTGGTAATTCCGATGCGCTGTGGAATCGTGCAGGCGCGCACCGTTGTGATTGCGAAAATCCTGTACCATAAAGATATGCGCCGCATTCGGTGCGCCAAGATGACATCTCATGACAAAGCTTTGTGGCCCGCGCCGCTGCGACCGATCGCTCGCGGAGCGCTGCGCCTCTGGGCGCGGACCGGATGGAAGAGCTACGCCCGATACCTCACCGCGGAGCGGCTTGCGCCCAGGATTTCGTCCGGACCGATAGCGACGCGGCTCCCCGATGGGTCGGTGATGCGCTGTGATTTCTCGGACTTCGTGCAGCGCCAGATCTACTTCGCCGGCTTGTTCGAACCGATCGAGGCTTACCTGTTCCTGAAGATGATCGGCCCGGGGATGACCGTGTTCGACGTCGGCGCGAACTGCGGCCAGTACACGCTGCTGGGCGCGCGCGCGGTTGGTGCCTCCGGCGCGATGCACAGTTTCGAACCAATCCCCGAGACATTCAGAATCCTCGAGCAGCACGTGCGGCTCAACGGCCTCGGCAACGTGACCCTCAACCAGGCTGCCCTGTGGAACGAAGCCACGGAATTGAGCCTCGGTGGCGCACCCGGCTTGCAGGCTCAATCCGGGCGCTGGAGCGCGGGATTCGCTGCAACGGACCCATCGGCGGTCAAGGTGCGGGCGATAAGGTTTGACGATTACGTCCACGAGCACGGAGTCAGCCGAATCGACTTGATCAAGATCGATATCGAAGGAGCCGAGCCGTTCATGTTGCAAGGCGCGCGCGAATCGCTCGAGCGCTTCAGGCCGGTATTCCTGATGGAGGTGAACGGGAAGGCGATGGATCGGCTGGGTTGGACCCCACAGCGCCTGTGGGGCGAATTGAAGCCGCTCGGCTACCGCGCCTTTCAGGTCGGGCAGTCCCCGCGCCGTAGCGGGCCGATTTTGGACTTCGATGCGGTCGAGTTCGCGAATGTGATCTTCCACGTCAAAGATCTCCCGGCGGAGATCACCTCGGGATGGGATCGCCGTCCGGTAAAACGATGGGCGTGCAGCGGATGGTAGCTCGACGCGCCATTGGCGAGCCCGCGCGCGCTAGTCGAGCGCCGCTTTTAGCGAGTCCAGTCCGCGCAGGAAGTACGAGCCTTTGTAGTTCAGCTTTGCGTCTGGATCGCGCAGGCGCAGCCGCGCAAACCGCTCGAACATCGCGCTGAACGCGATATTCGCCTCCATCCGCGCCAGCGGCGCGCCGATACAGAAATGAATTCCTTCGCCGAAGGCCAGATGGTCGTTCGGATCGCGCGTGATATCGAACCGTTCAGGATCGGGAAACTGCGCCGGATCGCGATTTGCCGCGGCGATCACGACGACCACGATCGATCCCGCCGGAATTTCGGCGTCGACAAGCTTTACCGCGCTTTTGGGGAAGCGCGCGGTCGATTGCACCGGACCGTCGTAGCGCAGCATCTCCTCGATCGCCCGCGGCAGCATCGCAGGCTCGCGGCGCAGCATCTCGAGCTGGGCGGGATTGTGCATCAGCGCAAGCGCTCCGTTGCCAATCAGGTTGGTGGTGGTCTCGTTGCCGGCGATCAGCAGCAATGAAACGAAGCTCAGAAGTTCCCCGGCGCTCAGCGCGTCAGAGTCATCGTGTGCGGCGACGAGCGCGCTTACCAGGTCGGCGCCGGGGTGCCGTCTGCGCCGTTCGATCTCGCCCCCGAAATATTCCGCCAACGCCTCGAGCGCCTGCACCGCTTCGGCGGGCGGCGGAGCGCCCGGAATGGTATTGCCGGCCGCGATGATGCGATCCGACCAGTCTTTGAACATCGCGGATTTATCCGCCGGCACCCCCAGCATCTCCGCGATCACCATCACCGGCAGGATATTTGCCAGGTCCGCCATCACGTCGAACTCGCCGCGCATGGCGGCCTTATCGACCAGCGTGCGCGCGATTTCGCGGATGCGCGGCTCGAGTTCGCGGATTCGGCGTGGGGTAAAATCGCGGCTCACGAGCCTGCGCAACCGCGTATGGTCGGGTGGATCTGAATTGAGGACGTTCTTCGAGCCCGCAAACGGACCCTGATATTGATCGGGCGGGGGCGGAGGCCCGACGCTTGAAAAATTCGCATGGTCGCGCAGCACGGTGATCGCATCGCGATAGCGCGCGACCAACGCGAATGGCGCGCCAGGCAATATCGTCACGCGCGGCGGACCGGCGAGCAGCGCGGGGTAATGCGGATAGGGATTCGCGCGAAACTCGGGATCCCACGGATTGAAGTAATAGGCCTGCTCGACCATCGCGTGACTTCTCCCCGCCCTGCGCGCTACTCGAGCGCCATCGGCAGCGCGGCCAGCCCGCGCAGGAAATACGAACCTTTGTATTCGACCGGGGCCGAAGGGTCTTTCATCCGCAGCTTCGGGAAGCGCCGGAGCATCTCTCCAATCGCGATCGCGCCCTCGAGCCGCGCCAGCGGTGCACCGATACAGAAATGAATGCCTTCTCCAAACGCGACGTGATCGCGCGGCTCGCGCGCGATATCGAAGCGGTCCGGATCGGGAAACTGGGCCGGGTCGCGGTTCGCCGCAGCCAGAATTACGAAGCATCCGGTCTCGGCGGGAATCACCGTACCGGCCAGATTCACTTCGACGTTGGAAGTCCGCGTGGTCGATTGCACCGGACCGTCGTAGCGGAGAATCTCTTCGATCGCGCGCGGCGTCAGCTCCGGAGTGCGGCGCAGCAAATCCATCTGCTCCGGATTCCTGCCGAGCGCGAGCATCCCGTTGCCAATCAGATTGGTCGTCGTCTCGTTGCCCGCCAGCAGGAGCAGCACCACGAACGCGAGCAGCTCGTCGGCGTCCATCGCTTCGTTATCGTCGTGCGCGGCGACCAGGGCGCTAACCAGGTCGGGACCCGGATGGCTGCGGCGATTTTCGATTTCAGCGGCAAAGTAGGCGCGCAGCGCGTCGGTCGATTGCTTGACGTCCGGCGGCATCGGCATCCCGGGAAGCGTGTTTCCTCCGGTGACGATCCGGTCCGACCAGTCTTTGAACATCGCATATTTTTCCGCCGGCACGCCCAGCATCTCCGCGATCACCATCACGGGCAGCGCGTTGGCGACGTCGGCCATAACTTCGAGCGCGCCGACGCGTTCAACCGTGTCGAGCAGCCGCTTTGCGATTTCGCGCACGCGCGGCTCGAGATCGCGGATGCGCCGCGGAGTGAAATCGCGCGCAACCACTCGGCGCAGCCGCGTATGCACCGGCGGATCGGAGAAGAGCATCGTCGCAGCACCGCGAAACGCGCCTTCGTCGCGAATCTCCGGCGAACGCATCCGCTGCACGCTCGAAAATCGCGCATGATCCCTCAGAACGGCGCTAACGTCGGCATAGCGGCCGACCAGCGCGGTCGGTCCGAACAGATCGATGAGCTTTGGCGGACCCGCGTTGATCGCGCCGTAATGCGGATACGGATTTGCGCGGAACTCGGGATCCCACGGATTGAAATATACCGGGCGTTTTTCGATGCTCACGTGATTTGTCCTCGAGTCTTCCCATCGAGGCTTCGTCGCCGTTCGAGTCCGGCGGCGCCGCGCGATGGACATTGAGCAAACGCGATGCCATCGCGCGCGCTCGATTCTGCTGAAAGATTCCGGTCCGCGCCGCGCAGCACCCGCGCTGCATGCAGTCGCGCCGCTTCGGGCGGATTCCTAGTCGGTCGCCATCTCCAGGCTGGACAGCCCGCGCAGAAAATAGGAACCCTTGTATTTCAGCGGCGCCTCAGGAGCCGCAAGGCGCAAGCGCGGAAACCGCTCGAGCATCGCGCTTATCGCGATACTGGCCTCCAGCCGCGCCAGGCCCGCGCCGATACAGAAATGAATTCCCTCGCCAAAGGCCAGATGGTCGTTGGGCGCGCGCGTAATTTCAAAGCGATCAGGATCGGGGAATGCCGCCGGATCGCGATTGGCCGCGGCGAGAATCACGAATACTCCCGTGCCCGATTTGATCTCGTTGTCGCCCACAACACTGTCTCCATTCGCGACGCGAAAAGTCGATTGGACGGGGCCGTCGTAGCGCAGCATCTCCTCGATCGCGCGTGGCAGCATCGCGGGGTCCTTGTGGATCATCGCCATCTGCTCCGGATGCCGTCCCATCGCGAGCGTGCCGTTGCCAATCAAGTTGGTCGTGGTCTCATTTCCCGCGAGCAACAGCAACACGACGAATTGCAAAAGCTCGGCGGCGCTGAGCGCCTCTGACGTGTCGTGCGCGGCGACGAGGGCGCTGACCAGGTCGGGGCCCGGGGATTTTCTGCGCCGTTCTATCTGCTCGGCGAAGAACGCGTTCAACTCGCCGAACGCAGCCTTGATCTCCTCGGGTATCGGCATCCCGGGCAGGGTGTTGTCGGCTTCGACCACCTTGTCCGACCACCGCTTGAAGGTTTCGTACATCTCCGGCGCCACGCCCAGCATCTCCGCGATAACCATTACCGGGAGCGGGTTTGCCAGATCGGCCATGAGATCGAAGTTGCCGGCGCGCGCGGCCTTGTCGAGCAGGCTCGCCGCGATTTGCCGGATGCGCGGTCCGAGCTCGCGAACGCGTCGCGGCGTAAAATCGCGCGATACCAGCCGCCGGAGCCGGGTGTGAACAGGAGGGTCGGATTGCAGCACGGTCGGCGCGTCGCCAAACGCCTCGGTCTGGTTGGCAAACGCGGAATCCTTGGGCTGCACGCTCGAGAAGCGCGCGGGATTCAGCAACACCTCTTTCACGTCGGCATAGCGCGCCGCCAAGACCAGCGGAAAACCCAGATCCAGATGCCGCATCGCTCCGCGATAGAGCGGCTTATAATGCGGATACGGGTTGGCGCGGTAAGCCTCGTCCCACGGGTTGAAGTAAAAATCCTGCGGCTGCGCCGTCGCAATTGCCTCGCTCATCGCGCGGCCTCCTTTGCATCGTGCTTATCAATTTCGTGCTCATCCACACGAACTTCGGCTTCGGCAAGTCCCATTCCCAGGAGCGTCGTGACGCAGAGTTTTTTGAGCATCGCGATCGCGCGCGCAAACTCCGGCGGGTCGGCTTCTTCGGCGGCGAAGAGAATCCGCTCCAACGCCATCGACTCGAGCTGCCCAAAGACCAGTCCGATCACCTGATGCAGATCGTCATGCCGATTCGGCGGCCACTCCAGCATCCACGCGAAGCCCTCGAGCAGCCCCTCGGCAAATCGCTCGCTCGCCTCGCGCACCGCCTCGTTGAGCGCAGGATCGGTCCGGCTGGCAACGACCAGTTCGAGCCATGCATAGAAGGTCGGGCCTTTGAAAATCGGCCACAGCGCATCGACCATCGCGATGAGCCTGGTTTCCCGGCTTCCCGTCGGCCGTTGCGCGACGGTTTTGCGCATCTGGTTCAGGCGCAAATTGAAAACGTGTTCGAGGGCGCTGACAACCAGTTCGTCTTTCTTGGGAAAGTGATGCAATTGCGCGCCGCGCGAGACTCCCGCGCGAGTCGCAATCTCAGTGGTGGTGGTGCCGGCGTAACCGCGCTCGAACAGGCACTCGACGGTGGCGTCCATCAGGCGTTGTCGGGTTTCCGCGCTGCGTTCTTCCTGGAGGGTTGACATTAGTGGGCCCAGTTTACCGACAATGCCGACTGATGCAAGCAGTCGTGATTGTTTCCCAGCGGTGCAAGGCTTTTCAGGCGGAGATTTCTCACCTGAATTGCCGATGATGATCTATTTTCCTTGAAACTTCGGGCGGCGTTTCTCGAGGAAGGACTTCACGCCCTCGCGATAGTCTTCGCTGTTGAAGCACCGTGCGACCAGATCTGCGACTGCGTCGCCGTCGCGATCTTCCGGATCCTTCAGTCCTTCACGAATCGCGGTTTTCGCCGCTTCCATCGTGAGCGGCGCATTCGCCGCCATCCGGGTCGCGTAGTCGCGCACATGCGCTTCGAGCTCGGCGCCCTCGACGACGCGATGGACCAGCCCCATCTGGCAGGCCTCATCGGCGTCGAACAGCCGCGCCGACATCAGTATCTCTCGCGCATTGGCCGCGCCGACAGTCTGGGTCAGCATGATCACGCCGTCGAGCGGATAGGCAAGCCCGAGCCGCGCCGCTGGGATGCCCATCCGCGTCCCGCGCGCCGCGATCCGGATATCACAGGCAAGAGCGACCTGCACGCCACCGCCGATGCATACGCCGGAGATCATCGCGATGACAGGCTTGCAGCATTCGAGCATCGCGGCGATCGCGCGGCCCGGCGCCTCGCGATAGATCCGCGCCTGCGTGGCGTCGGCGCGGAGGTTCGGAAATTCAGAAATATCGGCGCCGGAGATAAACGCGTCGGGCGTGGCGCCGCGCATCACGATCACGCGGACGGCGGGGTCTTTGTCCAGCGCCTCGACGGCTTCCGGGATTCGCTTCCAGGTTCTAAGATTCAGGGCATTGCGCACCTGCGGACGGTTGAGCACTATCCATCCGAGCGGCGCTTCGTTCCGGACGATGACCGGATCTGCGGATTCTTGATCGCTCATTTGGTGACGCACCCTTGGAGTTGCGATGACTATTATCGACCGCGCTTCCAGTGCCGATTTTGAGCATATTTGCGAGCTCGACGAAATCGTGTTCAGCGGACCCTCGCGCCGCGGTTTCATCGGACGCGCTCTCGGACAGGGGCGATGCGCGATCGCGCGCGTCGATGGAAACGTGCGCGGCTACGTCGTCGTGGGCGAGTTCTTCGGCCACGGCTTCGTTGAGCTGCTGATCGTGCATCCCGACTACCGGCGCCGTGGAATCGCAACCTCGCTGATGCGCTCGGCGGAAATCGACGCACCAACCCAGAAGCTCTTCACCTCGACCAACCAGTCGAACGCCGCGATGCAGAAACTATGCGAGCGCCTGGGCTTCGTGCGCAGCGGGATAGTCGAGAACCTCAACGGCGGCGACCCGGAGATCATCTACTTCAAGCCCGTGATGCCGGGTTCGTAACCGATTCTTGTCAGATACGAGACGGGCGGCCACACAGGGCCGCCCCTGCGCCCGGTCAGAGTTTGTGATTTTAATCGGAATCGGGGATTCCTCGCGCGGCAGCCACGCGCGGGAATGACATAAGCGGCTTGAGTGCCTGAGGAATTTGACGGACCGATTGTTCCTCTGCCGCCAGGTTTTCAAAAAATCACAAACTCTCGGGATCTTTTGTCGATCATGCCGGCTACAGCTTCGCGAGCACCTCGTTGGCCATCGTCTCGAGTCCGCGCGTCAGACCTTCCTTGTCGAAGCCCGGCGGCGCGACCACGACGCGCGACACGCCCACGTCCTGCACCGCCTTGATCATGTCGAGCTTTGCGCGACCCATGCACGACAGCTCGATCGCGGCAGCGTTGCGCCCGGCCTTATTGGCCTCGGCGGTCATCATCGCGAACAGCTCCTTCAG
>DATLTX010000205.1:0-4284 GCA_035533435.1 Binataceae bacterium (SeqCode)
GTATAGCTCGAGAAAATCCTGAAGACGGCAGATTGAGACGCCCTGCGTACCGACTGCCGCACGCGCGAACGGGTGATCGGGATCCAGGCAACCCACGCTGGGCGTATCGCCGATGACGTCGAGACCGACTGCTCCCCTGGCGATTAGATCGCGGAACTGGCGGTTTGAATGCGCCGGGGAGCCTTCGCCTGACAGCTCCTGAAGAATCCAGGAGTTCGCATCATGCCGTGGCTGAGTCCGGCGGCCGCGAGTATAGGGGTAGGCTCCCGGATCGTTGAGATCGGTGGCGTAATCGATTCGAGAAATGTCCTCGGGCCGGTAGTAGGGCTTTCCCGCATTTGCGTCGGTCGGCATAACACCCTCTCCTCGCATCGCGGCAGCGCGTAACATCGGTCGCCGCGTGAGAATTCGTTTCGCCTTTCCGGTATTCGGTAATTGACCTATAGAGTCATGCTTTGACCAACGCAAGCGCTGCCCTGCTAAAGTGCCAGTGACCGCGGTGTCGGGACGATACCAATCGCGGGCGCTATCCGCTCGGGGAGGACCAGATGAAGCGAGGGAAGGCAATGCGGACCAAGACTCCGATAACTACTCACACACCGTACGAGACGTTGCTGTACCGCGTTGACGATGCGATCGCGACGATCACGCTCAACCGCCCGGCCCGGCTTAATACGATCGTGCCGCCAATGCCGGATGAGATTGAGGCCGCGATTCATCGCGCGGTCGCCGATGCCACGGTCAGGGTAATCGTGATGCGGGGGGCCGGACGCGCGTTCTGCGCCGGGTTCGACTTCGGCGGCGGCTTTCATCAGTGGGACGACCAGTTGACCACCGATGGCAAGTGGGATCCCGGCAAAGACTTCATCGGGGCCGCTGCCGGCTTCGGCCTCGGAGCTGTGCCGAAGTTCATGAGCATGTGGCGCTCTCCCAAGCCGGTGATCGCCCAGGTCCACGGCTGGTGCGTGGGGGGCGGCAGCGACATGGCGCTATGCGCCGATCTGGTGATTGCCAGCGAGGATGCGCGGATCGGGACCCCCTACTCGCGGATGTGGGGCTGCTACCTGAGCGGCATGTGGATTTACCGCCTAGGGCTCACCAAGGCCAAGGAGTACGCACTGACCGGTAAGCCGCTGTCGGGTGCGAAAGCTGCGGAGATCGGGCTCATCAACGCAGCGGTGCCGTTCGAGCGGCTCGAGGATGAAGTGCGCCGCATGGCACGCGGTTTGGCGTCGATTCCGCCGTCGCAACTCGCCTCGATGAAGCTCATCGTCAACCAGGCCTACGAGAACATGGGCCTGGCCTCCATCCAGACGCTCGGGCCGATCCTCGACGGGCTCATGCGCAACACCCCCGATGCTCACCGCTTCATCGCGCTGGCCAACCGCGCGGGCGTGTCGGGGGCGGTCACCGCGCGGGACGGCGCCTTCGGCGACTACAGCCAGGCGCCCCGCGAGAAGCAGCCCAACCCGGCAAACATCATCCGCGTCAAGGATTCCTGACGTGAGACGACGCATTCTCTCCGCGCATTGATCGGGCGATCAGGGTGAGCCGCTTTTGGTTCAGATCGCATCCCATCTCACTTAAGCGCATAAATTCGATACCGATTCTCGCAGCCGCTCGAGTACCGGTTCAGATGGAATTTTTAATAGGGACAGCGGTTCGGGTCAGGGGTTCGCCGCTGCGGGTGACCGGGAGCGGTCCGCTTTTCGGCATCGCCATGAAGGCAGGCTATCGCCGGGCGATCGAAACCGCCAATGAATTCGCGCGGATTGAGTTTTGAGGAACCACAGCTGCGCGAGCTTCGCCAACGTCCCTCAAATCACGCGCTGCTCGCGAAGCTTCTCAATCGCGGTGCTGGTGTAGCCCAGCTCGCGCAATAGCTCGTCGGCGTCTTGACCTGCGATCGGAGCGGGGCTGTGCGCGGTCTTGCCCTCGGGCAGGAAACGGACCGGGTTTCCAATTCGGCGGTATCCGCCAGCTCGCGGATGCGATGCGTCGACGATCAGGCCGCGCGCGAGCAGTTGCGGGTCGGCGAATGCCTCCTGTGGCGTATTGACCGGCGCTATTTCCACGTCGAGCGCGCTCAAGCGTGAAATCCACTCGGCAGCGGTAGCACGGCTGAATGTCTGGCTCAGGAAGGCGAACAGTTCCGCGCGTTCCACCGCGTTCGCAGGCGGACGCTCGCCTAATTCGGGCCGGCCCAGCTCGCGGCACAGCGCTTTGCAGGAGTCGGGACGGATTGCGCCGAGCGCGAGATAGCGTCCGTCGGCGGTCTCGTAAACATTGTAAAATGGAGACGCGGCCGGGTTCGGCTGTTCCTGCGCGCGGCCGGGTCGCTGGACGCCGTGGGAGACCGAAAGGAGCGAAAACACGCTGTCGAGCATCGCCAGATCGATGTAGCATCCGACGCCCGCCTCGCGCTGGCGCACCAAGGCGGCGCAAATCGCAACCATGGCCGTCAATCCCGAAACTGCATCGGACAGGTAGGCATCGGGGACTGGCGGCGGTTTTACCGTTCCGGCCATCGCGCTCAAGAGACCGCTGGCCGCGACAAACTGCAGATCGTAGCCGGGGCGATTCGCGCCGGGGCCGTCCTGACCGAAGCCGGAAAGCGAGCAATAAACGAGGCGCGGATTGCGGTCCTTCAACGTGTCGTAGTCGATGCCGAGGCGGCGCACCACGCCGGGACGATAGCTTTCCAGCGCGGCGTCGCTGCGCTCGGCCAAGCCGCGCAGGATCTCCTGGCCGGCCGCGGCGCGAAGGTCAAGCGTGATCGACTTCTTGCCACGATTGAGCACCAGGTCTTCGTCGGTCAGAGAGCCGCCCGCCGCCGGCCGCTCGACCCGCACCACCGACGCTCCCATATCGGCAAGCATGGCGGTGCAGAACTTCCCCGGAGTGAGGGTGCCGATGTCGAGAACCCTTATTCCCGCCAGCGGTGGATTCATGATGGGCTCCTCGATAGCCGCGCCGCCCGCAGCGGCGCCGATGCGCATGATCAAGTCCTAAGCGGCGGCGCGTGATCACTGTATGGCGTGTCTCAGCCAACTGAGGCAAGGGCGCACGCGGAGCGAACCCACTTCGGGTGCTTGTGACATCTCGCAAACTGGTGAAGAGTCTGCAAAGTGATCGATACACGGCAACGCGGCTGAAATACCCGCTTCCAAGCCGAAGCGCGGCGGCAGCCGCGAAGGATATCGAGATGGCGCACGAGGAAGCGAACAACAAGCTGACCACCCGCAGACTGAATGACATGGGCCTCGGCTTCATGAACGCGGGAACTCTGCTCGCGGCGGTGGAACTGGGCCTGTTCGAGGTGCTCAGCCAAGGGGCGCTCGCGCTGCCCGAAATCGCACGCGGCCTCGGACTCAGCGAGGAGCGCGCGGACCAACTGGTTACCGCGTGCGCGGCGCTGGAGCTGGTCACTCGTAACGGCGCGACAATCGCGAACGTCGAGGACGTGGACCGTTTCCTGGTCCGCGGCAAGCCGACCTACTTCGGCGATTACCTGCTGCACTTCGCCAAGGGCTCGTTTCCGGCATGGGCCAAGGTCGCGGAGCATCTGAAGTCCGGGGCCGGCGCCGGAGCCCGCGGAAGGTATTTCGATACTGCCGCCAACCCCAAGGAGGCGCGCGCGCTCACGGAGGCCGGCTATACCGGCTCGCAAGGCACTGCGCGGATGCTTGCGCGGCGGTTCGATTTTTCGCGCTACCACCGCTTGCTCGACATCGGCGGCGGCTCCGGGGTCTATTCGATCGAAGCGTGCAAGCGCAATCCGGGGCTGCGCGCAACCGTGCTCGACTTTCCCAACATCTGCGTGGTCACCCGCGAATTCATCCAGAAGGCGAATCTGGCCGATCGGATCGAGGCCATCGGCTGCGACTTCACCGCGGACCCGTTCCCGGCCGGCCACGACCTCGCACTGCTGTGCGGAAATATCCATGCATACGATTCCGCAATGGCGCGACGCGTGGTGAAAAAGGTCTCCGACGTCCTGCCCCCCGATGGCGCGATGATCATTTGCGACTACATGCTGAACGACGCAAAGACCGGCCCTCCGGTCGCGGCGTTTCTCTCGCTGGCGGAGGCCTTTCAACCCGGCAGCGGCAAGGTCCACACCGGAGCCGAATTCAGGCAGTACATGGAAGCGGCGGGCTTGCGCGCGGAGAAGGCCGAGGAGTTCCTCGAAGGCTCGCTGGGCTGGGCCACCGCGGTCAAGCCGTAACACCGGCGTACCTTTTAGGACTGGTTGCGCCGCGCGCCGAGCAGCGCATCGATGCG
>DATLTX010000206.1:0-7886 GCA_035533435.1 Binataceae bacterium (SeqCode)
AATCGCCGGCTGGATCGCGACTCGGGGATCAACCTCGGCTCGGTCCTCTTCCGGCAGGCGCATCAAGCGCTCGGCGGAAGGCTGCGGCTTGCGGTCAGCGGGGGCGCCGCGCTGCCGCATCGCGTCGGAGATTTTTTCAGCGACCTTGGAATTCATCTGCTCGAGGGTTACGGGCTGACCGAAGCCGCGCCTGTCCTCAGCACCGCGCATCCCGATGACCCGCGATGCCCCGGATCGGTCGGCAAGCCGCTCGGCGCCGTGGAAATCAGGCTGCATCCCGACGGCGCGGAGATTGGTGAGATCGTTGCGCGCGGCGCAAACGTGATGGCGGGTTACTATCGCAACCAGGCCGCCACCGACGAGGTGCTGCGCGACGGATGGCTGCATACCGGAGATCTGGGCCGCTTCGACGCCGACGGCAGGCTGTATATCGTCGGCCGCGCCAAGGAAGTGATCGTCGATTCGGGCGGCAACAATATCTATATCGACGAACTCGAAGAGGCGTACGGCCATTCGCCGTACCTGCGCGAGATCGCGGTGGTCGGCTTTACCGTTGCGCAAGGCGAGCAGGTAGCCGCGCTGGCCGTCCCCGCCTATGCGCGCGGCGAGAGCAGGCGCGCGGTCGAAGACGGACTGCGCGCGCACTTCGAGAAGATCGCGCAGGGGCTGAGCCCGCACAAGCGAATCAGAATCCTGCGCTTCACCGACGCCGAGCTGCCGCGCACGCGCACGCGCAAGGTCAAACGCAACGAGGTCGCGGCGATCCTGCGCCGGATGCTCGACGCCGCTAGCCTTGAAAATGCCGCCGCTACGCACAGCGCGGAAATCGAGCCGTGGCTCGCGCAGGCGCTGGCGCAGGTCTCGTCCGAGCAAATCACGATCACGCCGGCGACCCGCCTGATCGAGGACCTCGGACTCGACTCGCTCGCGATGGCGGAACTGGGCGAGCATATCGCCGAGCACGCGGGACGCGACGTCGGCCCCGAGGAAATGAGCGATTTGCGCACCGTCGAGGATCTCCAGCGCGTCGCGCAGGCGGACGGCGGGACCGGACGGGTGCGGATGCCGTCGTACGCGCGCTTCGCCGATCCGTACACTCCCCTGCTGCCCGCCGCGGTGCGCGGACTGGCGCGGCGGATGCTGCGGCGCTCGCAGCACGGCGCTTTCCAGACGTGGCTCGGCCCGCGGATTCTGGGCCGCGGCAACGTACCGGCCAATCGCAACGTGCTCGTCGTCGCAAATCATTCGAGCCATCTCGATTTCGGCCTGGTTGGCTACGCGCTGGGCGCCATGGGCGACGAACTGATCGTGCTGGCGGCCAAGGATTACTTTTTCAACACCCGGGCGCGCCGCTTTCTCGCCGCCAACTTCACTTCGCTCATCGCGTTCGATCGCGAACGCGCGCAGCTTGAATCGCTCGACGATGCCCTGGCGGAACTCGCTGCCGGCAAGAGCGTGCTGATGTTCCCCGAAGGAACGCGCTCGGCCGACGGCGCGGTCCACGAGTTCAAGAGCGGCGCGGGCTACCTTGCGCTGCGCAGCGGATGCGACGTGCTGCCGGTTCTGATTCGCGGCACGCACGAGGTGCTGGGCAAGGGCAGTCTGTGGCCGCGGCGCCATCCGGTGGAAGTCCGGATCGGCAGCGTAATCACGAACGCGGCGATGCGCGCGGTATGCGACAATAGCGACGGGATGGGCGCGTACCGCAAGCTCGCCGACTACATGCGCCGCACGGTGCTGGCGCTGGCGGCGCCGCCGGGCGGCGCAAAGCCGCGCGCGCGCAAAGCGGCAGCCGCGATCAACCCCGCACCCGAGCCGCAGGCGGCGCCGGCCCCCGCGAAATCTTCCGCGCGCGGCGATCGCGCCCGGCCGCGGCGCGGCGCCAAAGCGTGAGACTGCGCGCCGCGACTCTGTGCATGATCGCGATCGTCGCGACCGCGCAGTCCGCGCGCGCGTGGGACAGCGGAACGCATCGGATGATCGCGCGGCTTGCGCTGCGCGCCCTGCCCGCCTCGCCCTTAAAGGATGCGCTTGCCGCCAACGAGCGCGCGCTCGAGGCCGCCTCCGTGGCGCCAGATACGATTTTGCGCGATCGCTACGGACACGCCGAATCAATCCGGCATTACATCGATCTCGGACGCTACGGCGCCGATCCGCTCTCCGCCCTGTCGCCGGACATGAGCACGATGCTCTCGCGGTACGGCAAGTATCGCGTCGATAAGGCCGGCACCCTGCCGTGGACGATAGAGAGCGAAGCGGCGATAGTGCGCGGCGATTGGCAGCGCGGCGACTGCTCCGGAGTCGTGACCCATTCGGGCTACCTGGCGCACTATGTCGGCGACGCGAGCCAGCCGCTGCACACGACGACTCGCCACGATTGCAGCCGGGCGCAGCGCGGATGCCACGCGCGAATCGAGAATGCCGCCAATCATCGCACGCGCGAAATCGAGCGCGCCGCCGCACCCGGCGTGCGCGTGACGGAAATTGCCGGAGTGTGGCCCGCCACGATCGCCGAGATCTCACGCTCGCACGCGCTCGTCGGCCGAATCTCCGCCGACGATCGCGCGGCGCGCTCGGCCGCAGGCACGGGACCGGCATACGGCGAGGCGCTGTTCGCCGATGACGCCGCGCTGTTCAGCACGCAGATCGCCGATGCGGCATCGACGCTGGCCTCGATCTGGCTCTTTGAATGGAAGCAGGCGGGAAGCCCCAATCGATGCGCCGCCCGCCAATGACGCGGCGTGGCGATGATGGCATACTGGCACCGGCCGGCCCGACCCGGCTAAATTCGATATTATGGACGTGTTCGGCAAACGCCCCGACGACCATCCGCGTCCGACCCGCGGCGACCGCCGCCCCTCGGTCAGCGAGATCACCGACGCGCTGGTGATCGGCGAATATCCCGCGCCCGAGGATATCGCATGGCTCAAAGAAACCTACGGCATCACCGCGGTGCACAATCTGCAAGACGACGAGGATTTGCGCATCAACGGGCTGGACGCCAAAGAGCTGCGCGGGGAGTATGATGCGCGCGGAATGGTGTTCGTGCGCACTCCTATTCAGGACGGCAGCGCGGACGCGATGGCCGAGCGGCTCGAGGCGGCGCTCGAAGACTTATGCGAGCTGATGAAATCGCAAGGGCGCGTTTACCTGCACTGCAACGCCGGGATGAATCGCGCGCCGACCCTGGCGATCGCATACCTGCGCGCACGATGCCTCATGTCGCTCGACGAGGCGATGCTCCACGTCAAACGGCGCCGTCCCTGCGGTCCATTCATGACCGTGCTCGAAGATCATTTCGGGCCGCGTCATATAAAGCCCGGCAGCAACGGGGCCAAGTGATCCAACGATGACCAGCGCGGCGGGAACCTTGTCCGGACCATTGCCGCGCCAACGCCTGTTGCTGGCCTGCGCGTGGGCGGTACATCTTTACACCGCGCTCGGCGCGGCGGCGGGCTTGCTCGCGATCTACTACGCGGCGGAACAAAACTTTCCGATGTCCTTCGTCGCGATCGGAATCGCGATCTTCATCGACTCGAGCGACGGCGCGCTGGCGCGGCTGGTTGACGTAAAGCATCGCGTGCCCTCGTTCGACGGCTCGCTGCTCGACAATATCGTCGATTATCTGACCTACACTGTCGCCGCCGTGTTCCTGATGCTCGAGGCGGGAATTATCCCCAAATCGATTCCGGGCCTCGTGCTGGCGTGCTTCATCATGCTGGCGAGCGTTTATGGTTTCTGCCAGACCGACGCGAAAACCGACGATCATTATTTTCTCGGCTTTCCGAACTACTGGAATATCGTCGCCTTCTACCTCTACTGCCTGCACTGGCCGCGCGCGGTTAACTGGGCGGTGCTGGTGATCTTCGCGGTGATGGTGTTTGTTCCGATCAGGTACATCTATCCGAGCCGCACGGTTCCGCTGCGTCCGCTGACGCTCGCCTACGGAATCGTATGGGCGATAGTGACGTTCGCGATGCTGCCGATGCTGCCGGCGGTCAATCCGATCATGCTCGGAGTCTCGCTCAGCTATATCGTTTATTACTTCGTCGCGTCGTTCGTGCTGCACGCCCGCTCGGCGCGGGTCGCGGCGACATGAGCGGCGCTCCGCTCGGCCTCGAAGAGTCGTCCGGGTGGCTCGAATCGATTGACGCGGACTCGCCGATTTTGCTGATCGCGCCGCACGGCGGACGCGCCGGAGCCGCCGCGCGCGCTACTCTTCATCCCAAGGTCAACGACCTGCACACCGCCGCCATTACCCGCGAGTTGGCGGGCCGCCTCGGCGCCGCCGCATTGATCAACTTCGGGATGGATCGCAACCAACTCGATTGCAACCGGCTGACCCAGCTTGCCGAGCAGGCGCCGTGGATGCTCGAGATGCTGGCCGAGCGCGTCGCCGGCATCATCGCGCGCCACGGCCGCGCAACCGTGCTGATGATCCACGGATGGAACATTATCGAGCCGCGCGTCGATTTGGGGCTGGGGGTCCGAACGATCGGCGGCGAGTTGCGTCCGACCGGGCAGGCGCGCGTCTCGGCCAGCGATGAATTTATTCACGGACCGCTGATGGACTTCGCCGCGCGGCTGCGCGAAAGCGGCGTCACCCCGACCTTCGGGATGCGCTATCCGGCGGGCGCGCTGCACAACCTGGTGCAGGCCTTCACCGAGCGTCATCGCCAGAGCGCGGTCGCGGCGCTCAGATCGATCGCGGCGCTTTGCGAGAGCGCGCAGGTGGACGCCGCGCAGCTCGAACTCTCGGTCGCGGTGCGGATGCCGGGGCGGCTGCGCGACCAGTGTATCGACGCAATCGCCGGCGCGTTCGGCCCGCGCGCCGCGCAGTCATCGAGGGCGCGATCGCGGCTCAAGATTGTTCGCGAGGCGGCGGCGCGCCCGGCGGCGCCCGCGCGCGCATCGGCGCCGGCGGTGCCGACGCGGGTCGGCGTTGAGTTTTTCGATCCTCGCGCCGGAATTGGCGCGATGGCCAGCTTCGATCTGGGCGGCGGCTTCGGCGCGCGAATCATGGTCCTCTCGCGCGGGCGCCGCGTCGCGCTATGCACCTGCGAGGGCCGCGTCAAGCTCGCGGGCGACGGACTCTCGCTCGGCCCGCTGACCCTTGCGGTCGAGGGACGCGAGCTGCGGTTGGGCTTTTCCGGGCCGATCGTTATCGTCCCCGACGGGTCGGCGTACTTGAGCATCGAGAGCGCGCTCGCCTCCGGCCGGCTCGATCCGGCGGCGCGAATCGAGCTCCGGATGCGCCTGCCCGAGGGCGGTTTCGATCCCGCGGCGATCTTCGGCGGCGGTGCAGCGCCGCTTTCGACTGATTCCATTTCGTCGTTCGCGGAGATGACCGGCACGATCGAAATTGACGGCGAATCAACAGAGCTGCGCGCGGTTGCGCGCGCCGGGCTTTCGTTCACCGGGCTCGGTCCGCAGAAATTCCGCGAGCGGCGGATGCTGTGGGCGTGCTTCGAGGACGGCTGCGAGCCATCGGCGATCGAGCTGCGCACCGTCAGCGACGAAACCGCCGGGCTGCATCGCACGGCTAGCTTCCTTTACGCCGACGGATGGACCGGCGGCGAGCTGGACGCGCTCGAGATCGATACGCCGTCGCCCGAACAAGCGCCGGCAAGAATTTTCGCGTGCGCGCGGCTGCCTCGCGAGTCGATCGCGATCGAGGGATTCGTCTCCGCGTTCGTGCCGCTGTCGCGGCCCGGCCCCGAGCACAGCCGAATTTTCACCACGCTCGGATTCGCCAAGTTCCGCGCGGGCGGCCGTGAAGGCGCCGGGATGTTCGAGCATTCGCGGGTTATCGACGCGCCGGCTTCCGATGAGGACGACGACGAAACGCCGTCAGACTAGCCTGCCAACTTCACGCGTTCGGTGACGACGCCGCCCGGCCGAGCATGATCATCCGCTCGACATCGAGTGCAAGCCGCAGCAGATTCTTGCCGACTGGAGTGTCGGCGAACTGATGGACGAACAGCACTCCGCGGTCCGAGGCTTCGGCCAGACGCGGATCAAACGGCAGGCGCGCCAGGATTGGCAGCGAAAATTCCGTCGCGACGCCGGCCAGGCTTCCTTCGGGCATCAGCGGACGCACCGAGCGGCATCCGTCGCAATTGAATCCGGCCATATTTTCGATCAGCCCCGTGACCGGCGCGCCGAAATTCGCCGCGAGCCTGATCAGATGGCGCGTCGCAACGACCGCCTGCTCTGAGGAATGGCTGGCAATCACGACGTTGGTAAGCGGCGCGATCTGCGCGAGCTGATGCAAGCGGCCAACTCCCGGCGCGACGTCGATAATCACCACGTCGAGCGCACCGAAACGCGCAAGCGAGAGCATCCGCGCCAGTGCGTCGTTGTAGCCAATCTCCTGGGTGGATTCGGCGGGACCGGGCGTGTTGCCGTCATCTTCGAGAAATGAGATCGCCGGCGCTTCACCGCCCGCGATCATCTCGCTCGAGACGATGCGCAGACCGTGCGGTCCGGCGAGCGGCTCGATCCCTTCGACCATCGGCAACCCGCGCGGCGGCTTCATCGCGAGCATCCGGATAATACTCGGCGCGTTCAGGTCGGCATCGACGATCGCGACCTTGCGCCCCTTTAGCGCAAGCGCGGCGGCGATATTCACCGCAACCACGCTCTTGCCCACGCCGCCTTTGGCGCTGGCGATCGCGATCACGGCTCCGGCGCCGGCAAGATTATCGCGCACGCGCTCGATACGGCTGCGCTGCTCCTGCTGCGCCGTCTCGAGTCCGCCGCGATTCTCGCAATCCGTAAATATCCTCATACGTGCGGTCTGCTGACGATCCGGGTCGAAAGACTCCCCCAATTGCGCGCCATAACATTTCCCCGCCGGGCGCGAGCGGATTTATTGATGCTACGTGCCCCGCGCGAGCCACACAATCCTGCCGGTGCCGAGGTTGTGCAGTTACACGCTTGGCGATGCTTTTGCTATCACTTGGCGATGCGCGCGCCCGGACCAAAGTAATCGCGTGCCGCGCCAGAGGTGTTCGATGCCCGGACCGCTCGAGGGAATTCGTGTCGTGGAACTTGGCTTCTGGGTCGCCGCTCCGGCGGCGGGCGGAATAATGGCCGATTGGGGCGCAAGCGTGATCAAGATCGAGCCGCCCGAGGGAGATCCATTTCGCGGGCTGTTCCTCAAGAGCGCGGGACTCGAGGTGCCGGTCAATCCACCGTTCGAACTCGACAATCGTGGCAAGCGCAGTATCGCGATCGATCTCGCGACCGACGACGGCCGCCGGATCGCGCGCGAGCTTATCAAGCGCGCCGACGTGTTCGTGACCAACCTGCGCGCCAAGGCGCTCGCCCAGTTTGCGATGCGCTATGAAGACCTGCGCGAAATGAATCCGCGCCTGGTCTATTGCCACGTCACCGGATACGGATCGCGCGGAACGGAAATCAATCGAGCGGCGTACGATGTCGGCGCGTTCTGGTCGCGCGCGGGCGTCGTTTCCACGCTGACTCCGGCAGGACAGGAACCAGCCACGCAGCGCGGCGCGATGGGCGACCATACGACGGCGATCACGGCGACCAGCGCGATCTGCGCGGCCCTGGTCGCGCGCGAAAAGACCGGCCAGGGACAAAAGGTCGAGACCTCGCTCATGCGGGTCGGCGGATACTTCATCGGATGGGACGTCAATATCCGGCTCCGGCTCGGCATCCCGACGGTCGCGGGCACGCGGCATACGAGCCCCAATCCGCTCATCACCTCGTATCGCGACGCGAACGGCAAATGGTTCTGGCTGCTGGGCTTGCAGGGCGATCGGATGTGGCCCGACGTGCTGCGCGCGATCGCGCGGCCCGATCTGGCTCACGACGAGCGGTTCAACACGATGACGGCGCGGCGCGAGAACGCGGCGGCG
>DATLTX010000207.1:0-6886 GCA_035533435.1 Binataceae bacterium (SeqCode)
AGCGGACTGCAGCATCGCGCAAACCGCACCAGCACGTCGCCGATACCCGAGACCACGACCGCGCCGCTGGCCGCCTTGCGCGCGGCCTTCTCGGCGCGCTCGCGCGCGGTTGCGGGCGCGACCGGCGCGGGCGGGGCGACTTTGCCGTCGCGATAGGTCTTGAGCTCGTCGGGCGTGAGCGCCTTGGCGAGCAACTGTCCGGGCGTGATGATTCCGTATCCGATCGCGGCCAGCAGGCCGTCGATATCGCGCTGCGAAAATTCCTTGAGCAGCGGCTCGAGCCGCTTGGCGCCGCGCAATTGCGCGACGCTCAGATGAAGCCCCTCGAGTTCGCGATCGAGCAGTTGCACGCCCATCTCGCGCGAGCGTTCGGCCTGCTGCGCGCGCAGCCATTGCCGGATTCGAGACTTGGCGCGCGCGGTCACGCAGAAATTCGCCCAGTCTTTTCCGGGCGTCTGCCGCTCCGACGTGATCACTTCAACCGTGTCGCCCGAGCGCATCTTGTAGCGCAGCGGAACCATCCTTCCGTTGACCCGCGCGCCGGACAGATGCGCGCCGACCTGCGAGTGGATGCGGTAGGCGAAGTCGATCACCGTCGCGCCCTGCGGGAAATCCAGCACGTCGCCTTTGGGCGTAAAAACGAAAACTTCCTCGGGAAACAGATCGTCCTTGACGGTCGAAAGAAATTCCTGCGGATCCTTCAGGTTCTGCTGCCATTCGATCAGCCGGCGCAGCCACGCGAAGCGTTCGGTCTCCTTGATCTCCTTGGCGCGCACGCCTTCCTTGTAGCTCCAGTGCGCGGCGATTCCCTCTTCGGCGACCTCGTGCATCTCGCGCGTGCGAATCTGCACTTCCATGCGCTGTCCGCGCGGCCCGATCAGGGTCGAGTGCAGCGACTGATACATGTTCGCCTTCGGCAACGCGATATAATCCTTGAAGCGACCCGGCACCGGCTTCCAGTTCGCGTGCACCACGCCGAGCGCCTCGTAACATTCGCGCACCGTCGCCACGATGATGCGGAACGCGACCAGGTCATAGATCTGATCGAAAGAAAGCGCGAGCTCCTGCATCTTCGAGTGAATCGAAAAGAAATGCTTGGGCCGTCCCGTCACTTCCGCCTTGACCCCGGATTCCTCGAGCCGCCGCGAAAGAATCGCAATCACGTCGCGGATATATTCCTCGCGCTCCTTGCGGGTCTTGGCGACGAACGCCTTGAGCGTCGAATACGACGACGGGTTCAGGTAGCGAAAGGCGTGGTCTTCGAGTTCCGACTTGAGCCAGTAGATGCCGAGCCGATGCGCGATTGGCGCGTAGATCTCGATCGTCTCACGCGCGATTTCGAGCTGGCGGTCGGCGCTCAACGATTCGAGCGTGCGCATGTTGTGCAGGCGATCGGCAAGTTTGATCAGAACCACCCGGATGTCATGCGACATCGCGATGATCATCTTGCGGAAGTTTTCGGCCTGCTTCTCGGCGCGGCTCTGGAACGTAATCTTCGAGACTTTCGTCAACCCATCGACGAGTTGCGCGACCTCGTCGCCAAACAGCGCGCGGACCTCATCGAGCGGCGTGGCGGTGTCCTCGACCACGTCGTGCAACAGCGCCGCGACGATTGACGCGACGTCGAGCTTCAGCTCGCCGGCGATCATCGCGACGTTCAGCGGATGCGTGACGTAAGGCTCGCCCGAGTCGCGCTTCTGCTCCGCGTGCATCCGCGCCGAAAAATCGTAGGCGCGGCGGATCAGCTCGAGGTCGGCGGCGGGATTGTAGGATTGCACCCGCGCGAGCAGGGGCGCCAATTCGTCGGGCGCGGTGGCGGCTTGCGCTAGCTCTTCCACGGCGCGAACCCCTCGCGCAGGCGGGCCGAGCGGAGCCGTTCGGCGTTGACGATCGCTTCCAGCTCGCCGACCGAACGGTTGATTTCGTTATTGACGATCAGAAAGTCGTACGAGGGCCATTCGCGCGTTTCCGCGCGCGCGCGTTTGAGGCGGCGCTGGATCGAATCTTCGGTTTCGGTGCCGCGCCCGCGCAGGCGCCCTTCAAGTTCAGCGAAGCTGGGCGGCAGAACGAAAATTGCCACCGCGTCGTCGGGATACTTATCGCGAATCTGGCGCGCACCCTGGATATCGATATCAAGCAGGATGTCGCGGCCCTCGGCGACCGCGGCCTCCAGCGGCGCGCGCGGCGTTCCGTAGGAGGCGTCGAAGACACTTGCCCATTCGGCCAGTCCCCCGCCGTCGCGGATCGCGGTAAATTTCGTTTCGCTCACGAAATGATAATCAACTCCGTCAACCTCTGCTCCGCGCGGGCGCCGCGTGGTCAGCGAGACCGAGAATTCCAGTCCCGCGATCCCTTTGAGAGCCGCGCGATAGAGCGTGGTCTTACCCGCCCCGGAAGGAGCGGAGAGTATGAAGATTATACCGCGTCTGAGAGGCGGAAGGTGTATCGGTTTCGACACTACAAGCGGGTCCGGCGAATTGCAAATAATGTTTTATACTACGCCTACTCGATGTTTTGCACCTGCTCGCGCATCTTTTCCGCCTCTGCCTTCACCTCGACCGTGACCTGGGAAAGCGCCGCATTCTGCGACTTCGAACCCATCGTATTAACTTCGCGGTTAATTTCCTGCAGCAGGAACTCGATCGATTTGCCCACCGGACCCTTGCGATCGAGCAGCCCTTCCAGACCTTCGAGATGCGTTTTCAGGCGGGTGATTTCCTCGCTGATATCGCCGTGCTGCGACGCGATCGAGGCCTCTTCGTAGAGGCGCTTCTCGTTGACCGGCAGCTCGGCCAGCAGCTCGCGAATCCGCGCCTCGAAGTTTCTCATTATCTCGGCGCGAGTTTCTTCCGCCAGCCGCTCGATTCGCGGAATCGCCGCGTGAATTCGTTTGACCCGCTCGCCGAAGTCGCGGCGCATGCTGATACCTTCGCGCACGCGCTCGGTATCCAGCGCTTTGAGAGCGCCCTTGAGCGCGGTAGCAGCGAGCTTGACGGCGGCGCCAGCGTCGTTCTCTTCTTCGACGACGTGAAAGATCTCGGGGCGGTTCAGAATCGCCTCAATTCCCGGGTCGCCATTGAGATGCAGCCGCTTGCCCAATCGGCGCAGCTCGGCAACGTACTGATTGGCAAGCGTTTCATTGACCTCGAGCCGCGCTGGCGGCGGCTTGAGCGCGGTGTACTTGATAAACAGCTCGACCCGCCCGCGCGCGACCGAGGCCTGAATTGTTTTGCGGATCTCGGCTTCGTATTCGCCCCATCCGCGCGGCAGATTGAGTTTCAACTCGAAGAAACGCTGATTGAGGGATCGAATTTCAGCCGTCACGCGGACTCCCGCGCGCTCGACCACCGCCCGTCCGAATCCAGTCATGCTCCGCATCGTGATCAGTTCTTCCTTCCGATCGCGGCCAGACAGGAACGGTAGAGTTCCACCGTCCGCGCCGCCATCGTGGTCATCGCAAATTCCCGCTCCGCGCGAATGCGCGCGGCCTGTCCCATCGCGGCGCGCTCCCCTGGCGCCGCGGCCATCCGTGCGATCGCGCGCGCGAGCGCCTCGCTGTCGCCCGGCTTCACCAATATTCCCGTAACGCCATCTTCGATCACGTCGCCAATTCCTCCCGTGTCGCTCGCCACGATCGCCAACCCGCTGGCCGCCGCTTCCAGTATGGCAACACCCAGTCCCTCGCGCAGGGAAGGGAATACGAAGATATCGGTTGCGGCCAGTACAGTGCGAACGTCATCGAGCCGCCCCAAAAAGCGCACCGCCGTCGCGATTCCGAGCATCTCGGCGTCGCGCTGCAGATTCGCGCGCAAACTGCCGTCACCCGCGATTAGGGCGGCCAGATTCGCGATTTCGCCGCCGCGCGCGATTCGCGCGATCGCCTCGAGCAGATGGCGATGACCCTTGCGCGGCTCGAGCATCCCAACCGTGGAGAGCACGAGCGCCTGCGGGGGGATTTGCAGCGCGGCGCGTGCTGCGGCGCGCGCCGCGTTATCGGCGGGGCGAAAGTGCTCGCAATCGACTCCGCTTGGGATAATCGTCACGCGTTCGCGCGCGACGCCCGCCGCGGCCAGGGAATCGGCGACGCCCCGCGAAATCGCCGCGACGCCATCCACCGCCCGGCCAAACAGGAGCGGCGCAAAGAGCCGGTTCGGACGATAGTCCATCCTGCGGGTCACGACCAAACCGCGCGCAAACCCGCGCGCATACGGCGCCATCGCGTGCGCCCGCGCGGTATGAAAATGAACGATATCGTACCGCCCGCGGCGCAGGATCGCGCGAAACCGGATCGCCGCCGGCAAGTCCACCGAATTGCGGATCCTGAGCGGATGGCACGTCACGCCCTCGCTCCGCGCCCGCTCGTAGAGCCGCCCCTTGGGATCGCAGATCAGCTCCGCGCGATGCCCCATCCGCGCGAGCTCGAGCGTCAGGCCCATCACTTGCGTCTCTCCGCCGGCAAAGCCGCGTTCGGGATCGACGCCGGCCACGCGCAGCGAGGGGTTCGCGTCCAGGTGCGGCGGTTCGTTTGCGGGAAGTTTCACGTAGAGATAGTTCGATAGCGTCCGAGGACCGGCGGTGCCTCAGTCGAAGAACCGATAATAAAAAATCGCGAAGATCGCTGTGATCGCGTCGCGCCATCCGATCTTTTTGCCCTCGTCGTACGTGCGGCCCGAGTACGACACCGGAACTTCGTATATTCGCCATCGCGCGCGCGCCGCCTTGGCGGTGATTTCCGGCTCGAACGTGAAGCGGTCGGCTGAGAGTTTCAGTTGCATCAGCTTGTCCCGCACAAAAGCTTTCTGCCCGGTCTCCATGTCGCTCAGGTTAAGATCGCTGATGATATTCGACGCGAGCGTCAGCATCCGGTTGCCCAGGTAATGCCAGAAGAGCAGCACGCGATGCGGTCCGCCAAGAAAGCGCGAGCCGTAAACCATGTCCGCGCGGCCGTCGAGCAGCGGCCCGATCATCAGGCGGTAGTCGGCGGGATCGTACTCCAGGTCGGCGTCTTGGACGAACACGTATGGGTTCGCGGCGGCGGCGAAGCCAAGCCTCAGTGCGGCGCCTTTGCCCTTGTTCTGCGCATGAAAAAAGCATCGCACCCGGGGATGCTCGAATTTCCGCAGGAACTCGCGCGTGCCGTCTGTCGATCCGTCATCGACCACGATCACTTCGGCGTCGAAGCCGCATTTGAGCGCGCGATCGATGACCGTGCCGATTGTGTTCACTTCGTTGAACACCGGTATCACCACGGAGATTTTCGCTGGCTCGTCCATCAAAGCTCCCTCAGCCCGCCCCGCGCCGGCATCGGCGATGCGCACGACGATTCGAATCCGCCGTCGCGTCCGATGCGCGCCGCAATCATCTTGCTCACGCGGCGCAATTCAGCGCGTCGCCGCGCCGGCGCCGTCGCGGCGGCGTAGCTTGACCACACGCGCATCCTGTCAGTGCGGCTGAGTCCGGGAAAGCCAAACCGCCCGAGCTGGACCAGGTTCCTGAGCCGCGCGCGCGCCGGCCTGAACAGCCACGCCCTGCGGGTGCGTTCGTGATCGATAAACCAGATGCTGGGCGAGTCGTCGGCAATTACGTTGAACGGAGTCAGGTCGCCGTGGATGAAACCGGCGAGGTGCAGGCGGGCGATTTCCGCGCCGAGTGCGCGCAGGACAATGCGTTTGCGCGCGAAATCGACCGTGGGCGCGCCGCGCAGGTATCGCGTTGCCAGAACGCCCGGAGCGCGCCGCGTCATCACCAGTTCGCGACCGCTCGAACGATCGCGGCCCCACAGCACAACCGGCGGAGCGTTCAATCCCTCGCTGCGAATCGCCTCCGAGATCGCGCGGATATGCTCCGCGCGCGAGCCTGAAAACCATTGCTTCAGTTTCTCGAGGCCTCGCACCGGGTCAATTATCTTTATGAAAAATTCCGCTCCCGCCGGACCTCCGGTCCGCAGGTGATATGTCGAGCCACGGCGCGAACGCCGCTGCAGCCGCGCGCCCCGCCCTGCCGCCGCCTCGAGCGCGGCCTCGACCACGGCGTCGCGCATACCGGGTTCGAGCGAGTCTTCGCCGGCGAGGTTCAACCGCCATCCGCCGCGTTCGACTACGCCGCCGTGAGCGCCGCCGATCATCGCGTCGCCTCGTTTGCGCGAGCGCCAGCCTTGCCGGCGTCCATCGCATCGGCCGACTCAGACGGCACCGCGCCCAGCGCACGCCGGACGATCGCCGCGACCTCGCCGGGCGCTATCCGCCGCATGCATTCGCGGCCGATCGGGCACTCGCGCAGGTAGCACGGATGGCACGGGATCGCGCCCGCAAGCGCAAACTCGGCGTACCCCCACGGCGCCGATCGCTCAGGCGCGGTGGCGCCCCACAGCGATACGACGGGGCATCGCACCGCCGCCGCGATATGCATCGGACCCGAGTCAGGGCCAAACGCGGCGGCACATTGCGGAAAGATCGCGATCAGGTCGCGCAAGCGGGTGCGTCTCGCCAGATTCAGCGCGGGCAAATCGCCGAGGTTGCGCATCACGGCGGCCGCGATCCCGGCCTCGTCCGGACTGCCGAGCAGCACGGGGAACAGCGCCGGCGCACCTTCGACCGCGCGCGCCAACTCTTTGATTACGGCCGCTACCGACTCGGGAAAATAGATTCGGCTGGGCCACGACGAACCCAAAATCACGCCGAGGAGCGGACGCGGCGCACCAGACAGCAGCTCGCCCGCGCGCGATTTTTCGTCGGCCGTAGCATCGAGTCCGAATTCGATCGGCGCGGCCGCAAGTCCCAGGCGGTCGCCGAATGCCTGATACTGGAGCAGCTTGCGGCGCAGATTCGGTTGCGCGGCGATCTGGATCGTCGAGAAGCGATGGTTCAGTTCCTTGCTGTTCGCGGCG
>DATLTX010000208.1:0-2295 GCA_035533435.1 Binataceae bacterium (SeqCode)
TCGAAATTCGCGCGCAGATCTTCGATATACCCGTCGCGATCGATTAGCCCCGCCGCGCGCGCCGCCGTCATGCCGATAAATCCAGAGCCGACCAGCTCGCGCGCGCGGTCGAGCGGAATTCGCCGCGCGGCGGAAATCGCACCAGCGATAATCTGCATCCAGTCGGCGATAATCGCGTCCAGGCTTTCGCGCACCGCCGGCGACATCGCGTCGCGGCTGAGCATCTCGCCCGCGCCCTTGTATTCCTTCCATTGCAGGGTCTGTGCGCGCACTCCCGCCTTCTCGAGCGCGTCGCGCACGAAGGGATTGCCGATTGCCACGCCCAGCATCGTCAGCATCACGTCCGGATTCGCAATGATCTCGTCCGCTCCGGCCGCGACCAGGTAGTCGCGCACCGACGACGAATCTCCGGTCAGCAGCGCGATAACCCGCTTGCCGCTTTTGGCGACCGCGCGCAGCAAGCGATGCAGTTCGTGCGCGGTCGCAAGGCCCGCTTCGATTCCGGATACCTGCACGATAACCGCCCGCACCGCCGCGTCATCGGCGAGCGCCTCGAGCCCGTAGCGCAGATGACGCAGGCTCGGCGCCCCGGTGCCGATCAGTTGATGGAACGGAGCGCGGCGGGCATCTTCGTGAATCGCGCCGCCCAGATGCAGCATCACGACCGCGTCGCGCGGAATCCTGGCCGGCCGCACCACTATCAACCAGAACGCGGCGATCAGCGCGGCGGCCGCAAAAATCAGGATCGCGCCAAGTTTCCAATCGCCGGCGTCTATTGCGACCGCGCCGGTTCCGCACAGAACCGCGACCGCAATCGCGATCCGGAACTCCCGGCTTATCCACAAGTCTTTCAGGAAAGTTTTATTCATCGCTGTATTACGGTCGCCTTTTGACACCGCGCAATCTAGACTACCGTTTTTCAATGAACAGGTCTTTCCAAATCCTACTTCTGTGCGCCGCTTTGGCCTGTGCGAGCGGCTGCTCGACCGCCAAAAAAGACGCCGCCCCCAAGCCGCCGCCTGGCCGCACCCAGGCAACCGCAACCCTCGACGTCACCGCCGGCATCCACGTCGTTGCCAGCGTCGATTTGCCGCGCGGATTCGCGCCGATAGCGGGACATCCGCCGCTATGGCTCCAGAACGGCAACGAGATTGGCATCGTCGGCTCCCTCGACGGTCATCTCAGCATCCTCGGTTTCAGCGGACCCGGATGGCGCAATTCGCGCGTCATCGCCGCCGAGACCGGCGAGGGTTCCGCCGAGCCCGGCCGGATCATGGACCTGGCGCCGAGCCCCGACGGGATGACACTGGCGGTCGCCGTCGCGGTTGCGGGGCAGAACCGGCTCGACATCGTGATGCGCGATCTGATTGCGACCGGGCCCGGCCATCCAATCGCCAGCTTCGACGGAGTTTACGATCTGGCGGGCATGAGCTGGCTCAATGCCGACTCGATCGCTATCGTGCTGCGGCCCGGCGCCAATCAGCCGGCCCCGGCTCCCGTCGCTCCCGCGGACAGCGGTCTGCCGGCCGAGCCCGAGCCGAAACCCGCCGAAGGCCTTCAGATTCTGGTGGTGGCGGGTCCCGGCTCAGTCGCCCCGCTGAAGCTGCCCTGCGCGCTAGGCGCGCTTAGCTGGAGTCCGATCGGTGCATATGCGGTCAGCGCCGGAGGCCCGGGATTCGCGCCCGCGCTCATCGACCGGCGCCACTCGACCTGCACGCGTCTTGTCGCGAATGCGCCGCTGCGCGTGCTCGGATGGAATCCGGTTGACGAGAGTTCGTTTTTGTTCGTGCAGCCGATTCCGGCGAGCAACAGCATCGGTGTCTTCGAGCACGACATCGAAACCGGCAAGGATAAAATTATCGCCGTCTCGAGTGGCGCGGCCGGCTACGCGGCAAGCGGCGCGGTTCTGGCGCTGGGCAATCGGAAGCTCACGTTCAAGATGATCGATAAGAATCCCTTCATTCCGCTGACTGCGGAGCTGGCGATCTTCGATCCCGATCAGCCGGAAATCGATATCAAGCAGCTTGGATTCAAGACGGTGCCGCCGATGCTTGCGGCGAGCACGATGGCCTATTCGAAGGCGACCGATCGCGCCGTGATCCAGACCTTCCAGCCGGCAAATCCCGTCGCGCTGCGCAAGATCATCACCTACACGTTGCACGCCGACAACGCGTTCCAGATTGCGTACGGCCAGGCGCGCGGAGTCGCCGAGATGAGCTGGTCGCCAAAGGGCCGATGGATCGGAATCGTCGATGGCGACGCGGCGGGCGCCGCCCTGACGATCATCCTGCCGCC
>DATLTX010000209.1:0-23735 GCA_035533435.1 Binataceae bacterium (SeqCode)
GTGCTGATGGACCGCGCGAACTATCATCGCTTCGCCGCGCGCGCCGCCGAAAATGATTTCGACCTGCTGCTCGCCGCCAACCGGATGAAAGATCCGTGGCGCGGAGCGGCGGTCTACCTGACTCCCGCCATGCGCGTCGAATGCCTGGTCGAGAAGCCGCTGCAGGGACAATCGAAGACCGAGTGGAACAACGCCGGACTGTTCGCGGCCCGGCAGATACTCTTCGATTACGTCACGCGGCTTACGCCGTCGCCGCGCGGCGAGTTCGAGCTTCCGAGTGCGATCGCCGCGATGATCGCCGACGGGCGCGACGTGCGCGCAATCGACATGCGTGGCTTCTGGAGCGACGTCGGCACGCCCGCCGACCTCGAGGTCGCGCGCAAGCGCTTTCATCCGAAACGGAGCCGAAAATGATCGCGTACGGCGAAGACGACGGATGGGACTCCGCCGAGCTCGAACGCGCCGGCGTTCTGGCGCGTGAGCTGCGCGCCCTTTGCGGCGCCGATTCGCGGATTGTTGCGGTGCGCGCGCCCGGACGGGTCAATCTAATCGGCGAGCATACGGATTACAGCGGGCTGCCGGTCCTGCCGGCCGCAATCGATCGCTCGACGATAATCGTTGCCGCGCCGTTGCCCGCGCGCGAGATAGTTTTGCGCAACGCCGACCCGGCGTTCGGGCCGCGCAAGTTTCCGATCGAGGAAAAAATCCCCGCATATCCCGCCGGCGGTTGGGCCAACTACGTCAAGGCCGCCGTGCAGGGCGTGATCGATCATTACGGCGCGCGCGGCGGCGCCGGCGATGCGAAATTGCGCGGCGCGACGATGCTGGTGGAAGGGCGCGTGCCGGCCGCGGCTGGCCTGTCGTCGTCGTCGGCGCTGACCGTCGCGGCGACGCTTGCGTTCATGGCGCTGGGCGGGCTCGAACTCGCGCCGCTCGAATGCGCCGCTATGGTCGCGCGCAGTGAACGGTACGTCGGCACGATGGGGGGCGGGATGGATCAGGCGGCGGCGCTGATGGGCCGGCGCGACCATGCGCTGTTCATCGAATTCAATCCGCTGCGCGTGCACGCGGTCAAGATGCCTTCCGACGCGGCGCTGGTGGTGGCGGACAGTTGCGAGATTGCCGACAAATCGGGCGGCGTGCGCACGGAGTACAACCGCCGCGTCGTCGAATGTTCACTCGCCGCGAGAATTCTCGCGCATGAGATGAAGCTCGGCGGCGTTCGGATTCTTGGCGACGTGGTACGCGCACGCGCGGATTGGAAAGCGCCGGATTTGATCGCGATTCTTGAAACCGCGGCTCCGCCGCGGCTTGCGCCGGACCTCGCCGACGCCGCGCACATCCTCGATGTCGCCCGCGACGCGCTTGCCCGTGAGCTGCTGGGCGCCGGCGCGATTGGCGTCAAGCTCGATCCGGCCAAGCCGCTCGAGGTCTTGCGCCGCGCGCGCCACGTGCTGACCGAGACCGAGCGAGTGATCAGCGCGGCCGCGATGCTCGAGGCGGGGCGGCTCGAAGCGATGGGCGCGCTGATGAATGCGTCGCATGAGAGCCTGCGCGGAGATTTCGATTGCTCGACCGAGCGGCTCGATCGAATGGTCGCCGCCGCGCGCGCCGGCGGCGCACTCGGCGCTCGGCTGACCGGCGCGGGATTCGGTGGCTCGATTGTCGCGATGTGCCGCGCCGCGGACACCGGGTGCGTTATTGCCTCGCTCGACCGCGAGTTTTATACGCCGCTCGGAATCGACCCGCGCGGCAAGCGCGCAGTCCTGCACGCGGGCGCGGGCGCCAGCACGATCGAGTTGGCAGCCGTGTGATGCGCCGCGCTCAGCGCGCGAACCTGACGATTCGAGCGGAGTGCGGCGCCAGATCGATGTGCTCTGGCGCGGGCTCTTCGGCTCCAGTGAGCGTGCGGATCGTGGCGGCTGCGCCCGGGATTCCGAGCGTCGCCAATATCACGCTGGTCGCTTCGTCGCCGCGATTTACGAGGATCGCGATCGTGCCATCCGGCGTTTCCTTGACCAGCGTTCTGAGCGGCGCGGTAGTCATCAGATCCGCCGCCAGAACCGGCGCGTCGGCGCTCCCGGAATCGATCTCCGCGCCCAGCGCGGCCGCCGCCCGGTAGCTCCGGCCCTCGTCGGCGCCAAGGAGCGCCATGTCGTCCGAGATCAGCAGCATCCCGCCCGAGCCGGCGATCGTCGCGGCCAGCGCGCCGCGTTCGTCGGCGCTAAGCTGCGTTTCGCGTTCCCGGAGCATCAGGCAATCCGGATCGTTGAGCCACAATCGCCGATGCATGAAGCTGCGCGCGACTATCGCATCGAGCGCATGCACGGTTGACGGATCGCCCGAACCCTCGCTGCCCCAATAGGGCGCCACGTCGGGTCCGATGCGCATTCCGTCAACGATTCCCACCGCCGCACCGAGGGGACAGCCGCATCCGAGAATGAACGCGCGCGCGCCCGCGCCGCGGCGGATTGCTTCGAGTCCGCGCCGCACCATCTCGGCGCGGGTCAGATTCTGATCGTGCCGCGCGCCCTGCGCGGCGCCGGCGTAAAGAAAATCGAGTTTCACGTATGAGTAACCAAACTCCTCGGCCAGTTTGCGGAACAGGCGCTCGAGATGCACGGTGAACGCGGGATTGCTCGGGTCGAGCGCGTAGGCGAACTTGTCGTCGTCGGCGGTCCAGCTCGGATTGAAGCCCGCGCGCAGCGGCCCGCCGTTTTCGTGGCGGATGAACCAGTCCGGATGCTCGCGCATGATGCGCGCGTCGCGAGCGGCCAGAAACGGCGCGGTCCAGATTCCCGGCTCGAAGCCCGCCGAGCGAATTTCATCGGCAAGGCGCGCGAGCCCGCCCGGAAATTTGGCGTTGGTGGTATCCCAGTCGCCGAGCGCGCTCTGGAAGCCGTCGTCGAGCTGGAAGACCTCGATCGGAAACTCCGCGCGCATCGCGGAGAGCGCGCGCAGGTTCGCGCGCATCTCGTCTTCGCTGATCGAGTGAAAATAGTGGTACCACGAGCACCATCCGCGCTGGTACGACGCGTCGATCCGCGCGCGCATCGCCGCGCCCAGTTTCGCCGCCCAGCGAGCGGCCATCCGCGCCGCGCTTTCGTCCGCGCGCGCGAAGTAGAGCGGTTCGATCTCGCGGGTTTCGCCGGCGCCGAGTTCAATTCCGTCCAGGATCGCGCGCGCCGCAATCAGGTCGGGCGCACGCACGGTCAGCGTGGTGAGCGCGTGCGCCGCGCCGATAAATCCCGCCAGCGCGCGCTCCGGGCGTCCGTCGCACTCAACGATCGTGAACAGCTCAGAGGTCGCCGCTTCGGGCGCGTCGGCGGGCCGCGTGGTCTCGCTCTGATGATTGATGCGGACGATCGCGTGAGCGGTGTCGTTGCGATGCGCGCTCGCGGCGCCAACCGCCGCCGCGCCCGAACCGCTCCACGATTGGTAGCCGTGCTTGAAGAAGCGCGCCGGTGCGGATCGATCGAAGCCAGTGGCGAGGTTGAACCATACGGCATCGAGGCGGACCGGCCGTTCGCCATGGTTGGCGATCCGCGCGCGTACGATGGTCTCGCGATCGGAATAGTCAAACGACGCGGCGAGCGTGATTCCCGCGGCTGTCGCCGCGCATTCGCCCGCCCGGGCGGAATGGGCGGCCGTGATCGCGTGTGCGAGGCCGTCGGCGTCGCGCAGGCGCGCTTCGATGCTCAAAATATCCACGCAGCCAGCGTTGCAAACGAGGCGCCGGGCGGCAAGCCTGGCCGGGCGATCGCGAAAGGCGCTCGATTGCTCGGCGTCAGTTTGGCAAACTGGGGATTGCTTTCACCTTCGGGGAGAGACGCACATCGATACTGTACCAGAGATTGAAGCTATCGAAGCCGCGGAACCCGGCGACACTCCCGAGTTGGAAGGCGACCAGTGGGGAACGCGGCTGGCCGCGTTCCGCGCACTGCGCCATCGCAACTTCCGCCTGTTTTTCGTCGGACAGCTCATCTCGCTTATCGGCACCTGGATGCAATCGGTCGCGCAGGCGTGGCTGGTCCTGCGGCTGACCAACTCCTCGATGGCGCTCGGAGTGGTCGCGTTCGCGGGCTACATGCCGATCGTGCTGGTGGGTTTGTTCGCCGGCGTGGTGGTCGATCATGTCGATCGGCGCCGGCTGATTATCGCCGCGCAGATCCTCCTGATGATGAGCGCGTTCGTGCTCGCCTTTCTCACCTGGGCCGGCGTGGTGAAGGTCGAGTACGTCATGATCCTGGCCGCGCTTAACGGGCTGGTCAGCTCGTTCGACATGCCGGGGCGCCAGGCGTTCGTGGTCGAGATGGTCGGCAAGGAAGACCTGCCGAACGCGATCTCGATGAACTCGATGATCTTCAACGGCGCGCGGATGGTCGGACCGGCGGTCGCGGGTATCCTGATCGCGATCACCGGAGTCGCCGGATGCTTCTTGCTGAACGGCGTCAGCTACCTTGCGGTTATCTGGAGCCTGCTCGAAATGGACACCCCGCGGCGCGAGCGCCGCCAGTTCGGCGCGGTGATGCTCCGGCAGGTGCGCGCGGGCCTGACCTACGTATGGGAGCATCGCCCGAGCTTCTACCTGATGCTGCTGGTCGCGATTAACAGCGGCTTCGGGATGCAGTACACGGTGCTGATTCCGATGTTCGCGCGCGACCTGCTGCACAGCGGCGCCAAGGGCTACGGGTTTTTGATGGCGGCGCAGGGAATAGGAGCGGTGGCCGCCGCGATCGTGATGAATGTCCGCTCCGACGCGCCGCGGGCGCTGCGCCAGAACCTGGTGTTCGGGCTGTTCTGCACCGCGTGCGCAATCTTCGTGTTCGGAATTTCCCAATGGATGTGGCTGTCGCTGATCGCGCAGATGTTTATCGGCGCGGGACTCATGAATCACATGGTGACGACCAACACGATGCTGCAACTGTTCGTCGCCGACGAGCTGCGCGGCCGCGTCATGAGCATCTACACGCTGTCGTTCATCGGCACCGCGCCGCTCGGAAGCCTCTCGGTCGGTTTCGTGGGAGAGCATCTGAGCCCGCGAATTGCGGTGATGATCTGTTCGGGCTTCGCGCTGGCCTGCGGATTCCTGCTGCTCACGCGGCTCAAGATGTTCGCGCAGGCGCAGGAAGCGATCGCGCAAGCGGAGCCGGTGTGATCGCCGGCTCGCCTGCCACTCGATCAGCATCGACCAGCATCGACAACGACGAGAAACAAGGCCGGGCGGATTGCGCCTTGATCGGATTGCCGCGACCCTTTATTTGTGGGCGGCACGCGCGCACGATCGCGCGCGAGACTTAATCTGACGGATGGAAGGATTGATGATTAGTTTCGATCAGATCGATCTCGAGCAGATCGTCGAAGAGGTTTTAGCCGGACGCGAAATCGACCGCCAAACCGCCGCCGCGATTTTGGCGTGCCCCGACGATCGCCTGGATGATCTTCTTGGCGCGACGCGCCGCGTGCGCGAAGCCGCCTTTGGCCGCCGCGTCAAGATCTGCATGCTGCGCAATGCGCAGAGCGGCATCTGCCCCGAGGATTGCGGCTACTGCTCGCAGTCGCGCGTCTCGAAAGCCGACATCCCGGTGTACAAGATGCAGCCGATCGCGGCGCTGGTCGAAGGCGCGCGAATCGCCGCCGATAGCGGCGCGCGCCGCTATTGCATGGTGTGCAGCATGCGCGGTCCGGCCCAGAGCGACGTCGAGCATCTGGGCGAGGCGTGCGTTCGGATCCGCGGCGAATTTCCAGAGCTCGAACTGTGCCTGTCGATCGGGCTCCTCGGCCGCGAGCACGCGGATGAGCTCAAAAGCGCGGGCGCCGGATGGATCAACCACAATCTCAACACGAGCCGCCGCTTCTATCCGGCGATCTGCACCACGCATACCTACGACGATCGCGTGCGCACGATCGAAAACGTGCGCGCCGCCGGACTCAGCACCTGCTCCGGCGGGATTATCGGGATGGGCGAAACCGACGCTGACATAATCGATCTGGCGTTCGCGACGCGGCGGCTCAAAATCGACTCGGTGCCGGTGAATTTCCTGGCGCCAATCAAGGGCACTCCGCTCGGCGCGAGGAACGCGCTCACGCCCGAGAAGTGCCTGAAGGCTGCGTGCCTGTTCCGGCTGCTCAATCCCAAAAGCGAGGTTCGCGCGGCAGGCGGCCGCGAACTCAACCTCGGCGCGCGCCAAGGCGACCTGTTCAACGCGGTCAACTCGATTTTCGTCAATGGATACCTGACCACCGCCGGATGGGATCACGCGCGCACGCGCGAGATGATCGAGCGCGCCGGCTTCGAGCCCGAAAGCGGCGCTTAGCGACGCGCGATCGCGCTTGCGTCCGCGGCGCGCGCTCTCCGATAATCGCGCTTGTGGCATCGGGATCGGCAAAGCGCGGGCGCGCATCGGACGCCGCCGGCGGATCGCGGGCGCAGGCGCTGCGCGCGATGCCGTCGTTGGACGAATGCCTGCGCGCGGCCGAAGGCGAACCCGCCCTGGCGGGTCTTGGCGCCGCGTATGTGAAGATGCTCGTGCGACGTTCGCAGGATACCCTGCGCGAGGAACTTCAGGCGGGACGCGGCGGCGAGCCTGAACGCGCGGCCCTAGTCGCCGGAATCGTCGCCCGCGCCGCGCAAGCCGCGGCGGCCGACCAGCCCCATCTGCGCCCGGTCGTGAACGCATCCGGGGTTGTGCTCCACACCAACCTGGGCCGCGCGATTTTAGCCGAGTCGGCGATCGAGGCGGTCGTGGAAGCCGCGCGATCGGCGGTGAATCTCGAGTACGATCTTGAATCCGGAGAGCGCGGCGATCGCGACGCCCTCGTCGAAGATATTCTCTGCGCGCTGACCGGCGCCGAAGCCGCCACGGTCGTCAATAACAACGCCGCCGCGGTGCTGCTCGTGCTCAACACGCTCGCGCTCGGGCGCGAGGTTATAGTCTCGCGCGGCGAGCTTATCGAGATCGGCGGCGCGTTTCGCATCCCCGACGTGATGACCCGCGCGGGCGCGCGCCTGCGCGAGGTCGGCACCACCAACCGGACTCATCCGGGCGACTTCGCCGGCGCGATCGGCCCCGACACGGCGCTCCTGATGAAGGTGCATCCGTCGAATTACCGAATTGTCGGTTTTACCGCCGAAGTGCCGCTCGAGGAGCTGGCGCGGATCGGCCGCGAACACGGCCTCGATGTCGTCGAGGATCTCGGCGCGGGCGCGATCGTCGATTTGACGCGCTTTGGATTGCCGCCCGAGCCGATCGTCGCGGATCGAATCGCTGCGGGTGCGGCGCTGGTGACTTTCTCGGGCGACAAGCTGCTCGGCGGACCGCAGGCCGGGATCGTCGTCGGGCGGCGCGCCCTCGTCGCGAAGTTGAAAGCGAATCCACTGCGCCGCGCGCTGCGCTGCGACAAGCTTACCCTCGCCGCGCTCGAGGCGACGCTCAGAATCTATCTGCGCTCGGCCGATATCGCCGATGAAATACCGACTATCCGCCTGATGCGCCGCAAGCCGCCCGAGCTGCGCGCGGTTGCCCAGCGCGCCTGCGCGATAATCGCCGAGCGGCTCGGCGCCGAGTTCACCGTCGAGGTGACGGAGGCTGTCTCGCGCATCGGTTCGGGCTCGCTGCCCGACGCGGCGCTGGATTCGGCGGGCGTCAAGGTCACGCACCCGCGAATCTCGTCGAGCGCGATCGCCGCGATGTTTCGCCGCGCGCGAATTGTCGGGCGGATCGCCGACGATGCGTTTATTCTTGATATGCGAACGATCGAAGATCCCGCCGTCTTCGCCGTCGAGCTGAAGCGCGGCTAAGCTGAGCGCCCGCGGCGCCAAGGAGAACTGATATGCCGGACAAGAGCTACAAGATAATCGATATCGTCGGCGTCTCCGACGAGAGTATTCAGCAGGCGGTCCGCAATGCGCTGACCAAGGCGCAGAAAACGATCAGGAATATCGACTGGTTCGAGGTCAAAGATATCCGCGGCGCGGTTCATAAAAACGGCGCGCCGGAATTTCAGGTCGAAGTGCGAATCGGTTTCCGCCTCGAAGGCGGTCAAGCCGACTAAATGACGGAGGCGGCGATGAAATTCGGGACCTTCCTGATGCAGACCAATCCGGCGAGCCTGGGCGCGGTCGCGCGCAAGGCGGAAGAGCTCGGCTACGAATCGCTGTGGATCCCCGAGCACATCATTTTGCCGCTCGAGTACAAATCGCCCTATCCATATTCGTCGAGCGGGCGGATGCCGGCGCCGCCGGAAACTCCGCTGCATGATCCGATGCTTGCGCTCGCCTATATTGCGGGAATCACGACGCGGATTCGGCTCGCGACCGGAATCTACGTGCTGCCGATTCGCAATCCGTTCACGACGGCGAAGGCGGTCGCCAGCCTCGACGTGCTCTCGGGCGGCCGCTTCATCTTTGGCGTCGGCATCGGATGGCTCGAGGAGGAGTTTTCGGCGGTCGGAATGAATTTCAAGGATCGCGCCGTGCGCTCGCGCGACTATGTCGGCCTGCTCAAAGCGCTCTGGACGAGCCCCGATCCCGTCTTCAAGGGCAAGACCGTAAGTATCGAGGGCTTTCGCATGATGCCCAAGCCGGTGCAGAAACCACATCCGCCGTTCGTGTTCGGAGGGCATACCGAGCCGTCGCTCAAGCGCGCCGCGCGCCTGGGCGACGGATGGTACGGAATCGCCGAGAGCATCCCCGAAATTCGCCAGGTGATCGCGCGCCTGCGCGGCCATGAAGCGGCGCTCGGCCGCACGACGCCGCTCGAGTTGACGGTCAGCCCGCGGCTGGGCGGTCCAGTGACGATCGAGCAGGTTCGCCAGCTCGCTGAGATGGGGGTGTCGCGAATCATCCTCGGGACCACGCCGACCACGCGCGAGCAGCTCGCCGAGATGGAGCGGCTGCGCGACGAGGTGATGGCCAAAGTCTGAGCGCGGCTTGCGATTTTGTGCGGGAATTTCTCCCGCGGCGCCGTGAAAAATGCTTGGCGTCACGCGCTCTGCGCGGATATCATCAGTGCGGCTTTGGGCGGCTTGACGCCCGCCCCGATGGAGGCGCGCGCACTCGAATGAAAAGATGCCCGTCCTGCGACAGAACCTATCCTGACTCCGAAACCTTTTGCGAGACCGACGGGACAGCGCTGGTCGGCGCCGATCCGGCCTTTGTGCAAGGTGGAACCGGCGGCGAATCCGGCGCGGTCGAGTGTCCGGTCTGCGGCGGCAAAGCGGAACCCGGTGAGGTGATCTGCAACTTCTGCGGCGCGCGCCTGACCGGCGACAGCGCCGCGTCGGCGCCGCCGCGCGAATCTCGCTCGACCGAGTCCCCCGCGCCGAGCACGCAGCGCCAAAGCCCCGGGCTTGACCGGACCGCCATGTCCTCGCAGCCGTTGTCGGGCCAGTTTCCGGGCAGGGTGCCCGAGCAGGAAGCCGGCGAAGAGGACGAGACGGGCGGCGCGGGAGGATTCCTGCGCCTGATTGCCTATATCGTCGCGGCGCTGATCGCTCTCATCGGCGGGGCGTGGCTCGCCATTCATCTGACCGCGCGTCATCCGAGCGGCGGTGCGGCGGCCTCGCCAAGCGCGTCGCCATCGGCAGCCGCGTCGCCCGCGGCGGCTTCCGCACCGATGGTCGTGCTGGCGGGCAGCATTCCAGTTCAGGTTACCGGGGAATCCTCAACCGCGCCCGAGCGGAGCGCAAGCGTTGCGCGCAACAGCTTCGCCAGTGGGCAGCCCGCCTTGCTCGACGCCTATCGGCACGCGCTCAGCGCAGATTCGAGCACGAAAGACGGGATGCTGGTGCGGATCAGGATTCAGCCCGACGGCACGATCTCGAAGGCGTCGGTGGAGACTTCGACCGCGCCGAACCCGGGTCTCGACGCCGAGGTTGTCAACGACATCTCCGCCTGGACGTTTACGCCGTTTGGCGGCGGAGAGGTGGAAATCAGCTATCCGATAATTTTCGCGCAGACCGCTGCCGATCAGGCCGCCGTCGAGTCCGCCCTGAGCGCGAAGCTCGCCAGCCTGAGCCCCACCGAGTCGCCCGAGTATTCGTCGGCGACGCCCTCGCCGGCGGCGACTCCAGCGCCAACCGCGGCGCCATCGGTGGCGCCGGCGGTGCGCAAGCGTCCGCATGTCGCGGCGGTGCCGCGTCCGCGTCCGACGCCTTCTCTCTTCGATCGGGTCAACAGTGCGCTTAAGGGAAATCGCAAACTGGGCAGGGTCAAGGCTTATACGACATCCGGCGGCACGGTGACGCTTACCGGCAGCGTATTCGACGCCAACGACAAGGCGCTCGCCGAAAGCACCGTCCGCTCCGTGTCGGGCGTTGTGCAAGTGATCAACACGCTGACGACGGACACGGGAGTATGGGCGCAAGAGCAGGCCGCGATTCAGCAGCAGCTCGCCAACGCGGGTCTGCCGAACGTGACGGTCAAGGTGATCGGAAAAGATGCGTACCTGAACGGCACGGTGAAAACCGATCTCGAAAAGCAGCGCGCGGTGACAATCACCCAGGGCGCCGCGCCGGTTATCGTGCGCGGAAACCTGATCACCGTCGTGCCGGGAAACATGTTCGGGTTTTGATTGGTGCGTGACTGGACCGACGCAAGCAAAACTTAAGGTATGAAGCCTTGTCTGCGCTATTGACAACGAACGGATCGGGCGGTTAGATGATTTCCAGTAAGCGGCATCGGCCGCTCCCCCCAGGAGGTCTTCGTTTCCCATGCCTGAAGCAGCACCCACGTCCGCCAAAGAGGCTTTTGCCGTAATGCCGAGTCGCTTCAACAAGGAAGCTGCCAAGGGGTTGAATGCGACCTACCAGTTCGATCTCTCCGGTGATGGTGGCGGCAAATGGCACGTAATCATCAAAGATGACAACTGCGAGGTTAAGGAAGGACCGGCCGCATCGCCGAGCATCACGATCTCGATGACGGCGCAGGACTATCTCGACATGCTCAGCGGCAAGCTGAACGGCCAGATGGCATTTATGACCGGCAAACTTCGCATCGCTGGAGATATGGGACTCGCGCTCCGCATGCAGAGCCTGTTCCAATAGGGCGCAGCGGGACAAACCGCCTGAATTAAGTGATAGGCAATCTATAAGACCTACTGATAACGCCGGGTCCGGAACTCCGGGCCCGGCGCGACTCAACCGCTGCCAACCATTCTTCCAGTAATTCAATTTCAGATCGACAATCTTCGTGCGGGTTCAGGATTGCGCCGCAATCGCAAATATTCCCTGGCATACAGCACCGACCGCTGAGGCTCACCGCCACGCGAAAAGCCGCGCCACTACTCGAGCATCCGTATAATTCCAGGCAAAGTTTCCCAAACGTCATGATCGACAGGAGGACGGATCCACGTCACAGGAGAAGCAACCCGTATGAGCGAAACCGAAATGAGTAATGAACCCGAGAAGATGAACCCCGGCGACGGTGCCGATAACGAATCGGTTGCGTCGAAGCTCTCCGAGGAGCTCAGCAACTGGCGCCGCAAGCGAACCTCGTCGCGGCCAGCACGGCCCGAAATGACTGGGTCGAACCACTCCGAGCCCGCCCGCACCATCAAGGTGCGCGGCCATGAGACGCTGGTCGTGCGCAAGGCAAAGCTTGCGCCAAAGCCGCCGGCAAATCCCCGAGCTTCAGAACAGTAATAACGGCCGCGGTTCGAGGCGAACCGGGTTGAGGTGGATCGGATGGGGCGTTGAGGAGGAGGGGTTCAGGAGCGGAAAACCTCGACCGGCATTTCGCGCGACGCCTGGCGCGCCGGATAGAGTGTTGCGACGAAGCACAGCAGCATCGAGGCTACGGCTACCCACGCGAAATTGATCGGACTTGCGGAAATCGGCACCGTCGAGATTCCGTAAATTTCCTTCGAGATATGAATGAAATGGTAGCGCGCGAGCAAGAAGCATCCGATTGCTCCCAGTAGCAGGCCCGCGCCGGTCCCCGCCGCGCCAACGATCAGGCCCTTAAGCCTGAAGATTCGCTGCACGTCGCGCCGCTGCGCCCCCATCGAGATCAACACCGCGATATCCTTGCGCTTCTCCATCACCACCATAATCAGCGTCGCGACCAGGTTGAATGCCGCCACCCCGATCAGTAGCACCAGCACGATCGCATAAACCCGCTTGAGCATCTCGAATCCGGCCGATGCCGATTCGTTGTACTCGATCCAGTTGCGGATCAGATAGGGCCGTCCGTAAATCCTGCGCAGCGCCGCCGTTACCGCCGCGGTCTGGTCGAGGTTCGACAAATGGATATCGATTCCGTCGGCCTTGCCGGGCCGTCCAAAGAAGCTTTGCGCATGCGCCAGGTCCATGAAGACCATCTGCGTGTCGAGGAAGCTCAGCCCGGAGTCGAAGATCGCGGCGACGGTAAAATCGCCGGTCTTGGTCGATAGCGATCCGTCGGCGGCGGCGATAATCGGCGCGACCATCCGCAGCCGATCCCCCAGCTTGACCTTGAGCGTGCGCGCCAGGCCCGAGCCTATCGCCAGTCCGCCGCCCATCGCGGGCTGAGCGCCATCCTGCGCGGCAATCGGAGTGTCTTTCGCGAGCCCGGCCAGCGCGCCCTGCACGACGAAGCGCCCCCATTCCTTGCCGACCACAGGATTGTTGGGTTCGACGCCGCGCACTACCACGCCGCCGATCCCGCGTCCCGAGCTAAGCATACCCTGGCCGACCACGTACGCGTCGGCTCCATCGACGCCGGCAACTGTGCGCGCGCGCGCCTCGATTTCGGCGTACTGCGCGATCGATCCCTCGGTGCTTTCGATTTTCACCTGCGGCGTCAGGCTCAGCACGCGTTGTTTGAGGCTCTGCTCGAATCCGCCCATCACGGCCAGCGTGATCGTCAGCGCGGCGACGCCGATCATCACGCCCACGGCGGTGAAAATCGTCGTGATCGAGATAAACGCGTCCTTGCGCCGGGCGCGAAGGTAGCGAAGCGCGATCTTTAATTCGTAGCGCAAGGTATCAAGAAAACGCGGATAAACCAGAGCGGCGACTACGCCGCCGATGCGTCATATTATCACGTTTTCCTTTTTGAGCGTTTCAATTTCCTCGGTGCTGAGTCCAAGCATCCCGGAGAAGACTTCCTCGTTATGCTGCCCCAGCACTGGCGCGGCGCTACGCAACTCTCCCGGCGTGCGGCTCATCCGATGCTCCAGGCCCTCGTAAACCGACGGGCCCATCTCCTTATGTTCGAGCCAGTGCCAGAAATCGAATGCGTCCAGGTTTTCGTCCTGATGCAGATCGACGCAGTTCTGCACCGGATACGCGGCGACTCCCGCCGCTTGCAGCCTGGTCGTCAATTCGTATGCGTTGTGCGCGCGCGTGAGCGAGCCTACGAATTCGTCGAGCGCCGACGCGCGCGAAAGGCGCTCGGCGTGCGACGCGAAGCGCGAGTCGCCGGAACCCGCGCCGAGCGCTTGCAGCATCGCGGTCCACTGCGCGTCATCGGCCACGGCGATCGCGATCCAGCGGTCGTTGCCATCTTCATCGGCGCACGGATATGCGCCGTGCGGAGCGTAGCGGTCGGAGCGATTCGCGCGCGGCCCGAGCACCCGGCCGGTTGCAAAATAATCGATCAACGCGGGCGCCAGATTATGCAGCGACGCCTCGTACTGCGACATATCGATATACTGGCCCGTGCCGGTGCGGCGCCGGTAATCGAGCGCGGCCAGCAGCACCGAGGTGGAGAAGCGCGGCGCCACGAAATCGCTGTACGCGCCGTAAGGCGGGCAGGGCGACGCCGCGTCGTAACCCGAGATGAAATAAAAGCCCGACAACGCCGCCATCAACTGCCCGAATCCGGGATAAAGCGCGTTGGGACCCGTCTGCCCCTGCATACAGGTCGAGAGCATGATCAAATCGGGGCGCAATTCGCAGAGCTTCGGATAGTCCAGACCCCAGTTGCGCATCGCCTTGGGGGTGAAGCTTTCGACGACGATATCGGCCCACGGCACCAGCTTCTTGACCAGCTCGCGCGCCTTGGGTTTTCCGAGATCGAGCGTGATGCCTTTTTTCGAGGTGTTGTAACTCGCGAAAAACTGGCTCGAATTGATTCCGGGCCGAGCGTCTTTCCACGGCGGCGCAAGACGCAAGACGTCAACCCGCGACGCGGACTCGACGCGAATCACTTCAGCGCCGTTGTCGGCGAAATACTTGGTCGTGATTGGCCCGACTCCGACCCACGCGAAGTCGAGGATCTTTATTCCTTGCAGCGCGAATTCACTCATCGCCATTTCCCTCCTAGATTGCGCCCGCGGCGCGAAGTTCGCCCTGCCGCGCGTCGCTGAACCCCAGGAGTCCGCCGTATATCTCGCGGTTGTGCTCGCCGATTTTTGGCGCGCGAATCGGCGCTCCGAGCGGCGTGCGGCTGAGCTTCGCGAACGCTCCGGGCAGCGTCATCTTTCTGCCGAGCGTGTCGTGCTCGACCTCGACAAAATACTCGCGCGCCTTGAGCTGCGGATCGGCGGCGATATCGGCCGCCGTCGCGACGGGGGCGAGCAGGATGCGCCGCTTGAGCGTGCCGTCGTAGATTTCCTTTTTGGTCATGGTCAGGAAAAACTTCTGGATTCGCTCTTCGAGGTCACTGATTTCGAAATGGTCGCGCTCGGTCAGCGCCATGAACATCCCGGGCACCCACGCCGCCCAATCTTTTTCGACCATCCACTGCGCGGCGAAGCCCGCCTCGTCCATCCATGCGACGAGCGCCTTGGTCGATGCGCCGCCGAGCGTGCCGCCCGCGATGATCGTCGAGATATGGCCGTCCTTGCATCGGTAAACCATCTTGCGCCGCGTGTCTTTCGATCCGGTGAAGACTCCCGTGCGCTGGATATGATCGCCGTGCAGGATCGGCATCGCCTGCTCGTTCATCAGCGTCCACACGATGCAGGCCTGCATGTTGACGACGATTTGTTGGCCGATTCCGTCGCGCTCGCGGGCCTGATGCGCAATCATCGAGGCGACCGACGCCTCGCCGCCCGCGTGCAAGCCGGCCTGTGGCAGGCTCATCTGGAGGGGAGGCTTGCCTTCCTCGCCCATCATGTACATCGCGCCGCCCGCTGCCCAACTGATGATATCGGCCCACTTGTAGTCGCGGGCGGGGCCGGTGTCGCCGAACGGAGAGACCGAGGTGTAGATGAGGCGCGGATTTTTTTTTGCCAGCGCGGCGTAGCCGAGCCCGATCGATTCGAGGTAGCCGCGGTCGTACGACTCGACCAGGAAATCGGACTTGGCGGCGAGCGCGGCAACGATCTCGCGGCCCTCGGGCCGGTCGAGATTAGCGCTCACGGATTTTTTTCCCGCGTGATAGGCGATCGCGTAGAGACTGCGATCGGAACCGGGCAAATCCTCGAGGAACGGCGGAATCGTCCGCGTCGAGCATCCGCGCGGCGGCTCGATCTTGATCACCTCGGCGCCCATGTCGGCAAAGATCTTGCCGCACAGCGCGCCTTTCTCGTCGGCAAGATCGAGCATCCGGAAACCCTTGAGCAATTCTGAAGCCATGCGATATTTCCTGTGCGAGATTTCTCCGGCGCGAATCACCGCGCACCGTCCCTCAGCGACCGCATTGTAGCGTCATCGGCGCGCAACTTGGAACGGAATCGCCCTGAAAATGAAGTCCCCGGAGCTGGGTCGGCTTGATGAACCGAGGGGTTTTCTGAGGGACGCTGTTCGCATCCCACTGCCGCCGCGCGTCGCACATTTGTTTTTCCCTCGCGTCGCTGCCGCGCGGTGAATCCCGCTTCTCTCGGGCTGACATTGGTGGGGCGGGCGTCTCGCCCGCCGTCGATGGCGGGCCAGAGGCCCGCCCCACCAATGAGATTCGCGATTGCAAGCAAACCATCTGCGCTGCCTATGAATGGAGCGCGGAGCCAACGGGATTCGTCGCGCGCGGCAGCCGGAGCCTGCCCGGAGCCTGCCGAAGGGCGCGCGCGAATGACACAACCAAACTTCACGCCGTCCAATCGCAGCGCGGCGCGCCCGCGCCGGGAGTACATCTTCAGCTTCGCCAATCGACAGTGGCTGAAAGTAAAGCCGACGTTTTGAGCGTGATTGCCGACCGCTATTGATTGAGCGCGGTGCGGGCGGCGCCGATCGCGGTGGCGTAATCGGCGTGCTCGGGAATTACGAAACGGCGCCCGAACGGGAAGTCGAGGCGCTTGGCTTCCTGCATGAAACGGAACAGCCGCGAGAGTTTGCCGGTCAGGACGATATTTTCCTGCCCGCACGCGCGCGCGCTGGCGAGGCTCAGCACTCCGATCGACTCGACGATCATGTTCATGATCGCGAGCGCCTTGTCCTCCTGCGTCGCGTCGGCGCCTACTTTGCCAAAATTCGCGGCCGTGGTTCCGGGCGGCAAATCGCCGATCGGGCCGCCCGCGATATCGCGCACGGTCAAATCGACGCGGCGCAAATCGCCCTTGCGCGCCAGCTCCTCGAGCCGCTCGATCGTCACCACGCCGAGCATGTGCCGGGCCAGTCCGAGCAGCGTTCCTCCACCCACTCCGGTGCCGCTGAAGTGCTGAATCTTGCCGGCCATGACCGAAACGATCGCGGTGCCGGTGCCGAGTGAAACCACCAGCGCCTGTTCCAGCTTGGCCAGCGAAGTTCCGCCCACGCCGATCGCAGTGAACTCGTTGACTTTGAGCACCGGGCGTCCGAGCAGAGATTCGCCGAGCACGCGCGAGCCAGCGCCGGTTGCGGCGACCCGCTCGATATCCTCGAGCCGGATACCGAACTCCGCGATCAGTTTGCCCAGCGCTCCGGCGGCAGCGGCGACGGGGTCGTTCGCTTCGATAGTGACGACGTGAAGTCCGCCGTTTTCTAAAACCACGGCATCCGTGGTTGAACCGCCGATATCGATTCCGACGATCATATGCGGGTGCCGGCTCCTGTCCAGCCCGGCATCGAGGCTAGAACACCCACCGCCACCAGCGCAATCGGTCGCTCAAGGGCCGGTGCCAGCCCAATGGCGGGCGGAGTTTGGGCGTTCGCTATGCTAGCGTCGCTCTCGTGGCGCGCAGGAAACCATCGGGCACGGGCGAGCTCTTCACGCCGCGCACTCCGCTTGCGCAGCCGCTTGCCGACAGGATCCGGCCCGCGCGGCTCGAGGACGTGATCGGGCAGGAGCATCTGCTCGGACCCGGCAAGCTGCTGACCCGGATGGTTGCGTCGCACAACCTGCACTCGATGATCCTGTGGGGACCGCCGGGCGCGGGCAAGACCACGCTCGCAATCCTGCTCGCGCAGCAATCGGGCGCCGAGTTCCATCGCCTCTCGGCGGTCAGCGCGGGAATCGCCGACCTGCGCGACGCGGTCGAGGAGGCGCGCCGCGCGCTCGAGAGCGGCAAGCGCACGGTACTGTTCATCGACGAGATTCATCGATGGAACCGCGCGCAGCAGGACGCGTTTTTGCCGCACGTCGAGAGCGGGCTCATCACGCTGATTGGCGCGACGACCGAGAATCCCTCGTTCGAGGTAATCTCGCCGCTCTTGTCGCGCGCGCGGGTGATCGTTTTGAACGCGCTCAGCGAAGAAGCGCTGCGCACGATAATCACGCACGCGCTCGAAGACCGCGAGCGCGGGCTCGGCGCGAAGGAATTTTCACTCGGCGACGGCGCGATGGACGAGTTGCTGCGCTTTTCGGGCGGCGACGCGCGCCGCGCGCTCAACACCCTCGAGATCGCGGCCGAGCTGGCCGGGCAGGCGGACGCGAAAGTAATTTCCGCCGAGGCGGTGCGCGAGGCCGCCCAGCACAAGGCTCTCCTCTACGATCGCGCGGGTGAGGAGCACTACAACGTCATCTCGGCCTTCATCAAGAGCATGCGCGGCAGCGACCCCGACGCCGCGCTGTACTGGATGATGCGGATGGTCGAAGCCGGCGAAGACGCGCTGTTCATCGCGCGGCGGATGGTGATCTTCGCTTCCGAAGATATTGGCAATGCCGACCCGCGCGCACTGCAGATCGCGCTCGCGGTCAAAGACGCGATCGATTTCGTAGGGCTGCCCGAGGGCGTGATTCCGCTCGCGCAGGGCGTCACCTATCTTGCCTGCGCGCCGAAATCGAATGCCTCGTACATTGCGATGAATCGGGCGCGCGAGGACGCGCAGCGCGGCGCGATGCCGGTGCCGATGCATCTGCGCAACGCGCCGACCGGGCTGATGAAGGGGCTGGGCTACGGCAAGGACTATCGCTATCCGCACGACTACGAGGACGCGGTCACGAGCCAGCAGTATCTGCCCGCCGAACTCGGTGAGCGAATTTACTACGAGCCGAGCCAGCGCGGCTACGAAATTCGGATTCGCGAATGGCTCGAGCGGGCGCGCGCCGCGCGCAAGAACCCGGGCGCGAAATCATAGCCGCTCGCGCGCGCTCTGCGTTCGCCGAAAATAACAAACCGCAAGGCGTTCTCGGCCCTGCGGCTTGCTGAAAGCCGATCGGCGCGCGGTCGCGGCCGATTTTACACTTCCTCTTACTTGCGCTTCGCGCCGAGTACCGAATCCTTGAGCGCCTTGGCAGGCGTGAAACGAAGTCGGGTGCGCGCCGGGATCTTGATCGCCTCGCCTGTTGCCGGGTTGCGTCCCATCCGCGCCTTGGACTGGCGCTTGCGGAAGATTCCGAGCCCGGCCAGACGCAGAGATCCTTCCTTCTTGAGTTCGCGGACCACCAAAGCGGTAAGCTCTTCGAGCGCCGCCTTGCCTTGCTTCTTGGAGACTCCGAGTTTGTCAGCCATATGGGCTGCTACCTGCGACTGCGTCATCATCCTCCTCCTTGCGGCCCGATTTGCGGGCTTTGAGAGAGGGTGACGAAGTGGCAGTCGTTTTTCAAGGGGAAGGATGCGCGATCTGTGCACATTTCCTAGAAATCGAGCGAGTTTTTGAACAGGTTACCGCTATAACCTCACGCAGAGCGGGGTTTGCGCGGCCAAGGTTCCGTGCGCTTCGCTAAGACAGGCACTTCCGCGCACTCGCCGACATTCAGTAACGCACTTCGGTGAGATAGAGTCCGCAGGCCGGAGCCGCGGCCGGTGCGCGGGCGCGATCGCCTGAGGCGAGAATTGCCGCAATTTCGCCGGCGCCAGTTCGCCCGCGGCCCGCCTCGATCATCGCCGCCACCATCGTGCGCACCATGTGGCGCAGGAAGCTCGACGCTTCGACGCGATAGATGAGCATCTCGCCCTCGCGCTGCCAGTCGCTTGCGATCACGCGGCGCATCGTCGTGCTCTCGTTCGAGCCGAGCGTGCGCATCGCGGCGAAATCGTGTTCGCCGATAAACACCGCCGCCGCTGAGCGCATCGCCGACCGATCGAGCGCGTCGCGCACCAGGTACGCGTAGCGATGCTCGAAGGCCGACGCGATCGCGCGGTTGAGCACGCGGTACTCGTACACGCGCGACTGCGCGTCGCGGCGCGGATCGAAGTTATCGGATGCGGCACAGGCTTCGAGAATCACGATGTCGCGCGGCAAAATTCCGTTGAGTGCGCCCTGCAGTTTGTCCAGCGGAAATTCGCGCGGCAGCCGAATGGCGGCGACCTGGCCGCGCGCGTGAACTCCCGCGTCGGTGCGGCCCGAGCCGTACACCCGCACAAGGCTTCCGAAGATCTGCGCGAGCGCCGCCTCGATACGGCCCTGAATCGAGTCCTGCCCCGCTTGCAGTTGCCATCCGCAGTAAGCGGTGCCGTCGTATTCGAGAGTCAGCTTTACGAGCATCGCAGCGCCCGTCCCAATAGTTTCAGGCGAGCTCGAGCGGCGTTTCAGTTGCCCGCCGGAGAGTCGAGTGCGAAGGTTTCGGCAATCCAGAGCGCGCCCAGCGCCGCGATCCGCGCGTTGTCGAACGCGCACATGATCTCCGCGCCGCTGGCGTGATGCTCGGCGCGAACGATAATCGCTTCCTGGCCAATCGCGTCGATCACCGACAGCGGTTCCGATTCCTCGACCATCAGGATGCCGGGCGCTGTGCGCAGCGCGTCGATCCACCCCTGGGCCGGTTCGCGCACATTCACCGCGAGCATCGTGCCGTGCAGCAGCGGTATCGCGGCCAGTTGCACGCTGAGCGAAGCCGCGGGCCACGAGAGCATCGCGCGCGTCTGCTCGGCGATTCGTCCGGCGATGGCGCGTTCGGTTTCGCGCGCGAACGCGTTGAATGCGCGCTGGGTATCGTCTTCCTCAAGGGCAAGGCGCGCGGCGAGCAGGTCGGTGGTTTGATCGACGGTGCGCGCGATCATCTGGCGCCCGCGCGCCGACGCACCCTGCATCGCCGTTGCCGCCGCCGATGCGACCGGTCCGATCGCGCCCAGGCATAGCGCCAGGGCGTGCGCGACGGGATTTGGCGTTGCATAGAGCTTGCGCCCGCGTAGCGCGGCGACTCGCGCGCGCGAGGTTACGCCGGGCGACACAATTGCGTCGGTCGGCGCGCGCGAGCAGGAGCTGAGATCGATCAGCAGCGGACCGGGGCGCGCGTTGATAATCTCGAGCGCCGGGTCTTCCGGCACCGCAAGGAACGCGACGTCGTAGTGGGCGAGATCGCCGGGTTCCTCGAACTGCTCGATCAGATATTCGTCGTCGCCGGCTTCGAGCGTGCCGGAAGATCCGGCGCTGGCGGCGAACAGTTTGAGATCGGAGTGCGGAAAGGCTCGCGCGGCGATCAATTCGACAATCTGGTTGCCGACCGCACCGGTGGCGCCAACGACGGCCACTTTCGGTTCGAAGGCATTACTCATCAGGCGTCCAGGCTCTCGATTTTCTCCCTCACCAGCCGGCCCATCGCCTTGCATCCGACCGTTTTGGTGCCGCTTCCGCCGGCCAGGTCGCGGGTGCGATGGCCGTCCTTGACGACTGCATCGACCGCCTGCTCGATAATCTCCGCCTCCGAGCGCATCCCGAGCGAATGCTCCAGCAGCATCGCGGCTGACAGAATCGCGGCCAGCGGATTGGCCTCGTCGCGGCCCGCGATATCCGGCGCGCTGCCGTGAATCGGCTCGTATAGTCCGACCCGGTAGCCGGCGCCGTTGAGTTCCTCGCCGAGCGACGCTGACGGCAGCAAACCCATCGAGCCCGCGAGCACCGAGGCCTCGTCGGTCAGGATATCGCCGAACAAATTTTCAGTCACGATGACGTCGAAGTCTTTGGGACGCCGCAGCAGATGCATCGCCATCGAATCGACGAGCTGATGCTCGCAGGCGACATCTTTGAATTCCATTGCGAGCTCGGTTGCGATCTCGCGCCACAGCCGCGAGGTCGAGAGCACGTTGGCCTTGTCCACCGAGGTCAGCTTTCTCTTCCGGTTGCGCGCGAGTTCGAAACCGAAGCGGAGCACGCGCGCGATTTCCGCCTCGGTGTAGAAGCAGGTATCGACCGCCTCGCGGCCGTCCTTGCCTTGGCGCTTCTCGCTGGGCTGGCCGTAGTAGATGCCGCCGGTCAGCTCGCGGATCACGACCAAATCGACGGCGCCGATAATCTCGGGCTTGAGCGGCGACGCGGAGAGAAATTCTTTGACCGCGCGCACCGGCCGCACGTTGGCGAACAGTCCCAGCGCCTTGCGCAGGCCGAGCAGCGCCTGCTCGGGGCGCACCGTGGCGTTGAAATTATCCCACTTTGGGCCGCCGACGGCGCCGAGCAGAATCGCGTCGCTGTCCTGCGCCTGCTTGAGCGTGTCTTCGGGCATCGGCGTGCCGAACTGATCGATCGCATGGCCGCCGATATGCGCTTCCTTGAAGTCCATATCGATTGCCGAGCGGCGCGCGATCACCTTGAGGACTTGGAGGGCTTCGCCAACGACCTCGGGGCCGATACCGTCACCCTTGAGAACTAGAATTTTGTAGGCCATGAAGGAGCGCGGAGATCCTGATCGTTTGCGATTTCGCGAGACTTGGGTTTTGTCACCGCTCCCACGTCACCACGATTGCGAGGAACGGATGAACTTTGAAATTCAAGTCCCCTAGCACTTAGCCGAACGCGACAATTGCGGCAAGTCCCGCGCGGTTACGGCACGTCGGTGGTCGGCTTGAGCGGCTGATGCTTTCGTACCTTGAGACGGTTGAGCGCGTTAACCAGCGCCAGCGCGGATGCGGTCACGATATCGCTATGCGCTCCGGTGCCGGCGACCGTCATCCCATTCTCGCGCACCAGGCAGCTAACTTCGCCGAGCGCGTCGGTTCCGCCGGTGATCGCCTTGACCGCGTAGCGTTCGAGCGCGGGCTGGATACCGGCGATCTTGTAGATCGCCTTGTAGGCGGCATCGACCATCCCGTCGCCTTCCGCCTCGGCGGTTTTTTCGACACCGGCCACGCGCATCGTGACTTCGGCATGCGGCATCGCCTTGGACGATGACGACGAGACACGCATATCGACCAGCTCGAAGTGGTCAATCGTGCGGCGCGATTCTTCGGTCACCAGCGCCAGAATATCGTCGTCATAGACGATTTTCTTTTTGTCGCAGAGCGCCTTGAACTCGGCGAACGCCTTGTTGATATCGACCGAATCGGTATCGACGCCCAAATCGTTGAGCCGATTCGCGAACGCGTGGCGGCCCGAATGCTTCCCCAGCACCAGCTTGTTCGACGGAATCCCGATGTCCTCGGGCTTCATTATCTCGTAGGTGAGCTTGTATTTGAGCACGCCGTCCTGATGGATTCCGGCTTCGTGCGCGAACGCGTTGTCGCCGACGATCGGCTTGTTGGCTGGAACCGGCTGTCCGATCACCTGCGACAGCAGGCGCGAGGCCGGATAGATCTGGCGCGTATTGACGCGCGACTGCACGCCCATCAGATCGTGTCGCGTCTTCAGCGCCATCACGACTTCTTCCATCGAGCAGTTGCCGGCGCGCTCGCCGATTCCATTGATCGTACACTCGACCTGGCGTGCGCCATTGCGCACCGCCGCCAGCGAATTGGCGACCGCCAGGCCCAGATCGTTATGGCAATGCGCGCTCCAAATTACTTTGTCGGCGCCCGGAACGTGCTCGCGCATATAGGCGAACATCCGCCCGAACTCTTCAGGAATCGCGTGCCCTGTCGTGTCGGGCAGATTGATCGTCGTGGCGCCCGCCGCGATGACGCTGGTGCAGACGGTGACCATGTAGTCCCAGTCCGAGCGCGAGGCGTCCTCGCACGAGAACTCGATATAATCGAGATGCTTCTTCGCGCGGGTGACCGCCCAGGTCGCCGCGTCAAGCACGTCTTCGCGCGTCATGTTGAGCTTGTACTTGAGATGGATATCCGAAGTCGCGATGAAGATGTGAATCCCCGGGCGATCGGATTTATCGACCGAGCGCAGCGCCGAATCGACGTCTTCCTCGCGCGTGCGCGAAAGCGACAGGACGATCGGACCGCGCGCGGCCTCGGCGACGCGGCGCACTGACTCGAAATCGCCGGGTGAGGACGCGGCGAAGCCGGCTTCGATTACATCGACGTTAAGCCGCTCGAGCTGGCGCGCGAGTGCGACTTTTTCCTCGACGTTCATCGTGCATCCGGGCGATTGCTCGCCGTCGCGCAGGGTGGTGTCGAAAATCCGTACCCAGTCGGATTCGGTGTGGGCGGCGGTTTCGGTAGCCATAGGTTCAGTCACTCCTCATCCCCGCGTGGACCGACATCGCTAGTGGCGCAAAAAAGAAAACGCCCCGGGCGGCTTCATCGGCCCACCGCCCGGGGCGTTCGTCTCGGATTTTGGTTTGGGCGCTTAAGCCCGTTCCGCGACGCACCCGGCGAGGGCCCCGGTAAGGGCCAGGCTAAGCAGCA
>DATLTX010000210.1:0-4167 GCA_035533435.1 Binataceae bacterium (SeqCode)
GATGCGAATCGCGATTGCGTCTTCACCATCGACTTCGATCACGACCGGGCGTTTCTTGACCTCGCCCATGCGCAGGATGCCGACTTGCGGCTGATTGATAATCGCGAAGCCGTAAAGGTTTCCTTCGCGGCCCGGATTCGAGAGCGTGAAGCTGCCGGCGGCGAGATCGTCGGGAGTGATTTTCCGGTCGGCTACTTTGCGCTGGAGCGCCGCGATCTCGCGCGCGATCCCGACGACCGACATTCCCTCGGCGCGCTTTAAGACCGGCACGAGCAGGCCCTCGTCGGAGTCCATCGCGATTCCCAGATTGATCTCGCGCCGGATCACAATCGCGTCGCCGACCACAGAGGCGTTCATCCGCGGAAATTCCTTGAGCGCGCGCACCGTCGCCGCCGCGACCAGCGGCAGCATCGTGAGCGCAAACCCCTCGCGCGCGGCGAATGCCGCCTTGTGATTGTCGCGCAGACGCGAGATTCGCGTCATATCGACTTCGGCCACGGTCGGCACGTGGGGCGAATGAGTCTTCGAGAAGACCATGTGCTCGGCGATAAGCTTGCGCCGGCGCGTGAACGGCTCGACGATATCGCCCTGGCGCGGTTGATAGACGGGAGGATGAAACGCGCCGCCCGTAGTTGGCGCGGCGGGCGCCGGCGCCAGCGCGAGCTTCGCCGAGGCTGAAACCGGAGCGCCATCCTGCTTCGCCGCGCCGTTGGCGGCGCTCGAACGCTCGCCGCCGGCGCGCAGGGAATCGAGGTAGCGAGTGAGGTCGCGTTTGCTGACCCTTCCGCCGATTCCGGTGCCGGTGATACGGGCGAGATCGATGCGATGCTCCGCCGCCATCTTCATGACAACGGGCGAGTAGCGGCGATGCTCACCGTCCTCCTCGGCGGCGGTGACTGACTCGGCGAGCGCGGCGGCAACCCGAGGCTCGGCGCGCGGCGCTGGCGCTGGACGGGTCTCGCGAATCGGAGTGGGCGACGGCGACGGCGCGGGCTTCGATTCTGGTTTGGATGCGGGCGCGAGCGGCGGTTTGGCAACGGCCGCGGGAGCGCCTGCTGATTCAATTATCGCGAGCGCCGCTCCGACCGGCAGGGTCTGCCCTTCCTGAGCAACAATTTTCGCGATTCGTCCGGCGCCGGGCGACGGAATTTCCGTATCGACTTTGTCGGTCGAGATTTCGCACAGCGGCTGGTCTTCGGTTACGACGTCGCCTTCCTTGACCAGCCACTTGGCTATAGTTCCTTCGACCACGCTCTCGCCCATCTGGGGCATCGTGACTTCAATACTCATGTCAGTAGGCCGCGAGGCTGCGGATCGCATCGACGATCTTGTTGGTGTTGGGCAAAATGGCTTCTTCGAGCGGCGGACTGAAGGCGACGTGGGTATCCATCGCGGCGAGCCGGCGCACGGGTCCGTCGAGCGACTCGAAGGCGTGCTCGCCGACAATCGCGGCGACTTCTCCGCCGATTCCGCCGGTCAGGCGATCTTCATGGACGATCAGCACCTTTCCGGTCTTGCGCGCGGTGGCGAGAATCGCGTCGCGATCGAGCGGCAGGAGCGTGCGCAAGTCGAGCACCTCGACGGCGAGCCCGTCTTCCTTCTCGACAATTTTCGCCGCGTCGATCGATTGGCCGAGCGTGCCGCCGTAGGTGATAAGCGAAAGGTCGGAGCCCGGTCTGCGCACCTCGGCTACTCCGATCGGCACGGTGAAATCGGCGTCGGGCAGATCTTCCTTGATACTGCGGTAGAGCCGTTTGTGCTCGAAATAGATGACCGGATTGTTGTCGCGAATCGCGGCCTTCAAAAGCCCTTTGGCGTCATAGACGGTAGCGGGCGCGACCACCTTCAGACCCGGCACGCGGGTGAACCATGCTTCGGGGTTTTGCGAATGGAACAGCGCGCCATGAATTCCCGCGCCTGACGGAGCGCGCACGACGATCGGGCACTGCGCGCGGCCGCCGTGGCGATAGCGCGTGGTGGCGGCCATGTTGACGATCTGATCGAACGCGCACGAGATGAAGTCGGCGAACTGCATCTCGAGCACCGGGCGCATCCCGAGCACGGCGGCGCCGATTCCCGCGCCGACGATCAGCGCCTCTGAGATGGGAGTATCGATGACGCGCTCTTCGCCGAACGCCTCGAGCAGGCCTTCGGTGGCTTTGAAAGCGCCGCCGAGCTCGCCGACGTCTTCGCCCATCATGAAGACACTGTCGTCGCGGCGCATCTCTTCCATCAGGGCGGAATTGATCGCCTTGATATAGGTCATTTCCATCGCTTGACGCCTTTACTTGCCCTTGGGGGCCGCGCCGCTGGTGGGCGCGTACAAATCTTCAAGTACTTCTTCAGATTTTGGCAGCGGACTCTGCTCGGCGAAATCGACCGCTTCCTGGAGCACGCGATGGGTCCGCTCGTCCATCTGCTCGCGGATGTGTTTCAAGTCGTGGCCCCTCTTTCCGAGGAACAACTCGTACTGCGGAATCGGATCGCGGGTCTGCCACTGGAGCAGCTCTTCCTGATCGCGATAGAGCGCCGCGTCGTGCTCGCTGTGCCCGCGGTAGCGATAGGTTTTGCACTCGATTAGCGCGGGACCGCCGCCCGCGCGAACCTGGGCGATCACCCGCTCGCTCACTTCGAGCACGGCCAGCAGATCGTTGCCCGAAACGACGTGGCCCTTGAAGCCGTAGGCAACGGCGCGGTCGGCGACGTCTTCGATCGCCATCTGTTTTTCGAGCGGGGTCGAGTAGGCGTAGCGATTATTCTCGCATACGAACAGGACCGGCAGCTTTTGCACGCCGGCGAAGTTCATCGCCTCGTGAACGTCGCCACGCGACGAGGCGCCCTCGCCAAAAAACGCAACCGCAATATTCTTGTCGCGCTTCATCCGGAACTTGAGCGCCGCGCCGACCGCGACCGGCAGCGACGACCCCAGCATCGAGGTCGATCCGAAGATCAGGTGCTCCATGTCGCCGCCATGCAGGAACGAATCCTTGCCGCGCGAAAGCCCGGTCTCCTTGCCCATGAGCTGCGCCATCAGGCGTCCGGGGTCGCATCCGCGCACCAGGAATACGCCGAGATCGCGATGCAGTGGCGCGACGAAATCGCCGTCCTTCAGCGGCGCGCAAATTCCGGTGCAGATCGCTTCCTGGCCCGCGCCCGAATAGACGCCGCCCATGATTTTGTTCTGGCGATGGAGCCGCGAGACGCGATCCTCGAACGCCCGAATCAGTTTCATCCAGTAGTAGAGCTGGAGTTCGTATTCGACTCGCGCCGCGCTTTCCGGCTGAGCGCGAGCACCCTCGGCTTGAGGCATAGGTCACGATTCTCCTCGATACGTCGATGCGTAATGCGAAGCACTTAAAACACTACCGCAGGGACCCGCAGCGGTCCAAGCGGCTATTAAACGATCGCTTAGGACTCGATTGCGCAAATCCGCGCGAGCGCCGCGTCGTCGAGCCGCGGAAACATCCCGCGCGGGAGCCGCGTCGTTAGCGTGCGCCAATTCGGGTCGCGCGCAAACAACTCCCGCAGGATCGGCGTGGCCGCATCGAGCTGCCCCACCGAGGCAAGCGCGATCGCATGCCAATAGCGCATCTCGGGATTGTCGCCGATAAGGCGCTCGGCCGCTTCGTAGTCGAGGTTCCCCTGCGCGACATCGCCGCGCGCGAATGCCCTATCCGCCGCGCTCATGTGCAGATATGCGCGGCGCACCGCGACGAGCCGGCGCAGCTCCAGCAGCGGATCGCGATGGTCATCGACGCGGAGATCGAAAATCCTGTCGGCCCACGGCCTGCCGGTCGAATGCGCACCGACGACGAGGAGCGCCGACGATTGCATCCCGCGGATATCGCCGCCTTCGGCTTCGGCCGCGTCGAGCGCCGCCAGCATCCGATCGACAAGTTCCCCGCGCGTATCGGCGAATACGCGCGCCATCGCGGGCCACACCGTATCGCGCAGCATCATGTTTGCCTGCACCGATAATTGTTCGCCGACGATATGCCCGGCGGGCTTTATCGCAAGCGCTCCCGTGTGCGCCGCAACTCCGCCGCGCGCATCGACCATCGCGACTTGCCTGAGCTCGCGATGATCGTCGGCGGCCAGCAGTCCGCGCAGCGTCTCGGCCGCGCTCTTGCCCACGCGCATCAGCTCGAGGCCGAGCGCGCCGTACGA
>DATLTX010000211.1:0-3981 GCA_035533435.1 Binataceae bacterium (SeqCode)
CCGAACCCGGGATCCTTGCCATGCTTGTCGGTTACGCTTACCTGCATCACCGCGACGTTCGCGATCAGCACCGTATGGGTGCGGCCCGCCACGATTTGGACGTCGTCCTTGGTGATACTGCCGCCGACGATCGGAAGCACCAGCTTGTAGGCGCCTGGCTTGAGCGCGAGCGTCGCGCCGGGGCGCACCTCGCCGGCGACTTTTCCATCGGGGGTGATCACTTGCGCGGCGTTGGCCGCGCCCGCGCCGATCTCGCCCATGACGTCGAGTTTGAGCAGTCCGGTGTCGGCGCAAAATGCCGCCCGTGCAAGCATCAGCATCGCGACGGTCGCGATCGCGATTCTCTTAAGAGAAGAATCCACAGATTACGCAGATTACACGGATTAAGAGATTTCAGACAGTTTCGAGCACACAACCGATCCGGATCCTGGAGCGCAGGTTCCGCCTCAAGTTGACCGTCCCGTGCAGCACCGGGGCAGGCGTCAGGACGGTACGATGCGCCGATCAGCGGAGCGCCGGACTTTCTCCTCGTCCGAGTGGCAACTCGACGCCTTCATGCGCCAACAGCCAGCGCTTGCGCGGCAGGCCGCCGCCGTAACCGGTAAGAGTGCCGTCCGAGCCGATCACGCGATGGCACGGAATCACGATCGGGATTGGATTTGAGCCATTGGCAAGTCCGACAGCCCGAACCGCCGCCGGACGGCCGATCCGTGCGGCTAGCGCTCCATACGACAGCGTGGTGCCGCACGGAATCTTGCGCAATGCGCCCCAGACCTGCTGCTGAAATTCAGTTCCGCCGGTGAGCACGGAGATCTTGTCGATCGCGTCGAGCTGTCCGGCGAAATAGGCGGCGATACTTTCCGCGACAGCGCCGCGAGCGCGCGCCGGTTCGAGCGCATAACCGTCTGCGCCGTAACGCCGGCGCAAGAACCGATTCATCCGCGCTTCATACTCTTCGAAATCCGCGGCGCGCAGATTTCCCTCGTCGTCGGCGGCGATCGTGAGTGCGCCGATCGGCGTGTCGATCCGGTCGATCATCAAGTGCATTTGCTCACTCATTTCGCACCCAAATGGACGAGGCGGCGGCCCGCGAATGTTGCACAGGAAGAATCCACAGATTACACAGATTACACCGATTAAGAGATTTCAGAAGAATCTTCGCGCCGGCGCGCCCGCGCCGCCGCGAAGTCCTTTTGGGTCTGACAATCGGTGAAATCTGTGTAATCTGTGGATGGTTTTTGCGCGACATTCAGGAGACCTGCCGATGACCCGGATAATCGTCGAGAAAAATATCGCCGTGCCGATGCGCGACGGCGCCGTCCTGCGCGCCGATCTCTACCGCGCCGATACTCCCGAGAAGCTTCCCGTGCTGCTCAACCGCACGCCGTATAACAAGTCGATGCCGATGGTGTTCGCGATGACGCTCGACGCGTTTCGCGCCGCCGAGGCCGGCTACAACGTCCTGGTCCAGGACTGCCGCGGGCGCTTTGCCTCTGATGGAGTCTTCAATTGCTTCACCGACGAGGCTCGCGACGGCTACGACACGATCGAATGGGCCGCGCATCAGCCGTGGAGCGACGGCAAGGTCGGCACCTATGGGGCATCGTACATGGGCGCGACTCAGTGGCTCGCCGCGACCCAGACGCCGCCGTCGCTCAAGGCGATGGTTCCGTCGATCACGGCGAGCGACTATCACGACGGATGGACTTATCAGGGCGGCGCGTTCGCGCTGTTCTTCAACGTGTCATGGACGATGGCGGCGCTCGCGCCGGCGCGGCTGCTGCGCGAGCGTGAGAACAATCCCGCGGCGACTCCCGAGCTGATCCGCACGGTCGGCTCGATCGACACGATGCTCGAGGCGATGCAGTATCGCCCACTCGCCGAGTTCCCGATCTTCCGCGCGGGCGCGCCGTACTTTTTCGATTGGCTAAAGCATCCCGCGTACGACGACTACTGGCGCGCGCTGTCGATCGAGGCGAATCACGCGAAGATCAACGTTCCCGCGCTCAATATCGGCGGATGGTATGACATCTTTCAGGGCGGAACGATCCGCAATTACCTCGGGATGCGCGCGCGCGGCGCGACGGACGCGGCGCGCGCCGGACAGCGGCTGATGATCGGGCCGTGGAATCATGCGGTGCCGTTCGCGAATCAGGTCGGCGCGGTGGATTTCGGCTATCAGACCGGCGCGGTGTCGGCGGATATCGACGGACAGCAACTGCGCTTCTTCGATCGTCATCTGAAGGGCAAGAACGTTGCGCAGGCGCCGAATGTGCGCATATTCGTGATGGGAATAAATCAGTGGCGCGACGAAAGCGAATGGCCGATTCCCGGCACCGAATTTCGCCGCTACTTCCTGCACAGCCGCGGCCGCGCCAACTCCGCCGCCGGCGACGGCGCGCTCTCGACGGATTCTCCCGGAAGCGAGACGCCCGATTCGTTTCTCTACAATCCTCTCGATCCCGTTCCGACCGCCGGCGGCGGGCTATGCTGCTATCCGGCCGCGCTCTCGGGCGGCGCGTTCGATCAGGCGGCCCTCGAGACGCGTTCCGACGTGCTGGTATATTCGACCGAGCCGCTCGCCGAGGATCTGGAAGTGACCGGACCGATCGCGCTTACGCTCTACGCGTCGTCGTCGGCGCCGGACACCGATTTCACGGCGAAGCTGGTCGATGTTGGCCCGTGCGGGATGGCGAAAAATCTGACCGACGGGATTATTCGCGCGCGCTATCGCAAGTCGCAATCCGAGGCCAAGCTGCTGATGCCGGGCAAAGTCGCGGAGCTCAGGATCGACATGTGGAGCACGGCCAACGTGTTCAAGGCCGGGCATCGGATCCGGCTCGAAGTCAGCTCGTCGAACTATCCGCGCTTCGATCCGAATCCGAACACCGGCCACGAGCTGTTCACCGACACCGAAGTGCGCCCCGCGATGCAGACCGTCATGCACGATCGCGGCTTCGCGTCGCATCTGGTCCTGCCGGTAATCCCGGCGCGCCGGTAAGAGAAGAGTCCACAGATTTCACAGATTTACACAGATTCAGAGCGGCGGCGCGTGCGCGCCGCCGCGAGAGTTTCTCCTTCTGATAATCCGTGAAATCTATGTAATCTGTGGATTGTCTTTTCTCGCCGCGCCCTGCGAGAATCGCGCCATCTCCGATGAAGCTATCCACGCGCCTTTTCGGAACCGCATACCGCTTCGATTCCGTTCGCGAGGTTCTTGCCCGCGCTAACGAAGCGCGCTCCGGTGACGATCTGGCGGGACTGTCGGCGCGCTCGGAGCGCGAACGCGTCGCAGCCAAGATGGTGCTGGCGGATTTGACGCTCAACGATCTGCGCAACCACCCTGTAGTTCCCTTCGAGCGCGACGAGGTCACGCGCGTGATCGACGACAGTCTCGATCGCGCCGAATTCAATCGCCGCAAGAATCTGACCGTCGGCGAGCTGCGCGAATGGCTGCTCGACGACGCGACCACCGGCGAAGATATCGCGCGCGCCGGCCGCGGCTTCTCCGGCGAGATTGCCGCCGCCGTCGCGAAGCTGTCCTCGAATCTCGATTGCATCACGATTGCCGCCAAGGTCCGCGTCGTCACCCGCGCGCGGACCACGCTCGGCTTGCGCGGTCGGCTCTCGACGCGGCTTCAGCCGAATCATCCGCGCGACGATCTGCGCGGAATCGCGGGCGCGATCTATGAGGGGCTCGCCTACGGATGCGGCGACGCGCTCATCGGAATCAACCCGTGTAGCGATGAGCCCGATAATATCCGCCGCCTGCTCGACCTCACCGCCGACATAATCGCGCGCACCGGAGTGCCCGCGCAGAATTGCGTGCTCGGCCATATCACGACGCAGATGCGCGCGCTCGAGGCGGGCGCGCCGCTCGATATTCTTTTCCAAAGCCTGGCCGGAACCGAAAAAGCCAATGCGGGTTTTGGAATCACTCTGGCGATGCTCGACGAAGGCGCCGCCGCGGTGCGCGAGCGC
>DATLTX010000212.1:0-2318 GCA_035533435.1 Binataceae bacterium (SeqCode)
TGGTCCAATGAGCCGGACCGTGAGTGTAAGAGCGAAGCAAGGAACCCTGACCAACGCCGAGCGCGCGCGTGCGCTCGGGCGCGGCGCCGTCGAAGTGATCGCGACACCCGAGCTCGAGGCCAAGCTCAGCCTGGACCGGCCGCTGCGGATCAAGCTTGGGATGGACCCGACCGCGCCGGACTTGCATCTGGGGCATACGCTGACGCTCAAGAAGCTGCGCGATTTTCAGAACGACGGGCACACGGTGATATTCCTGGTCGGTGATTTCACCGCGATGATCGGCGATCCGACCGGCCGCTCGGAGACGCGCAAGCCGCTGACCCGGGAAGAAATTCTGGCCAACGCCGAGACCTATCGCTCGCAGGCCTACAGAATTCTCGATCCCAATCGCACCGAGGTTCGCTTCAACAGCGAATGGATGGGCGAGATGGGGGTCAGCCGGCTGATCCAGCTCGCCGCGAAGCTGAGCGTGGCGCGGATGCTCGAGCGCGACGATTTCGAAAAGCGGCTCGAGGCCGGAGAGCCGCTGTTTCTTCACGAGTTGCTCTACCCGCTGATTCAGGCGTACGACTCGGTTGCGCTGGGAGCGGATGTCGAGATCGGGGGCACCGACCAGAAATTCAATCTGCTGGTCGGCCGCGACCTGCAGCGCTCGATGGGACATGAGCCGCAAGTGGTGATGACGATGCCGCTGCTCGAGGGGCTCGACGGTGTGCGCAAGATGTCCAAGTCGCTGGGGAATTACGTCGGAATCACCGAATCGCCCGACGAGATGTTCGGTAAGCTGATGTCGGTCCCGGATCCGCTGATGCTGCGCTACTACGGGCTGCTGACCGACACGCCGGCCGCCGAGATCGAGACGATTCGGACTCACGCGATTCATCCTATGGAAGCCAAGAAGCGGCTTGCGGCGGCGATTATCACCGAGTATCACGACGCCGACGCGGCGCGGGCCGCGCGCGAGCATTTCGAATCGAAATTTCAGCGCGGCGAGGTGCCGGAGAACGCGCCGGTCTATCGCATCGCGAACGACATCTGGATCTGCGAGCTGATGAAGCAGATCAAATTCGCCGCCTCGACCAATGAGGCGCGCCGCCTGCTCGGCCAGGGCGCGGTCCGGGTTGATGGCCGCGTGGTCAACGATATCAACTTCAGATTCGTTCCGGGCGAGCACAAGGTGCTCGAGGTTGGCAAGCGCCGGGTGGCGAAGATCGAACCGTAAACGTCTCGGGCGCGATTCCTATTCCTTCTTTTCAGCCTCGGCCGCAGCCACCGCTTCGCGAAGCTTTTTCATCGTGCGGTCCAGCGCCTTCAGATAGCCCTGCTTGGTCCAGTTTTCCTTGGTCCGCATCTTGAGCCATCCGAGCTTCACCGCGTCGGGCTTGTTGCCCATCTCCCCGGTCGAGACCTCGATGATCGCGCGCTCCTCGGTGGTCAGCGAGGCCAGAACTTCGCGCTTGAGGTTTTGCAGGAAGCCTGCCTTGAGATCGATGTCGATTTTAATCGCCACTCTGGTTGCGCAACGTCATTGAGAGCGAGGTCGCGCTACCGCGAGGTTAGACGATGCGCCGGGCGCGCTCAAGGCGTAGGGCCAAGGTTGGGGCGCAATGCGCACGAACGCCGTCGTGGCGATCGCTCGCCAGCGTCGCTCTGGTGGCCTGAAGATTGGTGGCGGCGCGTTCGGACCGGTCCGGCTGCGCGCCGCCGATGGTTGGCTCAGTCTTCTTCTTCGACCGCCTGCCGTATCGAGTTCAGGATGAACAGATACTGCCGCGGCGAGGACACCCGTCCGAGCAAGTTGACCTGATTGAGCACCTTGAGCTCGCGCGAGGTCACGGCGTTGCGCGCCAGCAGGGCGCGATCGGACGCAAACCGTTTCCACGAGAGGTCGCGATGGTTCGAGGGCGCCGGCTCGCGCTCCGAAGTAACGAGGCCGCGCGCCTCGGGATGCGTCAGCAGGAATAGCGCCTGCTTTTCGAGCCCGAGGGTGTCGGCGATCCGTGACAGGAGCGACAGAGAAGGGCGGCGGCGCCCATTCTCGAGATAGGCGATATGACTCGCCTTCACTCCCAGTTTGCGCGCAAGCTCGCGTTGCGTGAGCGAGAAAGCCTCGCGTTGCGCCTTTAGTACCTGTCCAAGCGTCTTCTTTTTCATAGGTCGTACTCTGCGAGCAATGCCCACCGTAATTTTGCGTAGTGGATCATTCCCGCGAGATAATTTAGTCGTTGATTGGCCGGAAGGTTCGCCGTGAAATCAAGATCGAAGCGCCCTTCGGCGTGTCTTCGCACGGTGAGAAATTCCTCTTCCGAAAGTCGGCC
>DATLTX010000213.1:0-15518 GCA_035533435.1 Binataceae bacterium (SeqCode)
GTGCGCACGGTGATATTCGATTAAAGATTGCGGAGGTTAATTCCGATGTCCAAGCAGCAGCTCGATACACTGATCCAGATGCTCAAGGCGCAGCCGATCGATCCCAACGTCACAGTCGAGAAGATGCGCGAGGGTTTCGAGCAGATGACCGTGATGTTGCCGGTCCAGCCCGATATCAAATGCGAGCCAGTCAGTGCCGGCGGCGTAAAGGCGGAATGGGTCGCGGCGCCGAATGCCGACGCGGGCCGCGCGATTCTTTACCTGCATGGCGGCGGATACATTATCGGTTCGATTAATACGCATCGCGCGATCTCCGGACGGATCTCGCGGGCGGCCAAGGCTCGAGTGCTGCTGATCGATTACCGGCTGGCGCCGGAGCATCCGTTTCCCGCCGCGGTCGAGGACTCGCTGACCGCTTATCGCTACATGCTCGGGCAGGGAATCCGGCCCGGACGGCTGGCGCTCGCGGGCGATTCGGCGGGCGGAGGTTTGACGATCGCGGCGCTGGTCGCAATCAAGGACGCGAAACTGCCGATGCCGGCGGCGGGCGTGGGGATGTCGCCGTGGGTCGATATGGAAGGGATCGGCGAATCGATGACGAGCAAATCCAAAGTCGATCCGATGGTGCAGAAAGAGGGTCTGGCGCAGATGGCGGCCGCATACCTTGGCGGCAAAGACCCGCGCACTCCCCTGGCCGCGCCGCTCTATGCCGATTTGAGCGGGCTGCCGCCGCTGCTGATCCAGGTCGGCACCTCGGAGACGCTGCTCGACGACTCGACGCGGCTTGCCGAGCGCGCGCGCAAGTCGGGCGTCAACGTCACCCTCGAGCCGTGGGAGAACATGATCCACGTGTGGCAGGCGTTCGCACCGATACTCGACGAGGGCCAGCAGGCGATCGACAAGATCGGAACGTTCGTCCTGAAGCACACCGCGTAGCGGCGCAATGGACGGGCTGCTGGCGCGACTGGTGAGATTCCTCGCGATACGCACGACGCGACTCGATTAGCATGAATCACAGGTAGCAATCCATTCGCGCTCGGAATGACGATTCGCCCTTGTTTTGTGTCATTCCGAGCGCGAGTAACCACGTCTCATCGCGTCGCGCGAGTCACGCCGCGCGGCAGGCCTCGCGAGGAATCTCACCAGTCGCGCAAGCAGCCGTTGCGAAAGGGCCATGAAGGAATCTCCGATGCATGAATTGGCCGCGCGCGTCATCGCGCTCGACTGGAAACAGATCGAGCGTGAGCTTGACGCGCGCGGCTGTGCGCTCACCGAACGAATACTCGCGCCGCGCGAGTGCGCCGCGCTGATCGCGCTCTATCCGGAACGGACAAAATTCCGCAACCGGGTCGAGATGGCGCGGTATCGCTACGGCGTGGGCGACTACAAGTATTTCGCCTATCCCCTGCCGGCGGAGGTAGCCGCGATACGCACGGCGATGTATCGCAAGCTCGCGCCGATCGCGAACCGATGGGCGCGCGAGATGCGGATCGGCGCCGAGTATCCGGCGTCGCTCAAAACCTTCCTCGCGCGATGCCACGCGCACGGGCAGGAGCGGCCGACTCCGCTGATGCTGCGGTACGACGCGGGCGGCTACAACTGCCTGCATCAGGATTTGTACGGCGAGATCGCCTTTCCGCTGCAATTCACCTGCACGCTGAACGAGCGCGGACGCGACTTCGAGGGCGGAGAGCTGCTGCTCGTCGAGCAGCGGCCGCGCGCGCAATCACGCGGCGAGGCGATCGCAACGGGTGCGGGATGCGGCGTTATCTTCGCCAATCGCTACCGCCCCGTCGCGGGCGCGCGCGGGTACTCGCGCCTAAACGTCAGGCACGGCGTGAGCACAGTCACCCGCGGCGAGCGTTACGCGCTCGGAATCATCTTCCACGACGCGAAATAGATCAGTGCTGAGGATTAAAACGCCTTGGCGATTCCCGCCTGTTTCAGCACGGCGTTGGCTGTGTGCCTGGAGAGGATTTTCGAGTCAACTGGAAAATAACGGCGGGTGATCGGACTATACCAGATTTCGTGATCGCCCTTGCCCTGCCGGTCGAAGTGACAGCCGTGGTCGCGCAGGATCTGTTTGAGTTCGGGCGTCCAACTCGCCATCAGGCGGCGGCAAGTCCAATGCGCGCTTCGTACTCGAAGCGCGCCACGATCTCGGCGGGTCTATTCTTCGCACGCGCTGGCAGATTCAAATCGAGCAACTCGGGAACCAGCGTCCTGAGCTTCGCTTCGAGCTCCGCCGGCGTCGCTGCTTCCGCCACGAGACCCGGCACGTCATCGCACTGCGCGACCCATACGCCGGCCTCGCCGTCCCACAATGCCCGAATTACATACGTCTCCATCACATTCATGCGTCTTTTTTTACGCGATTTAAGTGTATCACGTGGCGGACTTGTGCGCATCACTGGCGCGGGTGAGGCGACGCCGGGATCGCGCGCACCACTCGCGGCGGCGATCCGCGCGAAAAATTCCGCGTTGATCCCGTCGAGGCTTTGCGCCGAGAGCAGGTGCGCCACCACGGTCACGCGCGGCGAGCGTTACGCGCTAGGAATCATTTTCCACGACGCGAAATAGAAAAGCTCAGTGCCCCTCGTCGGCGGCGCATTTGCCGTCGGAGCATTCGCAGCTCGCACTTTCGTGGCCTTGCCGCCACTGTTCGCACCAGTCCTGGCACGGAGACCGGTTGTCATCCTGGCCGTAGAAGCCCTTGCAGAGCGCGGTCGCACCCTTGTCGGCGGCGGAAGGATCGGTGTAGGTCGCGTGACGATCCTGGTCGGCGGCGAACGCGATCCCGGCGACCATCACGACAAAGGCGGCGGTAACGATCAGCTTGCGCATCGATGTCTCCCTCGGCCGGGCCGAACGCGCCCGTGCGCAGCGGACCGTAGCAGCGCGCAGACGAATTAACAAACCGCGCGCGGCTCAGCCGACGCCGCGATCGTGAGCGCCGCGCGCCACCATCTGGACGAAAGCGTCCGGTGCTCATCAACACTCCAATGGCGACTGCGATTGCGATGCGTTATGGTACCGTTCGAGCAAATTCCAGCGAGGAGCATCGGCGACCCATCGAGGGTTTTGAAACTGATGCAGCCGATGAGCGCAGCGCCACCTTTGCGAGTGCGCGAGAGGCTCGGTCAAGCGCCGCGATGGACGCAATACGGCAGTTCGATGGCGTCACGGCCAGCCACAACAGGAGGTCTTCGATGAAGTCTCGGAGCGGTAAGGTAGCGTTCGTTTTCGCCATGGCCGTGCTGGCGGGGTGCGCCTCAACGAAAGTCACCGAGCAGACGCCGATCGCCCGGCAAGCGATGCCGCGGCCCCATCAGATCTGGGTGTATGACTTCGTGTCGGCTCCCGCCGACGTTCCGTCGGACTCATCTATCGGGGGGAAAGTCAGCGCGCCGAGCACGCCGCCGACGGCCGAGCAGATCGAAACCGGGCGTCAGCTCGGCGCCCTTATCGCCAAGAATCTGGTTGCCGATATCCAGGCGATGGGACTTTCGGCGGTACAGGCTGGCCCTTCATCGGCGCCGCACGTCGGCGACGGCGTGATTCGCGGTTATCTCGTCTCGGTCGAAGGCGGCGGAGCGGTCAAGCGCTTCGTAATTGGGTTCGGCGCCGGAACTTCGGAGATGGATACCGTGGTCGAAGGATACGCGGTGACGCCGCAAGGCTGGCGCAAACTCGGCTCGGGGACGCTCAGCTCGTCCGGGAGCAAAACCCCGGGAATCGCCGTGCCGGCCGCGGTGGCGATCGCCACCGGCAGTCCGATCGGCCTGATCGTGGTCGGCGGTATGAAAATTTATGGCGAAGCGAGCGGCAAGAATACCCTCGAGGGGAGAGCCAAGGCGACCGCCGACGCAATTGCGGAGCAGCTCAAGATCCGATTTAAGGCCCGCGGCTGGGTAAGCTGAGAGCTTGTGAATTTATTGAAAGCTTGACGCGGGAGGAACACTGCGTTGGCCAAATTCCCCACGCACTCAAGCCGCTTATGTCATTGACGCGCGTGTCTTGGTGGCACCGGCTTCAGCCGGTGTGGGGTCACAGGCTAAAGCCTGTGCCACACCGAATAAAATCACAAACTCTGAGGGCAGCGCCGCGCAATCAGGCTAAACTTCCGCAGTTGTACGGCGCGATAATCGAGCGGCGAAGCTGGTCAGGCAGAGATGGTGCGCCCGGAGGGATTTGAACCCCCGACCCATAGATCCGTAGTCTATTGCTCTAATCCGCTGAGCTACGGGCGCATCGGACCTATAAAATTTTCATATCGCGCGGCTGCGAGCAAGATGCGCCCCGGAAAATCCGGCGCCGATCATCCTCGCGCTTCGGGAATCGCCCGCGCTTCGGGAATCGTGATGGTTACCGAAGTGCCGACGCCGAGCTTGCTTTCGATGCGCATGACGCCGCGATGCAGTTGAACGATATGCTTGACGATCGCGAGGCCCAGCCCGGTGCCGCCGAGTTCGCGCGAGCGGGCGCGATCGACGCGGTAAAAGCGCTCGGTCAGGCGCGGCACGTCGCGCTCGGGAATACCCTCGCCGGTGTCGGTTACGGCCAGAGCGGCGGCGCGCTCGGAGTCGGCGCCGTTGAGGTTCGCCGCACGGGCGGAGACGGTGACGCGGCCGTCGCGCGGAGTGAACTTGATCGCGTTGTCGAGCAGATTGACCATCACCTGATGCAGCCGGTCGCGGTCGCCGGAAATCCGCGGCAGACCTTCGGGGCAATCGACCTCGAGCGACACGCCCTCGCGCCGGGCCGACTCGCGCATCAGCTCGACGGCCTCCGCAATTACGGCGCGCGGTTCGAGCTCTTCGAGATTGAGCGGCGAGAGCCCGCGTTCGAGATCCGACAGTGAAATCAGATCGTCGAGCAGGCGCGCGAGGCGGCGCGCCTGGCGGTCGATGATGCCGAGAAAGCGGATCTGGGTTTCCTTGTCCTCGACTCCCTGCACCAGCGTCTCGGCGTATCCGTAGAGCGCGGACAGGGGGGTGCGCAGCTCGTGGGTCAGGTTCGAGATGAAATCCTGGCGAACGGTTTCGTAGGATTTGAGCTGGGTGATGTCATGGAAGACGAACACGCGCGCCGCGCCCTGCGAGGTGCGGACCGGCGCCGCGCTTGCGCTGACGTGGCGCACGGCGGGTTTCTGGATCAGAAATTCAGCCGAGCCGAATTCGGCGCTGTCCGAGCGGGTCGCGCGCGCGACGAATTCCTGCAGGCGCGGGTCGCGGCACAGCTCGACGAAGTCGCGGCCGCGGTAGTCGGTCTCGGCGTCGAGCGCGAACATCCGTCGCGCCGCGCCGTTGACCAGCACCACTTCGCCGCGCCGGCCGGCGACCACGACCGCTTCGGTCATGCTGCGCAGGATCGCCTCGAACTCGTCGCGCTGCTCGGCAAGCGAGTCGATCTCGTCCACGACCACGTCGGTGGCGTCGAGCAGGCGACGTTCGGCGCGGCCCATCGCGTCGTTATCGCCTTGCAGAAGATGCGGCGGCGGAGTGCGCGCTTCGAGCGCGGCGGCAATCGCCTCGAGCCGTTCGGCGTGGTTCTCGAACGCGCCGCCGATAAACGTGGCGAACAGGTAGCCCGCGCCCAGGCCCAGCAGAATCGCTCCCAGCGCCAGGCCCGCCGACGCGGCGCCCCACGCGCTCAGGGCTGCGAGCATCACGGCGGCGGGCAGCAGGCCCGCGATAACCGCGGCGAAAATCCTGAGCTTCGCGGAACTAGCCAAGCGCCTCGGGGTTGAAGCGGTAGCCGACGCTACGCACGGTCAGAATCAGTTCCGGATTGGCGTCATCGCGCTCGATATGCTGGCGCAGGCGGCGGACGTGAACGTCAACCGTGCGCGGCTCGACGAACGTGTCGCGGCCCCAGACCATGTCGAGCAGTTGTTCGCGCTCGTACACGCGCAGGGGATGCTGGACGAAGAATTTCAAGAGCTCGAACTCGCGCAGCGCAAGGTCGCGGCGCGCGCCATCGACAAACACCTGGTAGGTGCCGAAATCGACCTTCAGGCGCCCGCGCTCATAGACTCCCGCGCCCTCGGACTCGGGCTGCGGATTGGCGCGGCGCAACAGCGCCTTGATCCGCGCGACCACCTCGCGCGGGCTGAATGGCTTGACCACGTAATCGTCGGCGCCCATTTCGAGTCCGAGCACCTTGTCCACTTCGGTGCCCTTGGCGGTGAGGATCAGAATCGGCAGATGCGCGGTTTCGCGGTTCTGGCGGATCTGCCGGCAGATCTCGAGCCCCGGCATCCCGGGCAGCATCAGGTCGAGCACGATCAGGTCGGGCGCGCGGCGGCGGACCTTGTCGAGCGCCTGCGGACCGTCGCCGGCCTCCTCGACGGTAAAGCCCTCGCGCTCGAGGTTGTAGCGCACGAGCTCGCGGATATCGGCCTCGTCCTCGACGATCAGCACGCGCGCGCGCGCACCGCGCCGCTCCTCGGCAATTGCTGGTTGGCTCATTTCTGTTTTTTATCCATGTGGCGGACAACTTTGCCGTTAACCATGAACATCACCATCTCCGCGATATTGGTTCCGTGGTCGGCGATCCGTTCGAGATATTTGGAAACGAACAACAGCCGGGTGGCCGCCCCGATGGTGTGCGGATCCTCGGCCATGTAGCTGAGCAGCTCGCGGTAGATCTGGTAGTTGAGCAGATCGACCTCGTCGTCGCGCTCGATGACGCGCTGGGCGAGTTCGATATCGCCCCGCATGAAAGCGTCGATCGAATCCTTGACCATCGATTGCGCGATCTCCGCCATCCGCGGCAAATCGACGTACGGCTTGAGCTGCGGCACCTCGTTGAGTTCGAGCGCGCGCTCGCAGATATTGACCGCGTTGTCGCCGATTCGTTCGAGGTCGGTGGTAATCTTGAGCCCCGTGGTGATGAAGCGCAGGTCGCTGGCGGTGGGCTGATGCAGCGCCAGCAGGCGGATGCACTGCTCGTCGTTGGCAACGTCCATCCGGTTTACTTCCTCATCGTTCTTGATGACAGCGCGGGCGTGGTGGCTGTCGCGTTCGACCAGAGATTCAACCGCCTCCGCGATCTGGCGTTCGACCAGGCCGCCCATCTTGAGCAGACCGGCGCGCAAGCCGCGCAGATCCTCTTCGTACTGGCGATTGGTATGCTGCGGCAGCGGAGTGGTGTCCATTTTTGCCTCCCGGCGCTCTAGCCGAACCGGCCCGTGATGTAATCTTCAGTTTCGCGCCGCGCGGGATTCGTGAAAATCTGCCGGGTCTCTCCGAACTCGATCAAGTCGCCCTGGTACATGAACGCCGTGAAGTCGGCGGCGCGGGCAGCCTGTTGCATGTTGTGCGTCACGATCACGATTGTGTAGCTGGACTTGAGTTCTAGCAATAGCTCTTCTATCCGCGCGGTCGATATCGGATCGAGCGCCGAGCACGGCTCGTCCATCAGCAGCACCTCGGGCTCGACCGCCAGCGCGCGCGCGACGCACAGGCGCTGCTGCTGTCCGCCCGAGAGGCTGGCGCCGGGACGGCGCAGGCGATCCTTGACCTCTTCCCACAGCGCCGACTGGCGCAGGCTCTTCTCGACAATCCGGTCGCGCTCGGCGCGCGACAGGCGCAGGCCGTTAAGGGACAGCCCGGCGGCGACGTTGTCCTCGATCGACATCGCGGGAAAAGGAGTCGGCTTCTGGAACACCATCCCGATTCGCCGCCGAATCTGCACCGGATCGACGCCCGGATCGTAGATATTTTCGCCGTCGAGCAGAACCTCGCCTTCGGCGCGCGCTCCCGTCACGACTTCGTGCATCCGGTTGAGGCATCGCACCAGCGTCGATTTACCGCATCCCGACGGGCCGATAATCGCGGTGACGTGGTTTTCGGGAAAGGACAGGCTGATGTCCTTGAGCGCGCGCACGCTGCCGAAGAATGCGCTCAGGTGGCGCACTACGAGTTTGTCGGACATGATTATCGCGCCACCACCGATATTCGCAGCTCCGGTCTCCGCCCTCACCTGATTAAGCTAGCCCGGCATCCCGCGAAGCAACCCCTCACGGTCACGATTCTAGCGGCGAATTGTTACCGGTTCATTACCAAGCTCGAAAGACTCAATGAATCCAAGGCGCTGCGGCGCTTGACGAAATTCCGGGAAACGACCTCCGCCCGTCGTTCCGAGCCCTGGGCGAGAAATCCCGTTCTTGCGCGGCGGCACCCACGCTCGCGGCGATGACGGCCCGGCGAAACGGCGCGGATTTACGCTTTGCTGATCTTCTCGAGGCCGCCCATGTACGGGCGCAGAACCGGCGGAATGGTGATACTGCCGTCCTCGTTCTGATAGGTCTCGAGCAGGGCAATCAGGGTGCGCGGCATCCCCAGGCCCGAGCCGTTGAGCGTGTGCACGAATTCGGGTTTGCCGCCTTTTTCCGCGCGAAACCTGATTTGCGCGCGGCGCGCCTGGAAGTCCCAGCAATTCGAGCACGAGCTGACCTCGAGCCATTCACCGCATCCGGGCGCCCACATCTCGACGTCGTACTTTGATGCGGCGGCAAAGCCCAGATCGCCGGTGCACATCTGGATAACGCGAAACGGAATCTCCAGGCGCCGGCATACCTCGCAAGCGTCCTCGACCAGTTTCTCGAGCTCGTCGTCTGATTTCTCCGGATGGACCAGCTTGACCATCTCGACCTTGTCGAACTGATGCCCGCGCTTGATTCCGCGCACGTCGCGGCCGGCCGACATCTTCTCGCGCCGGAAGCAGGGAGTGTAGGCGGTCAGATAGATCGGCAGGCGCTCGGCCTCAAGGATCTCGCGCGCGTACATATTGGTAAGCGGAACCTCGGCGGTCGGGATGAAATAAAAATCTTCCTCGATGTCGCGATACATCGTGTCGGCGAACTTCGGCAGGTGCGCACTGCCGACGACCGCCGCCGTGTTCACCATCAAGGGCGGCGCAACCTCGAGATAGCCCTGCTCCCGCGTCTTGAGATCGAGCATCCAGGCGATCAGCGCGCGCTCGAGCCGCGCGCCCGCGCCGACCAGGAAATGAAACCGCGTGCCGGCAATCTTGACGCCGCGATCGAAATCGATGATGCCGAGGCGCTCGCCGAGTTCCCAGTGCGGCAGCGGTTTGAACGAAGTGAACGCCTGCGGCACGCCCTCGGTGCGGACGACCTTGTTATCGGCGTCGCTCGAGCCCGTCGGAACGTGCGGACGCGGCAGATTCGGCAGCGTCAGCAGGAGATTCTCGCAGTCGCTTTCGAGTTCGGACAGTTCGCGTTCGCCCGCCGTGATCCGGTCGCCGAGCGCGCGCATCTCCGCGCGCTTGGCGTCGCGCGCCGCGGGAGAAGCCTTGCCGAGCTCCTTGGACTCGCGGGCGCGGCGCGCGCGCAGTTCGTCAAGTTCGAACTGGAGCTTGCGGCGGCGCGCGTCGGTTTCGAGCACGCGGTCAAGTTCGCCGCCTTCTACTCCGACCTTTGCCAGCCCCGCTTTGACGAAATCAGGTTGTTCCCGGATAAGTTTGATATCGAGCACTCAGAATGCGTCCTTCAGATGCTGCAGGTGGCGCCTGCCGCCGTCCTCCACAATTGCAATCACGTCGAAGCGCGCGTCGCGCTCCGCGGCGCGGTAGCGCGCCACGAACGCCTCGGCCGCGCGGCGGATCTGGGTCTGCTTGGCGGCGTCAACGGCCTCTTCGGGAACGCCGGCGGCGGTTCCCGTGCGCCGCTTCACCTCGACGAAGACGAGCGTATCCCCGTCCATCGCGACGATATCGATCTCCGCTCCCGCCGCGCGATAATTGCGCGCGATGATCCGGTAGCCAAACCGCCGCAGATGGCGCTCCGCAATCCGCTCGCCCCGGCGCCCGAAGCGAAACCGCGCCGCGCCCGGCAGCACGCTGCCTCGCATCGCGAACCGGGATAGCTGTGCGTCGAGCCGCTCCCAAAACGCGCCAACCGAGTTTCCGCGCATCTCCATATTATTCATTATACGCCAGCCCTTTAGCCCAGCGAGTCTTTTTTTCAACCTGATTGTGACTGAAAGTAGGACGCGAGCGTAGTTGTCGCAAGCGCGCCACTGCGGCCCAGACTGACACGCGGCGCGCGGGATGTTACGATTCGGGCACGATGGCACAGAGCAAAATCACCCTCGAACAGGTCCGGCACGTCGCGCGGCTGGCGCGAATCGAGCTCAGCCCTCAAGAAGAAGAGCATCTGCGCGCCGACATGGACCAGATTCTCGCGTACGTGGACAAGCTCGGCGAACTCGACGTGAGCGCGGTCGAGCCGACCATGCAGGTTGGTGAATCGGGCACGCCGATGCGGGCGGATGAAGTCACCAACTCGCCCGACCCGGAAGCGATGCTCGCCAACGCGCCGGCGCGCGAGCGCGGCTACTTCAAGGTTCCCAAGATCATCGAATAGACTATCGAACAGACTTCCCCATGACCGAACTGGCTATCGCGGCCGTGCGCCGCGACTGGAACATGCGCTGACACGATGGCATCACCGTCTGAACTGAATCGATTGACTATCGCCAACGCGGCAACCATGCTGCGCAAACGCGAAATATCGTCCACCGAACTGACCCGCGCGTGCCTGGACCGGATCGCGGCGGTCGAGCCGCGGCTGCACGCGTTTCTGACGGTCACGAACGAGCAGGCACTCGAGCAGGCGGCCGCCGCCGACCGCCGGCTTAAGGCTGGCGACGCTCCGGAGCTGTGCGGAATTCCGCTCGGAATCAAGGACATCTACGCGACCAAAGGCGTCGCGACGACTTGCGCGTCGAAGATCCTGGGCAATTTCATTCCGCCGTTCGACGCGACAGTGATCGCTAAACTGCGCGCCGAAGGCGCGGTTTTCGCCGGCAAAACCAACATGGACGAATTCGCGATGGGTTCATCGACGGAGAACTCCGCCTTCGGACCCACCATGAATCCGCATGACCTCTCGCGCGTGGCGGGCGGTTCCTCGGGCGGCTCGGCCGCCGCGGTCGCGGCCGACGAAATCCTGGGCGCGCTCGGCACCGACACTGGCGGATCGATCCGCGAGCCGGCGTCGTTTTGCGGCGTGGTCGGAATCAAGCCGACCTATTCGCGCGTCAGCCGTTACGGCGTGATCGCGTTCGCGTCGTCGCTGGACCAGGTTGGTCCGTTTGCGAAAACCGTGCGCGACGCCGCGATCATGCTGCGCTCGCTCGCCGGCCACGATCCGCGCGACTCGACCTGCTCCGCGCGCGCGGTTCCGGACTATCCGCGCGCGCTCAGCGGCGACGTCAAGGGGCTGCGAATCGGCGTGCCGAAAGAATATTTCGTCGCCGGGATGGAACCCGAGGTCGAGCGCTCGGTCCGCGCCGCGCTCAAGCAGTACGAAGCGATGGGGGCGAAGACGATCGATATCTCGCTGCCGCACACGGCGTACGCGATTGCCTGCTACTACCTGGTGGCGACCGCCGAGGCGAGCGCGAACCTGGCCCGCTACGACGGAATCCGCTACGGGATGCGCGCGGCGGCGGAAGACACTATCGCGCTGTATGAAATGACGCGGGCGCAGGGATTCGGCGCCGAAGTCAAGCGCCGAATCATCCTTGGAACCTTCGCGCTCTCGGCCGGCTATTATGACGCCTACTATTTGAAAGCAATGAAAGTGCGCACGCTTATCCGGCGCGACTTCGAGCGCGCCTTCGAGACCTGCGACGTGATCGTGACCCCGGTTGCGCCGGCCACCGCGTTCAAGCTCGGCGAGAAGATGAACGATCCGCTCACGATGTACCTGTCCGACATCTTCACGATCTCGGTGAACCTTGCCGGACTGCCCGGGCTTGCGATTCCATCCGGCTACGACACAAACAACCTGCCGATCGGGATGCAGATAATCGGCGCGCCGTTCGCCGAGGAAACCATCCTGCGCGCCGGCGACGCCTTCGAGCGCTCGGGCGCGGTCACGCTCAAACGGCCCGCGCTGTGAACGGAAAATCACGATGAATCACGATGCATACGAAGCGGTGATCGGACTCGAAGTCCACACCCATCTGATGACCAAGTCGAAGCTGTTCTGCGGATGCTCGACAGAGTTCGGCCGCGGGCCCAACGAAAACGTGTGCCCGGTGTGCATGGGGATGCCGGGCGTGTTGCCGGTGCTCAACCGGCGCGTCGTCGAGCTGGCGGTGCGGACCGGACTTGCGGCGCACTGCGAGATCGCGCCGCGCTCGATCTTCGACCGCAAGAGCTACTTCTATCCCGACTTGCCCAAGAATTATCAAATCTCACAGTACGAAACGCCGGTCTGCAAAGGCGGATATATCGAAATTCCGGCGGGCGACGGCGCGGCAAAAAAAATTCGCCTGGTGCGGATTCATATCGAAGAAGACGCGGGCAAGAATATCCACGAGGCAAACGCGAGCCTGGTCGATTTCAACCGCTCGTGCGTGCCGCTAATCGAAATCGTAAGCGAGCCCGACCTCCGCTCCGCCGCCGACGCGAGCGCTTATCTGCACGAACTGCGCAGCATCCTGCGCTATATCGAAGCCTCCGACGGACGCATGGAGGAAGGCAGCTTCCGCTGCGACGTCAACGTCTCGGTGCGCAAGCGCGGCGCGGCCGAGCTTGGGGTCAAGACGGAAATCAAAAACCTCAACTCGTTTCGCTTCGTCGAAAAGGCGATCGATTACGAAGTGAAGCGGCAGATCGAGGTCCTCGAATCGGGCGGCAGGGTCATGCAGGAAACCCATCTGTGGGATCCCGTGCGGGAAGAGACACGCCCGATGCGCTCGAAGGAGTTCGCCAACGACTATCGCTATTTCCCCGAACCCGACCTGCCGCCGCTTATCGTGCCGCCCGCGATGGTCGAGGAGATTCGCCGCGCGATGCCCGAGTTGCCGGCTGATCGCCGCGCGCGCTACATCCACGACTTCGGCCTTGGCGCCTACGAAGCGGGAGTCCTGACCGCCGAGCGCGAGACGGCGGATTATTTCGAGGGCGTGACTCCCGGACTCAAAAATCCGAAGAGCGCAGCCAACTGGGTGATGACCGAAGTGCTGCGCGTCGCCAACGAGACCGGCAAGCCGATCGCCGAGGCAGTTCCCGCCGCGGCCGAAGTCGGCGCGCTGCTCGCGATGGTTGAAGCGCAGAAGATCAGCCTGAACGCCGCCAAGACCGCGTTCGCCGCGATGCTGAAATCGCGCAAGAGTGCGGAGGCGACTATCGCCGAGCTGGGACTCGCGCAGGTTTCCGACACGGGCGCGATCGCGGCGGCATGCGACGCCGTGATCGCCGCCGAGCCGGCCAAGCTCGCCGAGTATCGCGGCGGACGCGACAAGTTGTTCGGATTTTTCGTCGGCCAGGTGATGAAAGCGATGGGCGGCAAGGCCAACCCCAAGGTCATTAACGATATCCTGAAACAGAAACTCGCGGGATAATCTGCCGCCCGCTACTGGCGCGGGCGGAGCTTTAGAAACGCGGGATGCCGGAATGGGTCGCCGGGCTTGCGCTTGCGCGACATATCCTCGAAGACTGAGCGCGGCTCGCTCTCGCCCCTGCCGGCGACCGCCATACCCGGGCGCATCGTGAACACGGCGTCGTCGCCGAAAAAACGCAGCGACAGAGTGCGGCGCCGATTTCCGCGATGAGTCGGCGCTCCGCCGTGGAGCATCGCCGGGTGGAACACGATCGCGTCGCCCGGCTCGACACCCCACGAAACTATGTCCCAGCGCGCGCGATCCGCCTCGATATTCGGCAGCCGCGGCATCGCCGCGCCGCTGTAGAGTGGCGCGGTGTCGTCGGCCGGATCGAAATTCGAGCCGTTGTACAGCACTCCGCGATGCGACCCGCGGACAAATTCGAGCGAATCTTCGCGCGCGACCGGATCGAACGAGATCCACATCACCGCGATGCGGTTTCCCTCGATCGGCAGGTAGGACGAGTCCTGATGCCAGGGGGTGCGCCGGCTTTCACCGCCGTCCTTGAGAAACACCTGTTCGTACAGGAACCATACGTCGGGAGCGCCCCACAGCGCGGCGACAAGATCGGCGACGGGCGATTCCAGCAGCATCCGCCGGTAGCCGGTCAGCGCGTTGGGATTGAGCAGATCCTGGTAGAAGCGATCCGGCGCGGCCGCGGTGCCCTGAAACTGATTTGCCGCACGGCCGGGATTGGCGAGGCTCCACTCGAACGCGGCGCGGGCGGCGTCAAGCGCGGCGCCGTCGAGCACCCGGCGCAGGCAAACGACGCCGTCGGCGGCGAAGCGGTCGCGCATCGATTCAATGTCAGCGAGATTCATCGAACCTCCCAAAGCGTCAGAGGACTGTCCGGTTTTCCTCTTCGCACAGGAGGTTCGCGATCGTCAACTCGGCAACGGGAATGAGGCGCGCGAAAAGCGGCGCCCAGATGGGCCTCAGCGCGAGGGACTGGCCGTCGTGGTGGTCGAGTTGCTGAATCCGCCGCTGGCGGCAACTCCACCGACGACTCCACCCGCGACTCCGGCCACGGAACCGGCCGCGATCCCCGCGGTGCCGAGCGACGATCCCGCCGCCGCGGCGGTTATCGCGACCGCCGCGGTAGGCAGCAAGGCGCAGGGCACGATCGATTTGAAGCCCGGATGCACCGAAACCGGATTCCCCGGCGCGGAAAGATTGGCGACGTCAACTGTGCCGTCATACACGGCTACATCCGTGAAGCGATGACAGCCCGCGAATTCCTTGCGATCGACCCCATGCTGATAAGCCACGTCGAACTTGGTGCCGCGGGCGGCCGCGACGGCGTTGGGGGTATTGACTTCGAACTTTGGCGCCCCGCCCGCGGCGGTGTGCGTCACGAACGATCTAACTACTCCGGCCAGCAGGCCGATCCGCGCGGTCGTCGACGTGGTTGCGCCGCGGCGCGGGATGTCGAGCTTGAGCTTGGACGATTCGCCGATTTCGAGCGTGCTCTTGTCGAGCAAAGTGACGGTCGCGCTCGAGGCGGCGGCGGTATCGACCTCGTCGCCATTGAAGACTTCCGTGCCCACCTTGGCGGGCGAAGATGTTCCGCTATGGAGGACCTGCACGTTGCCGGTCATGCCGGTAACCGTCGCGTCGCCGGTCTGTGCCGACGCCGACGTCGACACTGCGATAATCGCGAACAAGGCTGAGCTAAACACGAGTTTGCAGGTCGTCTGAAACAACTTCCTATCTCGCGCCGATAAATTCTTCATAAGCAATTATCTAGTGTTCCTACTAGGTGCCCCGAATCGAAAAGCGAGTGATCAAGGGCTGTAAGGTGCGGAAACGTGTTTTACTCTGTTAATTAAGCACTCGAAACGCAGCTATGGCAACCTTCGAATGAAGGCAAAATTCGTGACGGGTCTTCCGGCGACGGGTTGCGTACTAGCGATGCCGCCACAGGCTCCGACGGGACAATCTCGTCAATCTTAACCTTTAGGAAGCCCAAGCGTGCGTTCTGCTATTATATTACGCTGAACTTCGCTGGTCCCGCCCGCGATCGTGTATTGACGGGAGCTTAGAACGCGATTCAGCCATCGCGGCGCGTCGGGTACAATTTCGGTCGGATCGCCG
>DATLTX010000214.1:0-9746 GCA_035533435.1 Binataceae bacterium (SeqCode)
CTATAACCCAGCTCGCCAAGGATCGCGGCGCTATCCGCGCCGAGCAGCGGCGCGAGTTCGCGAATGCTGGCGGGGGTGCGGTCGAAGCGCGCAGCCGGACGCGGTAGTCTGACTTTGCCGAATATCGCGCTTTCGTGCTCCTCGAGGATCTGGTTTTCGCGCAACTGAGGCTCGTCGAGCAGCTCGAAGCGGCTCAGGACTGGAGCCGATGGGACATCGTTGGCAAGAAGGCGCGGCAGAATGTCGCTCGCCCGCCATTTCTCGAACTCGGCGGTCGCAATCTCGCGGCGAGCGACCGCATTTTTGGATCGCAAATGCGCGGTCTTGAAACGGGGATCGTCGATGAGATCCTCGCGAGCCAGCGCCCGGCACATTCCGGACCATTCGTCGTCGGAAAGAGCGCCCGCGGTGATGTATCGATCTTGCGTAGCGAACACCAGGTCGGGACCGACCTCACCGTCGGAAGGATCACTTTCATCGCCGACAAAGGTCAGACTGGGCATCGCCTCCGGCCACAGATAGGAAATCATCGCGTCCAGCATCGCCAACCTGACGTGCTGTCCCTGCCCCGATCGCTCTCTGGCGAACAACGCAGCGGTGATAGCCTGGGCGGCAGTCAATGCCGTTGTGTAGTCAGCGATAATCGTGCGGACCATCCTTGGACGCCCGGTGTCGCGATCGCGCTGGATTTCCGCAAGTCCCGAGAGCGCCTGAATCACAGGATCGTAGGCGCGCTGGCCGGCGTACGGACCGCGTTCTCCGAACCCGGTTATCGACACATAGATGATATCCGAACGTATCGCGCGCACGGCGTCTTCACCCAGTCCCATGCGCTCCGCGACGCCCGGGCGAAAGTTATGCACCAGAACAGCGGACGATGCGATGAGCTTCCTGACTATTTCAAGCCCCACTGCGGATTTCAGATCCACCGCCATCGATCGCTTGTTGCGGTTGCAAGACAGAAATGATGCGGATATTCCCTTGCGGCCATGACTGAGATGGCGCATCAATTCGCCATTCGGCGGCTCGATCTTGACGACCTCAGCGCCCTGGTCGGCCAGCATCATGGTGGCAACCGGTCCGGCGACCATGCTCGTGAAGTCCAACACTCGGACACCTTCCAATGGTCCGGTCATTTGCTCGACTCCTTGCGATCAGCGGTTTGCAACTCTGAGAAGTTCCTCTCGAGCGCCGCTCGGTAAGCGGGACGTCGGCCGACTCGATTTCTATAGTGCGTGTATGCTTCCGAAAGAGGAATACCAATTGAAGCCGCCCAATCCAGACAAGTCATCAAGAGGATATCCGCGGCGCTGAACCGATCCCCAAGCAAGTATGGATCGCCGGCCCCGACTCGTGAAGCCATCGCTTCGAGATTTTGGATGAAGTAGTTCTTCGCCGCTTCGACCGCTACCGGCGCCTCGCCATAGATTTGCTTCAGGCCTTCGTGGCGCCGCATGACATACAGGGAACCGGCGTCGAGTTCTGAGATTGCGAAGTAGCACCACTCGTTCAATCTCGCGCGATCCGTGCTGTCGCCGGGGACGTACACTTGCGCCGGATTGGCAAAGGTCTCGCTGAGGTACTGAATAATCGCGGCACTCTCGGTCAAGACAAACTGCCCATGGCGAAGCACTGGAATCTTGTGTCTGGGATTGAGCAGCCTGAATTCGTCGGTCTGGGTTTCTCCGGTCCGCGAACCGATCGGCGCAAACTCATATTCCAATCCAAGCTCCAGCAGCATCCAATGCGGGCGCATCGTGCGGCTGGTCCCCGCTCCCCACAAAGTCAAATCGTGCTCCATGTCAGACCTCATCTTTCGATAGCTAGAAGGTTTCCGTGTAAGGTCTGACATCGAGTTCGTGAGTCCAAGCGCTGCGATCCTGATGGGCGAGATACCAGAACGCATCGGCGATCGCCGATGGCTTTAACAAGTCCCGCTCATTTGCTTTCGGGCGGAGTTTTCTGAGCAGCGGCATGTCGATACCGCCGTCCACATTGACGTAAGCGACGTGGATTCCCAGCGGATGAAGATCGCGCGCCATCACCTGAGCCAGGCCTCGCACGGCAAACTTGGCCGGAGCAAAGCCAGCCGAGTTTGGCCACGGGCGAATGCCCGCGGTGGCCCCGGTGATCAGGAACGCTCCGCTGCCACGCGACAGCATCGCCGGTACGACCTGCCGCGCCCACAGGAAGGCGCCGAAGGCGTGCAATCGCCAGGTCTGTTCGAAGACCTCGGGAGTCGTCTCGAGCAGCCGGCCCATCGGGCGGCGGCCGCCGTTGTAGATCAGAACTTCCATCGGTCCAAGCTCGCGAATGATTCGCTCGTCCGCGGCGGCGATTTGAACTTCGCTGGTGGCGTCGCTTTGGACTGGCAGCGCGACACCTCCGGCCGAGCGGACCTCGCTGGCGGTCTTCTCGATGACCTCGGCGCTTCGCGCCAGGAGCGCGACCTTGTAACCGGCGGCGAAGCGGCGGGCCAGGGCCGCGCCCAGGCCTTCGCCGACTCCGACCACGACACACACTTTGTCCGAAGGATTCACGACTCGATCGCTCATGTGTGTTCCTCACCGGCGCGTCAGCGCGGTTCCGGCTATTGATGACGCGCGTCATGTTTGATATATTCATGGCGTTCGTAATCATTTGTGTCAAGGGCAACCGGGAAATCAAGAGGAATCGAATGCGGGTTTCGAAAGTAAAAGCCGCGCAGAACCGCGAACTGATCCTGGCCGCGGCCTCGCGCCTGTTCCGCGAACACGGCATCGCCGCGACCGGCGTTGACTCGATCACCGGCGCCGCCGGCCTCACCCACGGCGGCCTTTACAGCCAGTTCGGATCAAAAGAAGCTATCGCCGCCGAGGCGATTCGTTTTGCCTCGGCACGGTCAAAACGCCGCTGGCAACGAATCGCGCAGCGCAGCGGCCGGGGCTTGACCTTCCCGGCTATCGTGGACGGTTATCTGACTCCTGCGCATCGCGACGCGCCCGGACAGGGATGCGCGGTCGCCGCGCTTGCCACAGAAATCGCGCGCCAACCCAAGACGGTCCGCAAAGCATTCACCAATGAGTTCAAGGGGACGCTCGAGTTCCTGGCCAAGCAGATGCCGGGAAGGAGTTCTTCGCGCCGGCTCGAAAGCGCCGCCGCGGCGTTTTCGTGTATGGTTGGCGCGCTGATTCTCTCGCGAGCCGTGACTGACAATGCTCTTTCCGAACTGATTCTGAATTCCGCTGCGCGACGGACTCTCGAGCTGGCCAAGCCTATCCGCCGAATGCGCCGTAGCGCGTAACGACCGGAGGTCGGGGAGGATTATTTTTGGAACCAAGGAATGCAACTGTAGCGGTAATTGGCGCCGGAGATTATATCGGCGGTGCGATTGCCAAACGATTTGCCGCGGAAGGTTTCATAGTCTTCGCTGGACGCCGCAGCGCGGACAAGCTCGCGCCGCTGGTCGCGGACATCGAGGGCGCGGGTGGCCGCGTTATTGCCCGCGCGCTCGATGCGCGCAAGGAAGAAGATCTCACGGCCTTTCTGCAAGCCGCCGAGCGGCACGCGCCGCTCGAAGTCTGCATCTTCAATATCGGCGCTAACGTCAACTACCCGATTCTCGAGACGACCGAGCGCGTGTTCCGCAAGGTCTGGGAGATGGCCTGTTATTCGGGATTTCTGGCGGGACGCGAGGCTGCGCGCCTGATGCTGCCGCGCGGACGCGGATGCATCTTCTTCACCGGAGCGACCGCCAGCCTGCGCGGCGGCACCGGCTACGCGGCATTCGCCAGCGCTAAATTTGGTTTGCGTGCCGTCGCACAGAGTATCGCGCGGGAACTCGGGCCAAAAAATATCCACGTGGCTCATCTCATCATCGACGCGGGAGTGGATACCGCGTGGGTGCGCGACCGAATCAAAGAGCGAGAAGGCGAACACGCGCTGGAAAATCTTGATCTGGGACGCCTGATGCGGCCCGCCGCGGTGGCTGATTCCTATTGGCAACTATATCAACAGCCCCGCGACGCGTGGACTTTCGAGCAGGAAATCCGTCCATTCGGGGAAAAATGGTGAATAAATGAGCAAAGTAGAATTCCATTTCGACTTTGGCAGCCCCAATGCCTACCTGAGCCATCTGGTCATACCGGAGATCGAGAAGCGCACAGGCGTCAAGTTCGACTATGTGCCGGTTCTGCTGGGCGGCGTGTTTAAGCTGACCAACAATCGTTCGCCCGCCGAAAGCCTGGCAGGCATCAAGAACAAACCCGATTACGAGCGGCTCGAAACCGCGCGCTTCGTCCGGCGCCACGGGATCACCCGATTCAAGTCCAATCCGTTTTTCCCCGTAAACACGCTGGTGATGATGCGCGGCGCGATCGCAGCGCAATCGCTCGGCGTATTTGAAAGATACGTTAACGAAATGTACCGGCACATGTGGGCGGAGCCCAAGAAGATGGACGATCCCGCGGTGCTTCGCGCAGCCCTCGACGAGTCGCATCTGCCGATCGGGCAAATTCTCGAGATGGTCCAGGCGCCCGACGTCAAGGACCGGTTGCTCGAGAACACGCGCCGCTCGGTCGAGCGCGGTACCTTCGGCTCACCGACTTTCTATGTTGGCGACGAGATCTTCTTCGGCAAGGATCGTCTTCGCGACGTCGAGGAGCTGATCCTCGCGTCGCAGTAGCCGCTTTGCATCAATCGGTTGGATTCGAGTTGCGCATCGTTCGCTATTGTCAGCATCATCTGGATCGAACCCGCGACCGTGATTACGGGCTCGCATCCCGACACCCCCGATTATCGGAAGCGCCCGCGCGCAATTGATACATCGTCGCAAGCTGTTCGCCTCGATATTCCACAGCGCAAAGAACAGACTAAAGTACGCGCTGCGCCGCACTCAAAATCGCCGAATTCACGGCGATCGTGGACGCGGACAGGGTTCACCGGCGACCCGGCGGTGAACCCCGGATGATTTATAACCCAAGGGGGGAGCCTCCGATGATGGCGTCGCCCACCTGGTTCGGCTCATATTGGATCATTACAATCCGCATGACCCGAAGAGGTGAAAACTGAATCATGAAAGTGAGCGAGCTTGCGGGACAGCCGGCTCCGTCCTCGATGCTGGTCAACGTTCCCCGTCTGGTGACGGCATATTATGCCGAGCGTCCCGACCCGGCGCGCGTCGCTGAGCGCGTGGCGTTCGGAACCTCGGGACATCGGGGATCGTCCTTCGAGCGCAGTTTCAACGAGGCACACATCCTCGCGACTACCCAGGCGATTTGCCTCTATCGCAAGCGGCAAAGGATCGACGGCCCGCTCTTTCTCGGAATGGATACTCACGCGCTCTCAGAGCCGGCGTTCGCGAGCGCACTCGAAGTTCTCGCCGCCAACCAGATCGAGGTGATGATCGACAGCCGGCGCGGCTACACGCCCACGCCCGTCATCTCGCACGCAATTCTGACATACAACCGCGGCCGCACGGGCGGCGTGGCCGACGGAATTGTGATTACCCCTTCACACAATCCACCCGCCGACGGCGGGTTCAAATACAATCCGCCAAATGGCGGCCCGGCCGATACCGACGTCTCCGCATGGATCGAGCAGACCGCCAACTCGATTCTGGCCGACGGCCTGCGCGCAGTCGAGCGCATCCCGATGGAGCGCGCGCTGCACGCTTCCACCACCCATCGCCATGACTACATCAACGCCTACGTAAGCGATCTCGCGGCCGTGGTGGATATGAAAGCAATCCGCTCCGCCGGCGTCAGGATCGGCGTCGATCCGCTGGGAGGCGCCGGAGTGGACTATTGGGGCCCGATCATCGATCGCTACGGTATCGCCGCGACCGTCGTCAACAAAGCGATCGATCCGACTTTCCGCTTCATGACTGTGGATTGGGACGGCAAGATCCGGATGGACTGTTCGTCACCGTATGCGATGGCGCCGGTTGTCGCGATGCGCGATCGATTCGACGTGGCCTTCGCCAACGACACTGATAACGATCGTCACGGAATAGTCACTCCCTCCGCCGGACTCATGAATCCAAATCACTTTCTGGCCGTCGCGATATCGTATCTATTCAAGCATCGCGATGCGTGGCCGAAGAGCGCCGCGGTTGGCAAGACGGTCGTCAGCAGCTCGCTTATCGATCGCGTGGCCGCTGGACTCGGCCGGCGCCTGTTCGAAGTGCCGGTGGGTTTCAAATGGTTTGTGCCCGGCCTGCTCGACGGATCGCTCGGCTTCGGCGGCGAAGAGAGCGCGGGCGCCTCGATGCTGCGGATCGACGGGAGCGTCTGGACCACCGACAAGGACGGCATCATCATGGGACTGCTCGCGGCGGAAATAACCGCGCGGACCGGGTGCGATCCGGGAAAACATTATGAGTCGCTGACGCGAGAATTTGGCGCGCCGGTCTATGAGCGAATCGACGCGCCGGCCACCGCCGGGCAAAAGAACATTCTGAAGAAGCTGACGCCCGGGCAGATTCGCGCAAGCGAGCTCGCTGGCGAAAAGATTACCGCGATGCTGACGAACGCTCCTGGAAACGGCGCTGCCATCGGCGGGCTCAAGGTCGCGACCGAGCACGGATGGTTTGCCGCGCGCCCCTCCGGCACCGAAGAGATCTATAAGATCTATTCTGAAAGCTTTCTCGGCGCCGAACATCTGAAACGAATTCAGGAAGAATCGCAGGCACTTGTCGCCGCGCTATTCCAGCAGACGACGAGCAGCGGATTGTAGGATCCCCAGCCGGAAAAGATCGTTATCTCAGAGGTCGAGGATCTCAACACTAACTATTCAGATGATTCGCGAGCGGACGCTCAGCGCCATTTCAGTCCCCCGCGATTTCCCGAGATGTCATGATGCGTAATGGCCCGAACGTCCCGCAGTCAGGACTTAGTACCGAAGAGGCGGCCGAGCGGCTCGTACAGTTCGGCCCCAACTCGGTCCCGGACACCGCGATACATCCCTTGCGGTCGGCGCTCGGAAAGTTCTGGGCGCCGGTGCCGTGGATGCTCGAGGCGGCAATCGTGCTCGAACTCTGTCTCGGCAAGTTCGTCGAAGCATCGATTATAGGGTTTCTTCTGGCCTTCAATGCCGCTCTGGGGTTTTTTCAGGAGTCGCGCGCGCAGGCCACGCTCGAAGCGCTGAAGTCGCGGCTCGCGCTCAATGCGTCGGTGCGGCGCGGCGGAGCATGGTTGATCATTCCCGCCGCTCAGTTGGTTCCGGGCGACATAGTGAAGCTCTCGCTCGGCGCCGTCGTGGCCGCGGACGTGCGCCTGCTCGACGGTTCGGTCCTGCTCGATCAGTCGATGCTCAGCGGCGAGTCGATTCCGGTCGAAGCTGGAGCAGGAGCGCAAACCTGGGCGGGAGCGCTGGTGCGCCGCGGCGAAGCCGTCGCGGAAGTCACGGCCACTGGAACACGGACAAAATTCGGACGCACTGCCGAGCTGGTTCGCGTCGCGCACGTAGTCAGTTCGCAGCAGAAAGCCGTGATGCGGGTGGTGAGCAATCTCGCGTTTTTCAACAGTGTCATAATAGTGTTGCTGGTCGCATACGCTTACACGCTCGCAATGCCGCTGAACGAAATTATTCCGCTGGTCCTGACCGCGGTTCTGGCTACTATTCCGGTCGCACTCCCTGCCACCTTCACCCTCGCCGAGGCGCTCGGCGCGCGCGCTCTGGCTCATCTCGGCGTATTGCCGACGCGCCTTTCCGCCGTGGACGAAGCTGCGACGATGGATGTCCTCTGTTCCGACAAGACCGGCACGCTGACCCGCAACGAACTCGCCGTGACGGCAATCCGGCCGATGGCGGGCTTCGCTGAATCGCAAGTGCTGGCGATGGCCGCGCTGGCAAGCGCCGACGGCGGTCAGGATCCCGTCGATGCGGCAATCCGCGCCGCGGCCTCACGAAGCCCCGCGTCGGCCGTGCCGAAAGCAGTAAAGTTTGTGCCCTTCGATCCTGCGACCAAGCGCTCCGAGGCTACTACGCTGGATCCGAAAGGCGGCACGATACTCACGGTCAAGGGAGCTTTTGCGGCGGTTATCGGACTGGCAGAACCGTCGCCGGCCGCTGCCGCCGCCGCGCAAGAACTCGAGGCCGCAGGGTTTCGGGTGCTGGCAGTCGCCGTGGGTGCGCCAGCCGCACCGCTGCGGATTGCAGGTGTGATCGCGCTCAGCGATCCGCCGCGCGCCGACTCAGCGCCGCTCATCTCCGAATTGCGCGCTGCGGGCGTGCGCACCGTGATGGTCACCGGTGACGCGCCGGTCACCGCCGCGATCGTCGCGAGCGCCGTCGGGCTTGACGGACCGGTCTGCCCGCCGGGAGCGATCCGCACTACGACCCGGCCCGACGCATTCGCGGTTTTCGCGGGCGTCCTGCCCGAGGACAAGTACGCGCTGGTAAAAGCCTTCCAGACCGCCGGCCATACCGTGGGGATGTGCGGAGATGGGGCCAACGACGCTCCGGCGCTGCGCCAGGCGCATATGGGAATAGCGGTATCCACCGCAACCGACGTCGCCAAGTCGGCCGCCGGAATCGTGCTCACCGAACCGGGACTCGGGGGAATAGTTGCGGCAGTAAAGGAAGGCCGAAAAACCTTCCAGCGAATTCTAACATACACGCTGAATTCGGTAATCAAGAAAATTGTACAGGTGCTTTTTCTGGCGGCGGGCTTGCTGGTGACCGGGCATGCGGTACTCACGCCGATGCTGATGGTCATCGTAATGATCACTGGAGATTTCCTCACGATGTCGCTAACCACCGATAATGTCGCGCCGTCGCCGATGCCTAATGTCTGGCGAATCGGCCGACTGACTATTGCCGGCGCCGCTTTGGGAGTCAGCGAACTCGTCTTTTGCGTCGCGGTTCTCGCGATCGGCAAATTCCGGATGGATATGAGCACTCCGGCCCTGCAGACCCTGTCCTTCGTCGCGCTGGTGTTCGCCAGCGAGGCGACGCTGTATGCGATTCGCAATCGCCACCATCTGTGGTCAAAGCCGAGCTGGTGGCTGGTGCTGTCCTCGGTCGGCGATCTGGTGATTATCGCAACGCTGGCAATCGGCGGAATCGCGATGACGCCGCTGCCGCCCTACACCGTGAGCGGCGTGCTCGCCGCCGCGGTTTTGTACGGATTCGTGGTTGACACGCTAAAGCTCTCGCTATTCAAACGCCTCTGGATCGCTTAGCGCGGAGTTTCGAGATTGCCGCGAGAGCACCGACCGGTATTCCCGATGCCGAAACCTCCGCCGTGAGCATTACCCTCGACCGCGGTTCCTGCGCCGGTGACAATCGCGACCCTGTCTTTCAACCGATTCGCCATCTCACTCACGTTTCGCCACCGCCGCGCTGGGCGCGAAAGAGAGCGGCGTTGGCGCTCGTAGGAATGTGAATCGTCCTTCCAGTGAGCCCGCGTCGAAGCCGTGATACGTTAGCCGGCACGAACCCTCGGTTGCGCGCTTATGCACTTAAGGGCTAGGTACAGTGGTATTGTATCGACCTGGTTGAAGGGACTTCATCTATGCCGCGGAAAATATCACGCAGGTATTTTATCGCCACCTCGGCCGCCGCGACCGCCGCCACGATGCTCGCGGGCTCGCGGTTGGTCGGCGCCGCGGCTGAAGGCGCGGCGCGTTCGCAATCCGTGGACGTCGCGATCATCGGCGCTGGCATCTCCGGCCTGGTCACCGCGCGCGAACTCCTCAAGGACGGCGTCAAATCCGTGCTCGTGCTCGAAGCGCGTGACCGCGTCGGCGGCCGCACGCTCAATC
>DATLTX010000215.1:0-5612 GCA_035533435.1 Binataceae bacterium (SeqCode)
GGCACCGGATGGTACGCGAGCGATTACGGCAAGAAGACTGCACCCGCCTCGACCGAGGCGAGCAGCGCTTCGGGCGACGGCGCCGCGAACGGCACAGCGTCAAAGAACGAAGCCAAGACGGGCGAGTCCAAAACAGAATCCAAGACCGAATCGAAGCCGAAGACCGAATCCAAACCTGCGGCGGAAAAAACCGCTGCGGCCAAATCAGCCGACTGACCGCCGTCTATCGTGTCGTCCAAGCCGTAGGGTAGCCTGCCCTGCGGCTTTTTTGTTTCAATGGCCGGGCGCGGGGCACGCGGTCCGCGCGGGGGTTGGGTTTCATTCGATGCGAGCGCTCGAATTCGACGGCCAGATCAAGTATCGCGCCGACTATCCAGATCCGGCCGCGGGCGGCGGCGAGAGTATCGTGCGCGTGCGTCTGGCCGGAATCTGCGGCACCGATCTCGAACTCACCCGCGGCTACATGGCGTTTCGCGGCGTCCCCGGCCACGAGTTCGTGGGCGAAGTCGTCGCATCCTGGAATCGGGCGATGCTCGGGCGGCGAGTTGTCGGGGAGATAAACGCGGGATGCGGCCGCGCGAGTTGCCGATGGTGCCGCGGCGCGATGTCGCGGCATTGTCCGGACCGCACCGTCCTTGGAATTATCGGCCGCGACGGCGCATTCGCCGAATTTCTCAAACTGCCGGATGCGAACCTGATCGCGATTCCCGACTCGATCGCCGACGCGCTCGCGGTCTTCATCGAACCGCTTGCGGCGGCGTATGAGATCTTCGATCAGACGCATCTCGCGCGCGACCGCGCGATCGCAGTGCTCGGCGACGGGCGGCTGGGCGCGACCGTCGCACTTGCGCTCAACGCCGAAGATCATCGACCCGTCGTCCTCGGACGCCATCGCGAAAAGCTCGATCGGCTTGCGGCGCTTGGATTGGAGACGCGCGCGCAGGCGGATGAAAAAGGCAGATTTGCCGTGGTAATCGATTGCACCGGCAAGTCGGCGGGTTTCGGCCGCGCGATCGAACTGGTCGAACCGCGCGGGACGATTATCCTCAAGAGCACGGCGGCGGCCGGCGCCGAGTTGAATCTCGCTCCGATCGTGATCAACGAAATTACCGTTGTGGGTTCGCGATGCGGCCGCTTTGCGCCCGCGGTGGCCGCGATGGAAGCCGGCAAGATCGACCTGCGTCCGCTAATCGACGGAGAATTTCCGCTCGACGATTGGCGGTCCGCGTTCGCCGCGGCCGCGAATTCGGCGGCTTTCAAAATTTTGCTGAGACCGTCATGACCCGCGCCAAATCGTATCGTCGCGCGGCACGCGCCCCGACTTCGATCATCGTCGGCATCGATACTGGCGGCACCTTCACCGACCTGGTCGCAATAGTGGATGGCCGCCTGCGCGTGCATAAAGTGCTCTCGACGCCCGGCGACCCCGCCGCGGCGGTGATCAGCGGACTCGAGGCGATGCTCGCGGGCGCCCGTCCCGGGCTTGTGACCTACAGCTCGACGGTCGCAACCAACGCGCTGCTCGAAAAAAAGGGCGCGCGCGTCGCGATTATCACCAACGCGGGCTTCGAAGATCTCATCGAGATCGGCCGGCAAAATCGCGATGACCTGTACGCGCTCGCGCCGTCGCGGCCTGAGCCGATCGTGCCGCGCGCACGCCGAATCGGCGTCGCCGAGCGGACGCTATTTGACGGCAAGGTATTGCTGCCGCTCACGCGTGCGGAACTCGAGCGTGCGCGCCACGCGGCGGCACGCAGCGGCGCGCAAGCGTTTGCGATCTGCCTGCTCCATTCGTACGCGAATCCGAAAGGCGAAAACGCTCTCGCGCGCGCACTCGCTCCGCTCGGCCGCCCGCTTTCCGTTTCGCATCGAATCCTCGCCGAATACCGCGAGTACGAACGCTTCTCGACCGCGGTCGTCAACGCATACGTCGCGCCGCGGATGGCCACGCATCTGGCCAACCTCGAGCGGCGGTTATCAGGCGCAACGCTCAGAATCATGCAGTCCAACGGCAGCGCGATCGGATCGCGCCTTGCCCGCGCCGAGCCGGTCCGCACGATTCTTTCCGGCCCCGCGGCCGGCGTGATCGGCGCAGCCGCGATGGCGCGCGAGATCGGCACCGACCGCTTCATCACCTTCGATATGGGCGGAACCTCGACCGACGTGTCGCTGTTTGACCGGCGCGCAAAAATCCGCACTCTCAGCTATCCCGAGGGCTACGCGGTCCGCACCCCGGTCATCGACATCCACACCCTCGGCGCGGGCGGCGGATCGATCGCGCGCGTCGATGTGGGCGGATCGCTGCGCGTGGGACCGCAGAGCGCCGGCGCCGATCCCGGGCCGGCGTGCTACGGCCGCGGCTCCGCGGCGACGGTCACCGACGCCGACCTGGCCGCGGGACGGCTGGTCGCGGCGAATTTTCTGGGCGGCGCGATGCGCCTTTATCCCGATCGTGCGGCGCGCGCGCTGGGGTCGTTGGCTCGCTCGATGAACACGGCTCCGCTTGCCGCGGCGCGCGGCGTAATTCGCGTGGTCAACGCGAACATGGAGCGCGCGATTCGCGTGATCACCGTCGAGCGCGGCTACGACCCGCGCGATTTCGCGCTGCTCGCATTCGGCGGCGCGGGCCCGATGCACGCCGCCGAGCTCGCGCTCGACCTGGGAATCCGGCATATCGTGATGCCGCGAAATCCGGGGCTCTTGTGCGCGTGGGGCGCCGTGGGCGCTCCGCTCGGCCGCGAGTATTCACTGACCGTGCGCGCCGCTGACCCGTCGTATCAGGCGATGCTTGCGCGGGCATCCGCGATGCATCGGCGCGCGCGCGCCGAACTTCGCGCGGAGGGCGCGGCGCCGTCGGATCTCGCGACCGAGATTCATCTCGACATGCGCTACCGCGGACAGTCGTACGAACTCGAGGTTCCGCTCACGCGCGATTTTATCGACAGATTCCACGCCGCGCATCGCCGCGCCTTCGGACATTGCGCGCCGAACGCGCCGGTCGAGGTTGTAAATATCCGGCTGCGCGCTCACGCGGGCGCATCGGGTGTGCCGATTGAGCGAATCCGGCGTCAGCGTGGATCGCCGTCGCCGGTCTCGCGCGCATCGACGCTCGTCGGCGCGCGCGCCAGAATTGTTCCGATCTATTCGCGCGACGCGATAGGCGCGGGCGCGCGAATTCGCGGCCCCGCGATTATCGTCGAGCTTAGCTCGACCGCGTACGTCGCGCCGGAGTTCACGATGCGCACGGACGACTACGGCAATCTGCACCTAGAGTCAGGACGATGAAGCTGGACGCCGTCGCGCTGGCCGTGATGAACAGCCGCCTCGCCGCGATCGCCGAGGAGATGGGCGTGGTGCTCGGACAGACCGCATTCTCGCCCAATATCAAGGAACGGCGCGACTACTCGTGCGCAATCTTCGACTCGCGCGCAGAGATGATCGCGCAGGCGGCGCATATTCCGGTGCATCTCGGCTCGACCCCTCTGTCGGTGCGCGCGGCGATCGAGCGGCTCGATTTGCGCCCCGGCGACGTGGCTGCGCTCAACGATCCCTTTGCCGGCGGTACGCATCTTCCGGACCTGACCGTCGTCGCACCGATTTTCTTGGGGCGCGACCGCCGTCCCTTCGCGTACGCCGCCAACCGGGCGCATCATGCGGATATCGGCGGGATGGCGCCGGGGTCGATGGCGCTCTCGACCGAGATTTACCAGGAGGGTTTCCGGCTCCCGCCGGTGAAGATAGTCGAGGCGGGGGTGATCTCGCGCGACGTGCTGGCGCTGTTTTTGGCGAACACCCGGGTCAGCGAGGAACGCGAGGGCGATTTGCGCGCGCAGCTTGCCGCGCTGAGCGTCGGCGCGGATCGCCTGCGCGCGATAGTGAAGACCGCGGGGCGCTCGAGGGTCGAATCCGCGATGCACGCGCTCAAGGATTACTCCGCCCGCCTGATGGCGGCGACGCTGCGCGAGCTGCCGCGCGGCACATACCGCGCGCGCGATTTTCTCGACGACGACGGCGTCGGCACCGCGCGAATCCGAATCGAGGTCGCGATCCGAATCAGCGGCGGACGCGCGATTGTCGATTTCACCGGTTCGGCGCCGCAGGTGCGCGGCTCCGTCAATGCGAATTACGCGATCACGCTATCGGCGGTCTTTTATGTGATGAAATGCCTCGCCGCGGAAGCAGTTCCCGCCAACGAGGGACTGATGCGCCCGATCGAACTTATCGCGCCGCCCGGCTCGATCGTCAACGCGCTGGCACCCGCCGCGGTCGCGGGAGGAAACGTCGAGACTTCGCAGCGAATCGTCGATGTGCTTTTTCGCGCGCTCGCGAAGGCCGCACCGAAAAGGATTGCGGCGGCGAGTTCGGGTTCGATGTCCAATCTCACGGTCGGTGGCTTCGATCGTTTTCGCGCGCGCCATTTTTCCTATTACGAAACGATCGCGGGCGGCGCTGGCGCCGCACCCGGAGTTGCGGGAGCGTCGGGAATTCATACGCACATGACCAATACGCTGAACACGCCAATCGAGGCGCTCGAAGCGTACTACCCAATGCGAATCACCGAATACCGGATCCGGCGCGGCTCGGGCGGCCGCGGACGTTTCCACGGCGGCGACGGCCTGGTGCGCGAACTCGAATGTCTGGTCGATTCGAGCGTGAGCCTGCTGACCGAGCGGCGCACGATCGCGCCATATGGTCTGGCGGGCGGCGGCGACGGCGCAAAGGGCGCGAACTATCTGGTGCACAACGGCCGCCGAAAAAAACTTCCGGGCAAGACCAACATGTCGCTCGCCCCGGGCGACCGCATCAGAATCGAAACCCCAGGCGGCGGCGGCTGGGGCCGCTGAGCGGATTACCCCGCACTTGTGGCGGAGGCCGTTTGCTCGCCCGCCGCCACTGAGGAACATCCCACTGCTGATGTAGAGGCGGCCCGGCGTGGCCGCCCGCCGCTACTGAGGTGCCAATTCTTCCAATCAGATCTTCGCGTGCGCCAACTCCGCGCCGCTTGTCAGATGACGCGCCCCGCCCTGAGTCGCTTGCGCGCTGCCGCGTCAATACCAAGAGCGTCCAGAATTTCCTCGTTGTGCGCGCCGAGCGCCGGAGCGCCGCTGCGAATGTGTGTTGGTGTGCGCGAGAACTTTGCTGCCGGTCCGACGATTGGCGCCGTCGCCCCGCCCTCCTGCGCCGTGGGCTGCATCATGTCGCGCGCGAGCACGTGCGGGTCGCGCGCCGCATCGGCATAGGTCTGAACGGGCTCGCAGGCAATCGCCTCGCGCGCGCAAATCTCGACGACCTGTTCGACCGTGCGTTCAGAGCACCACCGCGCAACCATCGCGTTGCACTCGCCGCGATGAGTGAGCCGCCGGGAGATTTGCGCGTATTCCGGGTCGTCGCCGAGCTCGGGCCGTCCGACAATCCGCGCCAGCACTTTCCAGTGCGAATCGAGCAGCGTCCCCAGCATCACGATTCCGTCGCGGCAATGAAACGTATTGGTCGGCACCGAGAATCCGAACTCGTTGCCCAGACGCCGCGGCTCGAGTCCGAGCGCGCCGAGCGTCGGATAGCCGTTGGATTGAAAGAGCATCGCGTCCAGCAGCGCGACGTCGCAATGCTGC
>DATLTX010000216.1:0-6554 GCA_035533435.1 Binataceae bacterium (SeqCode)
GCCAGATGGCGCGCGCGCAGGCGAGCTTCGAGTCGATTCGACGGCTGCGCGAAATGAATCCGGTAGTGAACCGCCTCGTACAGAACAAATCCGGCGACGATTCCGCATAGCGCGTAAACTCCCGCTGAATTGCCGAAAATCGCGATCGCCGCGATCGTCACGAACGCGACTGGAATCCATGCTCCCACCGTGAACACTGCGTGCGGATCCTCATGATGCACCGCATGCAGCGGCGTCGCGAAGGTGCGGAATCGATGCCCTAGCCATCCGTGAATCGCATACTCAGCGAAAGTCCACGCGAAGATTCCAGCCACGAACGGGAGCGCACGCACGAGCATGAGATGAAGTCTAAGCGCACCACGCTCGCCCGGCAACGCATTCCGCCGACTGCACCGGCCCTGAGCCGCCCAAGTCTGCGCCAGCGGCGCAAGGCGGGGCAGGGTAGGGGACTGGCGGCGATCAGCCCACGGTGATAGGTTACATGTAACTGTTGCGGAGGTGATTATGGCTTCAGCGTCAAAGCCCAAGCGGTCGTCTCGCCTGAAGGTGCGAGAACATCGTAAGCGGCTTCGCCGGAAGGGATTGCGCCCGATTCAGATTTGGGTGCCGGATGTGCGCGCGCCGGCGTTCCGCTCACAGGCGCATCGGCAGTCGCTAGCCGTCGCGGCGAGCGGGCATGCCGGTGAGGATCAGGCGTTCATCGATGCGGTGTCGGCCATCAATTTTGAAGACGGCGCTGATGAATGAGGCGTGGCGAGATTTGGACGGTGGCGGGTGGCAAGGCCTACGCGGGCAAACCACGTCCCGTCGTTATCGTTCAGGATGACAACTTCGACGCAACCGATTCCATCACGGTCTGCGCTCTCACTAGCGACGAAACCGATGCCCCGCTCTTTCGGCTTCCGGTAGAGCCGGACGCGCGCAATGGACTGCGGATGAGCTGCCGCCTGATGGTGGACAAGATCACCACCGTGCCGAAGTCCAAGGTCGGTTCGCGCATCGGGCGCTTGGCTGACGAGGACATGCTGCGTCTCAATCAGGCGATCTTCGTCTTCCTCGGCTTGGCAGTTTCTCCCAGGGTGCGGCGTTAGTCCTTTCAGTCGGCGCCGTCGGGCCGCGCCCGGGCTTTTCTCATACAAGGCGCAGCGTGCGGAGGGCTTGGCCGACACCGTCGGGATCGACCATGCGATAATAGGCGCGGTGTCCGCGTACCCGGTCAGCGAGGCCGGCCCGCGCCGAAGGTTGACGCCGGCAGAGCCCAGCTGCCTGGCTTGACCTATACCTCAATAATGAACTATATGAGGATTGCAATCAGCGCTCGCCCGGGCAACGCCGCCGCCGAGCCAAGCCAAAATATCTTTCGGAGGAAACATCCGATGTGGAATTCCGACAATCCATTCCTTAACGGCAACTACGCTCCCTGGCGCGAGGAGGGCGACGCCTACGACCTCGAGGTTGAAGGCGAAATTCCGCGCGAGCTGAACGGCGCGCTCTACCGGATCGGGCCGAATCCGCAGTTCAAGCCCGCCGGCCGCTATCACTGGTTCGACGGCGACGGGATGGTGCACGGATTTCTGCTCCGCGACGGCCGCGCCGCCTATCGCAATCGCTACGTCAAGACCGACGGACTCAAGGCCGAGATGAAGCACGGCAAGGCGCTCTATGGCGGCCTGATCGACGGCCTGATGCGCGAGCTTCCGGCCGACGTGCCGCCGATGAAAAATCAGGCCAACACCAACATCATCGGCTACGCCAACCGTCTGCTGGCGCTGATGGAAGGCGGACTGCCGACCGAGCTCACGCCGGAGACGCTCGAGACGGTCGGGATGTACAGCTTCGGCGGCAAGGTCAACGGCCCGGTGACGGCGCATCCGAAGTACGATCCTGCTAACGGCGATCTGCTGTTCTTCGGCTACTCGCCGTTTCCGCCGTACGTGACGTGGTACCGCGCCGACAACGCAGGCCTCCTGCTCGAGACTCGCGCGATCGATTCCGGACTGCCCGTCATGATGCACGATTTCGTCACCACCGATAATTACGCGATCTTCTTCGTGTGTCCTTCCGTGTTTCGGATCGAGAACGCGACCAAGGGGCTGCCGGTGATGGTCTGGGAGCCGCGGCACGGCACGAAGATTGGCGCGATGCATCGCAAGTCGGGCGAGATCAAATGGTTCCACACCGATGCGTTCTATGTCTTTCATTTCCTCAACGCGCATGAAGATAACGGCACGCTCGTGATCGACGGATGCCGCCTTGCGTCGCTCGATATGAGCGGCAACTCATTCGGAGATCCGGCGCTCCCCTGGCAGTGGACGCTCAACTTGAAGGACGGCTCGATGCGCGAGCGCCAGATCGACGACATGGCCAGCGAATTCCCGCGGCTCGACGAGCGCCGCGCCGGACTAAAGCATCGCTACGGATATTTCGCGGGCGGCAGCGACAGGAAGGAGCGCGGGCTCAGCTTCAGCGCCGTCATCAAGCGCGACTATCAGACCGGCAAGCATGAGATTCAATCGCTCGGCGGGAACAAGGCGCCCGGCGAGCCGGTCTTCGTTGCGCGCACGGCAACCTCGGGCGAAGACGACGGCTGGGTGCTCTCGGTTTGGTACGATCCGGCGGAGAATTCGAGCGAGATGGTGATCCAGCACGCGCAGGATTTCGGCGGGGCGCCAGTCGCGCGCATCAAGGCTCCTCATCGCGTGCCGTTCGGCTTCCACGGCAACTGGGTGCCCGCCTGAGGCGCCCCCGGCGAAACTTCGCGATTGAATGAAGAAGCTTGCCACACGGCCAAAGCGGGCTGCGCGCGCCGGACGGGAACCCGCTCCGATGCGCACCGCCGTGCCGCTGAAACCGGCGCGCGAGGATCGCGGCGCGATCAAATCGTCGCTCGAATATGCCCTGTTGGGCTTGATCTCGGAATCATCGGGCGTTACCGGTTACGATATCGTAAAGGTCTTCGAACTCTCGATGCGTCATTTCTGGCACGCGCATCAGGGGCAGATTTATCCGACACTCGAGCGGATGGAAGCGCAAGGCTGGATCAAGAGCCGTCATGTAATCCAGCACGGCCGCCCCAACAAGCGCGAGTTCTCGATCGCGCCGGCCGGCGAGCGGGCGCTCACGCGATGGCTGCATGGCCCGTACGAGAAGATGAAGCTCAAGTATCCGCCGCTCTTGCGGACCCGCTTCCTCGGCCATCTGGGCGCTGACGCGGCGCGCGCCCAACTCGAGGAGCATCGCCGCCAGACCGAGGTTTATCTCGACGAATTGCGGCAAATCGAGCGCGGCTTCTTTGCGCACTTCGAGCGCTATCCGAACGAGAACGCGATGTTTTCCTTCTTCACGCTCAAGTACGGCATCGGCTGGATGGAACAGACCCTGCGCTGGTGCGACTGGGCGATTGCCGAGATCGAGCGCAATCTTTCCCTGTTCGGCCCGCGCCCGGCGTCCTCCTGACGCTATCTCAATGACGGATTTCCCGGGCTTCGCGCAGCGGACCGCTCCGCGGGTAGGCGTCTCTTTACCCGATCCTGCCGCGGCACGGCGGCGCCGGGCGATCCCGAAAATCGCCGCTTGCTGGCGTATAGACCTTGGCGCTGCTTCCGGTATTCTAGGGCGGGCGGCTGAATTTCGACCGCAGTTTATCGTCCGATATAGCAAGGGTTGCGCCTCACAAGGCTGACCGGAAGTATCCAGGAGGTTTGCATGACTAGGAAAATCGCCGCCATCGCGGGCGGCGTGGTGCTTGGGCTGATCATCGCTTTCGCGCGTGCCGGCGCGTTTCCGTTCTGGAGTTCCGGCGACAAGGATTCCGCCAAATCCGATTCCTCGGCTCCGCAGGCGGTCGCCTCGATGAGCGCGGTCGAGTCCGCTCCCGTCCCGGCCGCGCCAATCGCGCCCGAAAACGGTGGACGCGCGGGCGCGCTCAATTCGTTTGCGCCGCTGGTCAACCGTGTGATGCCGACCGTTGTCAATGTCGCCGTCGTGCAGGACGTGAAGACCTCCGGGATGCCCTTCGAGATGGGACCCGGCGGCGATAACGGGGAAGGCGGCGGTGGCGATAACGGCGAAGGCGGCGGCGGTGGTGGTGGTGGACCGATGCCTCCGGGGATGGGCAATGGCGATCCCTTCGAGCAGTTCCGCCACTTTTTCGGCCAGATTCCGCGCGAGTATAAGCAGCACGGACTCGGCTCTGGCGTGATCGTCTCGTCCGACGGGTACATCCTGACCAACAACCACGTCGTCGGCGGGGCCGAAGAGATTCACGTCACGCTGATGGACAAGCGCGAATTCACCGCCAAGGTGATCGGCAAGGATCCCAAGACCGATCTCGCGCTAATCAAAATCGACACCAAGGATTCGCTTCCGGCCGCGGCGCTGGGCGACTCCGACTCGACCGAGGTCGGCGATTGGGTCGTCGCGATCGGAAACCCGTTCGGGTTTTCGCTCACCGTGACCGCCGGAATCGTCAGCGCCAAGGGACGCATCCTCGGCGGCAACTATGACGACTTCATCCAGACCGACGCGTCAATCAACCCCGGCAACTCGGGCGGGCCGCTGTACAACACCGCCGGCCAGGTGATCGGGATCAATACCGCAATTTACAGCCGCACCGGCGCCAACAACGGGATCGGATTCGCAATCCCGATCGATATGGCGCGCAACGTGATGGAGCAGTTGAAGGCGCATGGACGCGTCGTCCGCGGATGGCTCGGCGTCGAGATCCAGGAAGTCACGGCCGACCTCGCGCAATCCTTCGGCCTGCCCAAACCCCAAGGCGCTCTCGTGGCCAGCGCCGACAAGGACGGCCCCGCCGCCAAAGCCGGTATCGAGCGCGGCGATATCATCGTCAAGTTCAACGGCAAGCCGGTTCACGACGAACACGAACTGCCGGCCCTGGTCGCCGAGACGCCGGTCAATACCAGCGTCCCCGTCGAGGTGCTGCGCAACGGCAAGTCGATGACGCTGAGCGTCAAGGTCGGCGAGCTCAAGGAGCAGAAGGTCGCCAGCGCGAAGTCTGAAGAGCCTGGTGGTAGCTGGGGCATGCAGGTTGGCGATATCACGCCCGAACTCGCGCAGCAGTTCCATCTGCCGAAGGATAAGGGCGTGGTCGTGCGCCGAGTCGCGCCAGACAGCCCCGCTGCCGACGCGGGCTTGCAGCCGGGCGACGTGGTGCTCGAAATCAACCGTGAGAAGGTCGCCGACGTAAAGGACTTTGTCGCCAAGGCCAAGGACGTGAAGGCGAGCAAGAAGCCCGCTCTGCTGTTGGTCTCGCGCGGCAACGCGACCCTCTACACCGTAATCAAACCCGGAGGCGGCGACTAAGCGCGCTCTTCCGGACGAATCGATAAGCGGCGGCGCGGCGAATTCCCCGCGCCGCCGCTTTCTTTTGCGCTCGTCAGGACCTCTCCGTCAGGCAGATTCCTCAAGCACTCAACCCACTTATGTCATTCCCGCGCGTGTGGCTGCCGCGCGCGAGGAATCCCTGGTCCGCGCGTCGGCCACCCAACCAGAAGCCAGGATTCCCTCGTGGCACAGGCTTTAGCCTGTGACCCCCACACCGGCTGAAGCCGGTGCCACCAAGCCACGCGCGAGAATGATATGAGGAGATGGGGGGCGCCACGCGGAGCGAGGGGAAAGGCGCGCGGCAGAGGACGTGCAGGTTTCGTGGTGCTCGCGAAGCTCATCGCGCGCGAGCTTTCGCCGCGCGTTTCGCGATGCTACCCCTATGCAGCGGTGGCTGATTCGGTTTCCAAATGTGAGGTTCTTATCGCGGGCGCTGGTCCCGCCGGTCTGGCGACCGCGCTCTATCTGATGCGCGCGCGGCCAGAGCTTCAGGGCCGCGTCGTCGCGCTCGAAAAATCGGCTCATCCGCGCTTCAAAACCTGCGCGGGCGGACTCATTCCCAAGACGATGCTCGCGCTCGAGGAGCTCGGCCTTGCCCTCGAAGTTCCCGCGTGCACCGTGATGCGCGGCGCGGCGCGCACTCCGGTCGGAACGGTCGAGCTCGATCGCGGCGAGCCGCTATGCACGATCATCCGGCGCGACCAGTTCGACGCCCGCCTTGCGCGCGCCGCCCGCACGGCAGGACTCGAAATCGCCGAGCATACGCGCGTGACAGGCGTCTCGCAGAACGCCGAGCGGGTCCGCGTCGAGACCGATCGCGGAGTTTTCGAAGCGCGCGTGCTGGTCGGCGCCGACGGCTCCGGAAGCCGGGTTCGCGCCGCCATCTTCGGCGCCGGCAAGGAATCCATCGGGCGCGCGCTGATGGCGGATATTCCCGCCGACTCCGCGCACGCCGTCGAGTTCACCGAAGAGCGTTACCGCTTTGACTTCCGATGCGTCAGCGCCGGAATACCCGGCTACGCATGGTCGTTTCCGTGCCTCATCGACGACGCGCCGCATCTGAACGTCGGTATCTACGATCAGCATCCGCGCGCGTCGGGTGCCGCCGGCGGAGAGCAGGCGCAGATGCTGACGGAGTTGCGCGCGGCCTTTCCGGAGCTGCCGCTGGCGGCGCTCGAGAATCGCACCCAGGCGTTCCGCGCGTTTCC
>DATLTX010000217.1:0-5836 GCA_035533435.1 Binataceae bacterium (SeqCode)
GATCCACATCCGTCGCTCGCGGCGAACGTCTCGCTCGCCCGGGCGAAGCTGCGCGCCGTCGTCAATCCGGGCGGGCGAGGAATGCTTTCACGCGATCGACTAGCGGCTGCAAGTCGGTGTTATCGACCAGCGCGCTTGCCATCCGGATTGGATCGCCGAAGAAGAACCGCTCGTAGAGCACCTGCCTGCCGGCGAACGCGCTGCACGCGACGTCGGCGGCGAGCCGGTAGAGCGCGACGCGCTCGCGCGCATCGCCGTCGGCCGCCTTGAAGTAGCGCTCGAGATCGCCGCGTTCGGCGGGATTGGCGAAGTCGGCGTCCTGCGGCGTAGCCATCAGCGACGAAGAGCTGCTGAGCTGGATGATCTCGACCATCCTCGGGTACAGGCGCGGAAACAGGTTGCGCGCGCAATCGAGCGGCGCGCGTGCGGGAACGCATACGCCCCACTTATCGACGGCGGCGTCGGCCTCCGCGGCGCGCAGGCACGCGCGCATCGTTTCGGTCGTCGTGATCATCTCGGCGAGCCGCTCGCGCGCATGCTGCAAGGGCATCGCATCACTGGCCTGCGCGATTCGCGCGGCGAGGCCCAGAATGAATTCGCTCTTGGCGACGTTTTTCACCGCAACCTGATGCATCATGTGCACGACCGCGTTGGTCGCGCCGTATAGCGCGTTGCAGCGCGCGACGTCGCCGCACAGAAAGACCCGCTCCCATGGCACCAGCACGTTGTCGAAGATGACGACGCAATCCATCTCCTCGAAGCGCGCGCTCAGTGGTGCATCGAACTTCGCGCGCGCAAGATCGTAGCTGTCGCGGCAGATGAAGCGCAGCCCGGCGGCGTTGCAATTGATCGCGAAGGAGAGCGCGTACGGCTCGGCGGCGCTCTCGGCCTTGAGCACGGTCGAGGGAAACACGAGCAGCTCTTCGGCCATCGGCGCGAGCGTCGCCAGCATCCGGCATCCGCTGACGATAATCCCGCCGCGGGTTTTTTCGACGACGCGCAGCGCCAGATCGGCGTCAGTTTCCCCCGCCCATCCTTTGGCGCGGCTGGCGCGCGGATTGACCAGCGTATGGGTCGCGCACCAATCGTGGTCGCGCGCTTGCCGATAGTAGCTCTGGATGTTGTCACCGAAGCGCGGGTCGCTGGCGGCGAAAAACTCGTGCGCGGCCGCCATCGCGGCGATACTGACGTTCAAGTAGTCGGGCGTGCGGCCCATGAAGCCGCCGCTGAAATCGGCCCACGCTTTCATCATGTGCGAGCGCTTGCGCAAATCCTCAGGGGTTTTCGGCTGATGAAACGAGAGCCCCGCGCGTCCGCCATCGTCGGTGCGAAAGGTCATCGCTTCGGGATGCTCGCTCTGCATGTCGTAGAGCGAGGCGACCGAATGCGCGCAATTACGGAATGCGGGATGCGTGGTCACGTCGATGACGCGCGCTCCGCCGAGAAAGATTTCGGCGCCCAGTTTCTTGAGCGAAGAAAGATAATTGTTGCCCGACCGCGCACCCATCGTGAGGTACCCTCCCGCGCGCCCCGTCTCAGACGCCGACTGCGTCCGGCGCGAAATAGAAAATCGATTGTCCGGTTCCGATCGCCGCCTCGTAGCGCCCAAATTGTTCGCCGCGCCAGTCCCATGACGCGCCGCCCATGGCCCCCGCCATAATCAGGTAATGCGAAAAGCGCCCTTCGGGCGAGCAGTGCGCGCGGAAGTCAGCGGAGGATTCCAGCACTTCGCGATGACTCCCCGCGCGAAACCATTGCATGATTCGTTCATCATAGAGCCGGTTCGCCGTCGAGCTGATGTCTTCGGGCGATGCGGAAGCGTGGGCCAAAATCCGGTCGTAATCCCAAAAGCGATGCGACATTCCCCCCGACGCGACGATCACCACGCGCCGGTCAGACGCGGCGATCGCGGCGCCCATCGCGGCGCCGAACTCGAGGTCGTTGGCGACCGACGCTATCTGGCACACGCCCATCGAGAGCACGCGCCGGCGCGCGCCGGGATTGAAGTAGTGCATCACGTTCAGCGTCGGGTAATGGAGCGGCAAATTGCGATGCGCCGACGCAATCGCCCGCATCCCGCGCGCGTGCGCGGCCGCCTCGATCGCGCGCGCCAGCTCGGGGTCGCCGCGGTAGTCGTATTCGAGATCGTGGAGCATCCGCGGTAGTTCTTCCGAAGTGTACGCGCCGGCGAGCCGTTCGTGCGCGTTTAGAACGTACTCCAGAGTAGTGAACCAGTGCGAATCGATCACCATGAACGTGTCGAATTCGAGCTCGCGCAGGCGCGTGCGTTCGAGCGCCGGCATCGCGTCGTAAAACGTCGTGACGTTGTCGCCCATGTAGGCTTTGCGCGCGGCCGGGTCGGCGATCATCAGGCGCGGCACATGAGTGGTGAAGATTGCGGCGGCTATTTCACCCATCGCGAGGCTCCTCTCCATACGCAAGGCACACGAGCTTGGGTTCGGTCCAGAATTCGAGCGCGTAGCGTCCGCCTTGCCGGCCGAGACCGCTCATTTTTGCGCCGCCGAAAGGGGTGCGCAGGTCGCGCAGAAAAAAACTGTTCACCCACACCATCCCGGCTTTGATCCGCTCGGCGACGCGCAGCGCGCGCGGCAGATTTTCGGTCCATACGTACGCGGCAAGTCCGAACGCGGTCGCGTTCGCCATCGCGATCGCCTGCGCTTCGTCGTCGAAGCGCTCGACGGTCAGAACCGGACCGAAGATTTCCTCGCTGACCGCGCGCGAGGATGGCGCGGCGCCGTCGAGAATCGTTGGCAGATAATAGAAGCCCTCGCGCGCAAGCTCTGGCGCGCTGCCGCCGCACAGGAGTTTCGCACCCGCCGAGACTGATTCGGTGACGAATCCGTGGACCCGGTCGCGATGGGCTGCCGAGATGAGCGGGCCGTATTCAGTCTGGTCATCAAGCGGATCGCCAATCTTGAGGCGGCGCACTTCGTCGAGCAGCATCGAGAGGAAATCATCCGCCGCTTTGCGCTCGATCAGCAGGCGCGAGCCGGCCACGCAGGATTGACCCTGGCTTCTGAAGATCGAGCGCGCCACTCCGGCGGCGGTCTGGAGCAGGTTCGCATCGGCAAAAACCAGATTTGGAGATTTGCCGCCCAGCTCGAGCGTCACCCGCGCCAGCCGCTCGGATGCCGCCGCCATTACTTTGCGTCCGGTTGCGGCGCCCCCTGTGAACGCGATCGCATCGACTCCCGGATGCGCGGCGAGTGCGGCGCCCGTACCGCCGAGCCCGGTGATGACGTTGAGCACGCCGGGGGGAAGCCCGGCCTCGGCGGCGATCTCGCCGAGCGCGATCGTCGTTAGCGGCGCCAGTTCGCTCGGTTTGAGGACGCACGCGTTGCCCGCGGCCAGGCACGGTCCGAGATTCCACGTCGCCAGCATCAGCGGCGAATTCCAGGGGATAATAATCGCGCCGACGCCGAGCGCGGGGCGCTCGGTGAGATTCATCAGGCGCAAGTCGCGGCCCAGGAATTTTGCGTCGCCGAGCGCGGCTTCCTGCGTCCAGGACTGCATCGCGGCGGCGAAGAAGCGTAGATTTTTTGCCGCCCGCGCGACATCGTGGCCGACACACTCGGCGACGGGCTTGCCGACGTCGCGCGCTTCGAGCGTGCCGAATTCGCGCGCGCGCCGTTCGATTCCGTCGGCCATCCGGTTAAGGATCGCCGCGCGCGCCTCGACCGACATTCGCGGCCAAGGGCCGCGGTCGCAAGCGTCGCGCGCCGCGGCGACGGCTCGATCGACGTCGGCGGCGGTAGCGTCGCCGATCTCGGCGAGCACGCTGCCGTTTGCGGGTTCGAGGTCGAGGATGCGGCGCGGCGACTCGGCTTGCAGGTAACGTCCGCCGACAAAAAGTCTGGTTTCCATCATGCGGCTCCGGCGCGCCCGCGCTCTCGATAGTTGCGTGCGCGGTGTTCGTGTCAGGAACCATAGCGCAGTACGCGCCGCGCTTCATGCGCGACAGGTGCGCGGGTTGACGCACCTCGGCGCGGGGCTTTAAGCTCTGAGAACAGTCGCGTGGCCGAACTTCCCAAAATCGTCCCGCTTTTTCCGCTGCCGAATCTGGTGCTGTTTCCCGGCACGCGGGTTCCGCTGCACATCTTTGAGCCGCGCTATCGCGAGATGATCGCCGACACAGCGCGCGGCGACGGGATCATCGGGATGATCCTGCTCAAGGCCGATTGGGAGCGCGAGTATCACGCCTTTCCGGATATCTTCGAGGTCGGATGCGCCGGTAAAGTCCGCGACCTGGTCCAGCTCGAGGACGGCCGCTACAACCTGGTGCTCGAAGGGCTGGCCGAGTTCCGCGTCGTGCGCGAGATTCGCGCCAAGGCTTATCGGCAAGCCGAGGTCCAATGGTGTCCGGCCGCGCCGGCGGCGCTCGACTGCGATTTCGAGACGATGGAGTCGCTGCGCGAGGTGCTGTTCAGTTACCTGGGCGATCCCGCGAAAGAGGCATGGCGCACAATCGTCGAGCAGCGCGGATTGCGCGACGCGGCCTTGATCAACTTCCTTTGCTTCCATCTCGACGTGAGTCCGATCGAGAAACAAACCCTGCTCGAGGCGCTGTCAGGCCGGGTCGATTGCCTGCTCGATGTGCTCGCCTTCAAGCTCGAAGAGCGCAAGCTAGGACCCGTCGGATCGCGTGGCGGACCCGACACGATGCAGTAGAAACGGGGTGCAGGCGGGCATCGATCGGGCTGCATCGCGATGTCGCAAATCTGCCACTTTATGGCGCACAATGCCGATTCGCGACACCAAAATGAGGGGGTGTGTAGCCGAAATGTTACGCGCTGTCGCAAATGGGGTAGCGGTGGATCGAGGTTTTCGCGCTTTGCATAACGCGGAATCATTCGCGAATCGCGAAGGTCTTGGCAAAAGCCTCAATAAGTAGCTGGGCTAATCTTCTGAGAAGCCCGCATATCTGCTTAAGGAAACGACATTGTGGGTAGCTGATGGGTTCGGGCACAAAACTTGCTGCTCTTCAGGCAGCATAGTGAGATAACACCCCGACCCATGAGCGTCGTCTGATGGCTGATGCGACAAGTCGGGTGAGGCCAAAGCATCATGGAATGGGAAAATACCGCACTCGGTTCTTTGTTTGTACCCGACGTCTTGACGCCCGAGCAGTTTTACGACAGCCGGCGCGACGATAGCTCGATCCGCCCGGTCAAGAAGCTGATGATGGCGATTCTCGAGGACGCCTTGCGCTGCTTCCAGAATAACGCCGACGCCAAGAGCGGCTCGCGCAAGCGTTTGTTCCAGGAAGCCGAGCAGTGGTTGTGCGGGGAAGGCGGCGAAGGCCCATTTTCGTTCGAGACCGTCTGCGAGACGCTCGGTATCGAGCCGGGCTTCCTGCGCAACGGACTGCGCGACTGGCGCGGCCAGCAGCTCGCCGGAGTATCGACCCGTCGGCTGGCGCGGCGCTCGCCGGTGGTGCGTAGCGGACGAATCAGCGCGCCTTCACGGCGCGACGGCAAACGCGCAGCGCGGGCGAACTAAAGGGCCAATCGGCAAAGCCTGACCGCCGCTTCGAATCCTGAAGCTTAAATAAACGACGGCGCAGGGTGTATTGGTTACACGCTGCGCCGTCGCGTTTCCGCTACGAATTGGCGCGCGCGGCATCGCGGCCGTAAGCGAAAGGCTTACACCGCGCTGCCGCGCCCCAATAAGACCCGTTAATGGCTCGCTGAGGGGGCCGCGGCCGGTGCCGCACCACCAGGAGCGGCTCCTCCCGCTGCTGGCGCCTTCACAGCTGCCTTCGGTACGAAGCCCGGAGGCGGCGGCGGGACGAATCCCTTAGGCTGGTTTTGCACCC
>DATLTX010000218.1:0-5759 GCA_035533435.1 Binataceae bacterium (SeqCode)
CTTAATTCCAGGGATTTCGCACTTTGCTTTCGGGCGATCTCAATTCCTTGCTGAAAACAGTCCTGAGCTTCCTTAGAGTTGGAGTCGTTCCTGCGCAATAGAAATTCACCTCTGAGCCGATAAATTTCCGCCTCCAGCCAGAGATTTTCTTTTTCCTGCGCGACTCCAAGCGCGTTGTTCAAAATATCGAGCGCCTCGTCGAGTCGACCTGTGGCGCAAGATGCCTCCGCCAGCCAGTAAAGAAATTCCGAACGGTTGACCTCCCCACCGGCAGCGCGATGCTCGGCCACGCCTTGTTGTATTTGCTTGAGTCCTTCCTCGCCGCGTCCCTGTTCGGTCATCGCCACGCCGAGAAAGATGCTCCCGTGGGCTAAGCCGTAGGCAGACCCGTGCTCGGTGCAGATTGAGATCACGAGCTCGGCCGTCTTCTGAAGAGCGCGCACGTCCCGCCGATGGTGCTGCAGGTAACAGAGGAAAATTTCAGCAAAAATAAGACTGAACGGATCAGAAAGCGCCCGCGCGACCTCGATCGCTTGATGAATCATTCTGAGCGCCTGGTCCGGGTAGCCAAGAAACCACAGCGTCCAGGCTAGTTGCGACAGGCAGACCACCTCCATATCAACACCGAGCGGTCGCAAGCGCTGAGCACCGCAGAGGGAGAGCGCAGTTTCGAGATGCTCCCTGGCGAGCTGAAATCGTCCCATCCGATGCGCGGTAACTCCGAAAGCATGATGCGCCTGCAGCAGTAGAGTCGAGTCGCCAGCGCTCTCGGCCCGAAGTAGAAGCTCCTCCCCAATCTGGTATGCCGACCGGAACTCGAGACGCTCCAAGTGATTTACCCACAGCCCATACAGGATGGGAAAGAGCTGCGCGAGTTCGCCAAGCTGCTCGCCAAGTTTCCGTCCTCGCGTGTAGGCGCGCTCAACCTCCGGAGCGGCCCAGCCCTTAACCGACATCAATGCGGGGCCGACCGCCAACTGGAGCGCGAGTTCCCGACGATCTCGTTCCGGCGTTTCAGGCAATTCGTCAAGCAGCTTGAGCGCGGTCATGTAGTGACGCTCCGCCTCGACCATCGCGCAACACGCCACCGCCCGCTCGCCCGCCAGATGGAGATATTTCACCGCCTTCCAAATGTTGGCGCTGTGGGCGTAGTGATGAGCCAGTTCAGCGACGTGGTCGTCGAGGCTCCTACCATATTTCGATTCCGCCGTGGTGGAATAGGTTCGCTCGATCGCTTCGGCCACCTCGAGATGGAGCCTCTGGCGTCGCGCCGCCGACAAGCCGGCCAGCACCGCCTGACGAGTAAGCTCGTGGGAGAACTCAAACCGAGCCTTGGAATTTTCCGCGATCGAAAAAACTAATCCGGCCTTTTCGGCTTCCTCGACGCACTCGAGAATCGAATTCGCATCTGCTTCCATCGAAGCCTGAAGGATCTCAAAACTGAAGAAGCGTCCGATGACCGCCGCCGTCGCGAGCATCTCCTGCGTGAGATCGCTCAGCCGCGCCAGTCGCCGCGCGACGACCAACCGAACGGTAGGCGGCGCGTCCAGCTCGCCAATCTTGAGTTCGGAGTGAAACTGCCCCGACGAATCGTACAGCCGATTTTCCTCTTCGAGATGGCGGAACAGTTCCTCGACGAAGAAAGGATTGCCTTCCGTCTCGGCGAACATCTCGCCAACCACGGCGGCAGGCGGCGATTGTCCGCTCAAGTTATTCAGCATCGTGCCAACTTCATCGCGTGGGAGGCCCTTGAGCCCCACGCGAGTTGCCAGCCGCCCTCGGAGGAAATCTTCCAGCGTCTTTGCCAGCGGGCGAGTAACGTCGAGCTCGGCGTCGCGGTAGGTACCAATCACCATCAGCGACAAATCGGAAAGCCTCTGCGCCAGATGATCGAGCAGCGACAAGGTCGAATCGTCGGCCCAGTGAAGATCTTCAAGGATCATGAGCGTCGGTTGTTCTGAAGTGATTCGAGCAACGAAGTCGAAAAAGCAATTGAACAAGTGGCGCCGCGCCTGGGGCGGTGGCAAATCGAGCGGTGGCGCAAGCTCGGGCAGGATGTTCTTGAGTTTGGGGAGCAAGCGCGCCAACTCCGATGCCTGCTCCCCCAGCGCTTTGCGCAGACTGTCGCACTTCGATGCGCGATCGACGAAGTTCTCAAGCATTTCCACGAACGGCAAGTAGGCGACGGCTTCGTCGTGCTCGGAACAATGCCCGACCATAATCGCCATGCGGTTTGCGTCAGCCGAGGTCGCGACCTCGTCCGCCAGCCGCGTCTTGCCGACTCCAGGTTCGCCGGAGATCAGGAACAGGCGCCCGCGCCGCGAAGTCGCGTCGTCGAGTCCACTCAGCAACGAAGCCAGCTCGCGCTCACGTCCCACCATCGTGCTCGGCGGCTGAGCTCGAAATTGGTCGGGTCTACTTATCTTTGGCGCGTGAATCTCCGCGACAAATCGATAGCCCCTGGCCGGCACGGTAGCCACGAATCGCGGCGCCTCGGGATTGTCGCACAAAGCCCGCCGGACCTTTCGCACCGCGGTGTTGATGCTGGTCTCGCTGTCGACGAAGACACCCTTGCCCCAAACGCGCTCCAGAATTTCCTCGCGCGTAACGAGTTGTCCACGGCGCTCAACCAGCAGGAATAGCAGATCGAGCGGAATGCGCTGGAGCGCAACGACCTCAGCGCCCCGGCGCAGCTCATAAGCGCCGCGGTCCAACACAAAATCCTCAAACTGGAAGAGATCCCCGAACATTTGCTCCGATCGCGGATTCTACTTCCGTCGCGCGCGAGCGTATAGCCACGTTGCCTCCACGAGTTCAGAGAGAGTTCAGAAGATGTTCAGCACTGGTCCATTGGCTAGTGACTCAGGCTGACTGAGCATGGGTGGCAACATGGAGTTCTCGCCGCAATGGACTTTAAGTTCACGTCGGTGAGAGCGCCTATAGGAGGAAACAGTAATGCGTAAGGTAGCAACTCTGATTCTGCTGGCCGGGTGGGTGACTTTAGCCGGCGCGGCACACGCGAGGGCGCAGGGTAACTCGCCAGGCCTCGCCCAGGTCGTGGCGTTGGACGAATGCGATCCAACCACGTTCAACGCGTTTGCGGGCCCTGACTTCTGCAAGAACATCACGCTTGGCGCGTTTACCACACTTGCCGATCTACTTGCAGGCGCGGAGGCTGGAACCCCCGATCCGGGCTGGGACTTCGAACCAGACCAGTTGACGATCGCGCGGGGAACCGTCCTTTCCGTGGTCGATCAAGGCGGTGAGCCCCACACCTTCACGGAGGTGAAAGTGTTCGGTAACGGATTCTTACCGCCGCTCAACCCTGGCAGCGCGACAACCGTTGTTCCGGAGTGTGCTGGTGGCTTTTCCAAGGTCGCGGTGGCCAGGACGCGAATCCTTCAAGGGAGCCATCTCGATATCACTGGTCTGTCGAAGGGAAAACATCTATTCCAATGCTGCATCCATCCCTGGATGCATGTGGAAGTGGACGTGAAGTGATCTCGGGCGCCAACCGCGGGCAGCATCGCTGCCCGCGGTTGTTCCCAATCGCTGCGTCCGAGCCGGACAAGCGCGTTCATAAACACGGCGCATGAGAAGGCGACTGCGACACTGCTACCCAACGGTCCCTAACGAGCGTTAGATTTTTTGCCAGATTTGTTCATGGCTGAACTGTTCAGCCTTATCAGCGAAACCAAGCTGCGCGATAATGATCGCGAGGACGGTCATCGCGAGGACAGCGATCGCGATGACGGCCGTCCGGCGCGGCATCCGCGATGCCGCCACAGGAGGACCGCGGTGAACGATTTGCGCCATTGGACTAGCCGACCGGTTCCGGGATTCCCGCTGAGCGGCGCCGGCGATATCTGCGAAGCGCGACAAAGTCCGCAGCCGATTTTTCGCATCGAAGCCAAATTTGCGAGTGAAAAGTCCTTGAAAATCAAGGGGAATCCATGAACGCATAAGTCAAAAGTTGCAAAACGAACCCACCGTTTTTCCGACCCGCCCGCGAGTTTGTCAACCCGCGCGGGCCCACCTATGATTACGCCATGCCGCACAATCCAGTGATGTTCATCCGCGGACCGCATGAACCGATCGCGATCGAGCGCGCCCAGGGCGCGTGGCTCTACACCACCGACGGCCGCAAAATCCTCGACGGCGGCGCCGGCGCCGTGGTCGTCAATATCGGCCAGGGACGCGAGGAGATCGCCGAAATCGCGCGCCGCACTATCGCCAAGCTCGATTACATCGTGCCGGTCTGGACCTCGCCCGAGCGCGAGGCGCTGGTCGCCCGGCTTGCGCGATGGACTCCGCCGGGGATGGACCGCTTCTTCTTCACCAGCGGCGGATCGGAAGCGGTCGAGGCGGCGCTCAAGTTTGCGATTCTGCTCAACAAGCTGCGCGGCAAAGCGTCGAAGAAAAAGATCATCGGACGCCAGTTCTCCTATCACGGCAACACGCTCGCAACGCTCTCCGTCGGCGGCAGCGGACGCCGCGCCGACTACGAACACGTGCTGATCGATTGGCCGAAAATTCCGCCTTCGTATTGCTACCGATGCCCGTGGGGAAAGAGCTACCCCGGATGCGACCTCGATTGCGCCTCCGCGCTGGAGAAGACCATCCTCGAGCACGGCGCCGATTCGATCGCGGCGTTTATCGCCGAGCCGATGATGGGCTCGTCGGGCGGCGTCGTTCCTCCGGTCAAGGAATATTGGCCCAAGCTGCGCGAAATCTGCGACAAGTACGACGTCGTGCTTATCGCCGACGAAGTGATGACCGGATTCGGACGCACCGGCAAGCGCTTCGCCGTCGAGCATTGGGGCGTCACGCCCGATATCCTCGTCGGCGGCAAGGGACTCACCGGCGGATACATGCCGATGGGAATGATCGCGGTGCGCGGCGCTCTGGTCGAAGAGATCGAACACGCCAAGGCCGACTTCATGTTCTACACCTACAGCTCGCATCCTCTTGCCTGCGCGATCGCCGACGGCGTGCTCGCGATCATGGAACGCGAGCATCTGGTCGAGCGCTCGGCCGAGATGGGCGCAAAGCTGGGCGCGCAACTCCGCGAAGAGCTGTCGGGTCATCCGATGGTCGGCGATATTCGCGGCTCGGGACTCTTCTGGGGCGTCGAGCTGGTGCGCGACAAGGCCACGCGCACGCCGTTCGCGCCGGAAAAGAAGCTGACCAATCGGCTGCTCGGCGCGGCGATCCGGCGCGGACTGTTTTTCTATCCGGCCTCCGGGATGGCGGGGACGGCGGGCGGGGACGCGATGATGCTGACGCCGCCATTCGTGATAAACGAAGACGAGATTCAATTCATGGTGCGCACCGCGCGCGACGCGCTCGAGGAACTACGTCCGAGCCTTTGATTACCGCCGCGCTTCAGTCCAAAATCATCTCGCGAATCGCGCGAGCCGCGCGACGTGCCTATCTCGTCGATGGAGAAATTGACTAATGGCCGATAGCATCATCGGGCCGACCTCTCATTACTTCTATTCGCAGCGCCTGAAAATGCACTACGTCGATTGGGGCAACGCCGACAAGCCCCTGATGGTGCTGGTGCACGGCGGCCGCGACCATTGCCGCAACTGGGATTGGGTCGCGCTCGACCTGCGCGGCCGCTACCACGTAATCGCGCCCGACCTGCGCGGCCACGGCGATTCCGATTGGGCCGTCGGCGGCAGCTACTCGATGATCGATTACGTGCTCGATCTCGCTCAGCTCATGAAGGCGGTCACCACCGAGCCGGCCACGCT
>DATLTX010000219.1:0-5936 GCA_035533435.1 Binataceae bacterium (SeqCode)
GGCGCGGGCGAGCCGCTGCTGATGATAATGGGACTGGGCGCAAGCTCGGCGGTGTGGGATCCGGAGCTGGTGCAGGATCTGGCGCGCGCCTTCCGCGTGATCACTTTCGACAATCGCGGCACGGGCCAGAGCGACAAGCCCGATAAGCCGTATTCGATCGAGATGTTTGCGGACGACGCGGCGGGTGTGCTCGACGGGCTGAAAATCGCACGCGCGCATATTTTTGGCGTCTCGATGGGCGGGATGATCGCGCAGGAATTCGCACTGCGCCACGCGCCGCGCACCGCGACGCTGACTCTTGGATGCACCACGCCGGGCGGCAAGCACGCAGTCCCGCCTCCGCCCGAATCGCTCAAGGTGCTGACCGCGCCGCGCGTCGGCGTCGCGCCGGAAGAGGTCATCCGCCGCGGATGGCCGCTCAGTTTCACCCCGGGTTACATCAAGGAGCATCGCGCGGAACTCGAGGCGCGCATCCCGCGCATACTCGAGCATCCGACTCCGCCGTTCGCGTTCCAGCGCCAGATGGAGGGCACTTACACGCTCAACACCTGGGATCGGCTTGGACAGATAAAGGCCGCGACGCTGGTGGTCACGGGCAGCGATGACGTGCTGATCCCGGCGCGCAACTCGGAGCTGCTGGCCGAAAGGATTCCCGGCGCGAAGCTGCACATCATCCCGAAGGCGGGCCACGGCTTCCAGACCGAGGCGCGCCCGGAGTTCATGAAGATCTTTGTTGCGTTTCTGAAGGCGCATCCGATCGCGTGACGGGCGCGCGCGGCGCGCGCGCGGGAGCTGCAACCGATGCGCACCCAGGTTGGAATCGTCGGCGCGGGACCCGCGGGCCTGATGCTCGCGCATCTGCTGCATCGCAGCGGGATCGAGTCGGTCGTGATCGAAGCGCGCAGCCGCAGGTACGTGCAAGAGCGGGTCCGCGCCGGCGTGCTCGAACAGGGCACCGTCGATCTGATGACCGCCACCGGAGTCGGCGAGCGGCTCAAGCGCGAGGGTCTCGTTCATCGCGGAATCGAGCTGCGCTTCGCGCGCCGCTCGCATCGGATCGATCTGAGCGAACTGACCGGCGGCGCGGCGATTACGATTTACGGGCAGAACGAGGTCATCAAGGATTTGACCGACGCGCGTATCGCGGCGGGTGCACCGATTTACTTCGAGTCCGAAGGCGTCACCGTACATGGCTTCGACGGCGCCGAGCCCGCGATCCGGTTCACGAGCGGCGGCGCGAAGCATGAGGTGAGATGCGATTTTATCGCCGGATGCGACGGGTTCCACGGCGTATGCCGCCCGAGCATCCCGGCCGGCGCGCTGACGATCTACGAACGCGTCTATCCGTTCGCCTGGCTGGGAATTCTCGCGGCGGTCGCTCCGTCGTCGGACGAGTTGATCTATTCGCGCCACGAGCGCGGCTTCGCTCTGCACAGCATGCGCTCGCCGGAACTCACCCGGCTCTATCTGCAATGCGCGCCCGACGGGAAACTTGACGATTGGCCCGACGAACGAATTTGGGACGAGCTCGACCGGCGCTTCGAGATTGACGGTGGATGGACGCTGCGGCGCGGACCGATCACGCAGAAGGGCATCACCGAGATGCGCAGTTTCGTAGCGGAGCCGATGCAGTGCGGGCGGATGTTCCTGGCCGGCGACGCGGCGCATATCGTGCCTCCGACGGGAGCCAAGGGACTTAACCTTGCGATCGCCGACGTCCGCGTGCTGGCGCGCGCGATAGCGGAATTCTTTTCCTCGGGCGATCGCGTGATGCTCGACGGCTACTCGCAAACCTGTTTGCGGCGCGTGTGGAAGGTGCAGCGCTTTTCGTGGTGGATGACCTCGATCCTGCATCGCCTCGACGGCGAAAATGCGTTCGACGCGCGGCGCCAGATGGCGGAGCTCGACTACGTGACCGGCTCGCGCGCGGCAGCGCAGAGCCTGGCCGAGAACTACGTCGGTCTGCCGATGGAATCATGATGATCGCCGCGCGCCGCCATTGCGCCGCCCGGGCGGCGCGGAGTTAATTCGCGAAGTGGCGTCCTTTCTTGATTTTGCAATCGTCTGCCAGGATCTCGGCCAGACCCAGAGCCGCCTCCAGATGGCGCAAGCGGTCGGAAGTTTTCTGGGCGCGCTCGAAGTCGGCGAGGCCGAAATTGCGGCGCGCTTCATGGTCGGACGCGCGGTTGCCGAGGGCGATGAAAAACGTCTTCAGATTAGCGGCCGCGCGATCTGGAAAATCGCCGCCGCGATGACCGGCGCCGAGGACCAGAGCGAAGATATTTTCACCGCCGCCGAGGATTTCGGCGACGCGATCGAAATGATCCTGCGGCTGCGGCCCGCCGAGCCCGACCCGGTGCTCACGATTACGGAAGTCGATCGCGCGTTTCGCGAAATTGCGGAAATCGAAGGACGCCACGCGCGGGCGCGCAAGCTCGAGACGCTTACGGCGCTGTTCGCCCGCGCCTCGAACCTGGAAGCGAAGTTCATCGCCAAGATTCTCGTTCGCGAGATGCGCCACGGCGTCAGCGAAGGAATTATGCTCGAGGCGATCGCGCGGATGGCGAGCCGGCCGGTCGCCGAAGTCCGGCGCATCAATATGCTCGAGGGCGATCTCGGCCGTGTCGTGCGAATCCTGCGTGAGGGCGGCGCGGCGTCCGATACCGGCGCGGCTCCCGCGCGCGCGATAAAGCCGCTGCGCCCCATGCTCGCGCAGCCGGCGGCCGACGTGGCCGAGGCATTCGCGATGATCGGCCGCGAGATCGCTTTCGAGCACAAGCTCGACGGCGCGCGCGTGCAGATTCATCACGCGGGCGGACAGACGCGAATCTTCTCGCGGCGCATGAACGAGATCACCCCGAGCCTGCCCGAGATTGCCGAACTTGCGGCGCGGCTCGGCGCTCGCGACGCGATCCTCGACGGCGAGGTTATTGCGGTCGATAGCGATGCGCGCCCGCGCGCCTTCCAGGAGCTGATGCGCCGGTTCGGCCGCGTGCGCGAAATCGAAAAGCTGCGCGCCGAGCAGCCGGTGCGGCTCTACCTGTTCGATATTCTCGGTCTTGACGGCGCGTTGATTATCGACCGCCCGTACGTTGAGCGGATCGCGATTCTGAATGAAGTCGCGGTGGGCGCGAGCCTGGAGCTAGTCGCGCGAATCGAGCGCCCGAATCTTCCAGACGCGGAGAAGTTTTTCTCCGCCGCAATCGCCGGCGGGTTCGAAGGCGTTGTCGCGAAGTCGCTCGCAAGCGCCTACATGCCCGGCGCACGCGGGCGCGGATGGGTGAAGGTCAAACACGCGCGCACGCTCGATCTGGTGATCGTCGCCGCCGAGTGGGGTTACGGGCGGCGCCACGGATGGCTGTCGAACTATCATCTTGCCGCCCGTGACGAACGCACCGGCCGCATGGCCGAGGTCGGGAAGACCTTCAAGGGATTAACCGACGCGGAGTTCGAAGCGATGACCGAGCGCTTGCTCGCGCTCAAGATCGAAGAAGCGCACGGCGTCGTGACCGTGCGGCCCGAGGTCGTCGTCGAGGTCGCGTATAACGATATCCAGCGCAGTCCGCGGTATAAAGCCGGCATGACGCTGCGCTTTGCGCGGATCGTGAGAATCCGCAACGACAAGCCCGCCGCTCAGGCCGACACGATCGAAACGATTGCCCGCGATTTCGAGCGGCAGGCCCTCACACCGCCCGGCGCGAAAATCTAATCTCGCCGCGCACGCAAGGCGCGTAAGAATGCGCGCGGATATCCCCGGCTAGTGACCGCGCAGATGCTTGGGCTCGTGAGCGTCGGTCATCGCCATCGCGATGGCTTCGATTTCGCTCTCGCCGAAATCTTCGAGGACGAAGGAATCGGCGTCGTCGTGGCGCTCGTACATGTCGCAGCACCAGCAATTCGGACCTAGCTGCTTGGTGAGCAGCACGAAGGTATTGACCCCAACCACTTCCACCCGTTCCATAGCGCCAACCTCCTGAGCAGAGTTGCCATGGTCATCGGCGGCCGTGACATGAATCTTTTAGCACGATACGCGCAGAATTGCTAATGGAGAAAATCGCGAAAACAGTAAAATAACTGGCCGAATGTATATCTCAGGATGATTTGACCGATCGGACCCAATCGGTCAGGGCGTCATGTGTGCTCTGAAACGCCAGAGAGTCCCAGACAATCGCGTCAGGCGCAAAATAGCGAATCTCGGTCGCCTCTTCCGATAGCGTCGGCTCGCCGCCGGCGGGCGACGCCAGATAGACGATCACTTGCGCCTTCGCGTTGGCTGGATCGGTGTACACGCCAACGAGCGGGCCGAGGTGGACGCGGATACCAACCTCTTCGAGCGTCTCGCGCGCGGCGGCGTCGGCGGCGGGCTCGGCGAAATCGACGAAGCCGCCCGGAAAGGTCCACATCCCGAGCGCGGGCTCGAGGCCGCGTTTCAGCAGCAGGACGCGGCCGTTATCGACGACTATGCATCCGGCGACCAGTTTCGGCGACGGAAAAAAGATGAAACCGCAGCGCGGGCACGCGCGCATCCGTTTGCGATCTGGCAGGACGGTGCGCAGTTCCATCTCCGCGCCGCATAGCGGGCAGAATTTCACCCCGGCGGGGAACCGATGCTGAACGTGATGGTTCGCGTGGATCGCGTCGTCGTCGGGTTTCATAGCGCGAGGCGATTACTGCGCGGTGAGCCGGCGGACCAGAGCCTCGCCGATCAGGAGGAACATCGCCGCGATGATTATAAATGGATTGAGCGACCTGCGCCGCTCGAGATTTGGCCGCCCCAGTCCCACTTCGGAAACCTCAGGATTCAATCGGCCGCCGGTCGCCGAGGCAAGCCGCTCCAGGAGTCCGTAGTTCGGCGCGGGGCGCGGAACCTCGGCGAGCACCGCTGGACTCACCGTGTACGCCAGTGGCGGAAAGGTCTGAGTTTTGTCGCCGGGAGCGCGCACGCTGATGTTGTACGTGCCGGGCGCGGGCGCATCGATCGAGCCCGAGAATTCTCCGGGCACCTGCTCTGAGAGTGCGGTCTCGATGCGGGTTCCATCGGGCCGCGTGACGATAGTCGTCAGTAGGCTCGGACCCTTGCCGGTCACGTCGGAATAATCATTGAGCCGGATATTGATCCTGCCGCCCAAGTAGCCAAGCTCGACGTCGAATTTCTGCTCGCCGGCCGTGCGCTCGGGCGTCATCCAGCCGAGCAGCCGGTCCCACACGGGGGAGAAGACGTTGGCGGTGATCCACGGCCCGGACCATCGTCCGCTCGCGTCGGTGGTGACGGCCAGAGTCTTGCCATCGCCATATTTCCAGCTCGCGATAAGGGGTTCGCGATTTCCGTTGCGATCTATGTATGCGCTCAAGTCGGCCTTGGGTTTGATTTCGGTTGAGACGTAACCCTTGATCGCCGGCAGTTGGCGTCCGGCAAGTTCTTTGAGGACGGGGTCGGGGTTCACGGTATGGGGTTTGAAGCTCGCCTCCTGCATCGTGGTTTCGCCGCCGTGGGTGCGGAAATCCTGGACGAACAGCTCGGGCAGATTCTTGGGGCTGTCGGTCTGGTACGATGCGCCGCCGCCGAATTTGCTGATCGAATTGAGCAGAGTGAGGTTGGCTTCGTTGCCAATCGCGATTGTCGAGATCGTCGCGCCGCCTTCGCGATGCATCCGTGAGACGAGGTCGTAGTACATCGAGGGTGTGCCGCCGGTTTCGCCGTCGGTCAGGATCACCACGTGCTGAATCTGCGCGCCGCTTTGCGCCAGGGTGCGTTCGGCTTCCTGCAGCGCGGGCAACAGATAAGTGGTGCCGTGCGCGACCAGCCGATCGATCATTTGGTTCAAATAGGGCCGGCTCTTCGATAGCGGCTCGAGGGGTATGACCACGAACGGCTGCGAGTCGAAGCCAATCACGCTCACCAGGTCGGAGTCCTTGAGCGTCCTGGTGACGGTCTC
>DATLTX010000220.1:0-13967 GCA_035533435.1 Binataceae bacterium (SeqCode)
TTTCGGATCGATATGCGCGCGGGCAACGGACGAAAAAAACAGGGCCGGCTTTATGGCCGGCCCTGTGCTTGCCTCGATGAGTGGCGCGAACGCGTTACTGGTTTTTCGCGGTCGCGTTGGGCTGAATATCGCCCTTGGCGAGCTGGAGCTTGAACGTGTTCCAGTGTTTCAGGATTTCGATTGCCTTTTCGAGCTGCAAGTCTTTTTCCTTGACCGGCTTGCCGCCCTTGGCGCCGAGCGCGGGCGTGGTCTGGTCGGCCGCCGGCGCAGGCTCGGACTCGCCGCTGGTCTTGGGCTTTTTCTGATGCTGCCCGTTCTTGAAATGATGCGGCAGATCGCGCTCGTGAATTTCCTCATCCTGATCGATCTGGACGCCCGGTAATTCCAGCGCCGCAAGGGTCGGCTTGGGCGGTTCGCTCTCGACGTCGGGCGTGATCCCGACGGCCTGGATCGAACGGCCGTTGGGCGTGAAATAGCGCGCGGTGGTCAGGCGCAGGGCGGATTGATCATCGAGCGGCAGAATAGTCTGCACGGAGCCTTTACCGAAGGTCTGCGTGCCGACGATCACGGCGCGCTTCTGGTCCTGCAACGCACCCGCGACGATTTCGCTGGCGCTCGCGCTGCCGCCGTTCACCAGCACCACCATCGGATAATCGCTGAAGTCTTTTTTCTTGTGCGAAAAATACTTCTGCTGCTGGTTCTCGAGCCGCCCTTGCGTATAGACGATCATCCCGCCGTCGAGAAATTCGTCCGAGATCTTTACCGCCTGATTGAGCAGACCGCCCGGATTGTCGCGCAGGTCGAGCACCAGACCCTTGATATGGCCGTGGCCGTCCTTGCGGAATTGCTCGAGCGCCTTCTCGACGCCTTCGTCGCTCGCTTCCTGGAAGGTCGTGATGCGCAGGTAGGAGTAGCCGTCTTCAAGTTCCTTTGATTTGACCGACTGGATCTTGATCACGTCGCGCGCCATCGAGACCGTGAACAGCTCGGGCACGCCGGTGCGATGAATCGTCAGCTTGATCTTGCTGCCGCGCGGACCACGCATCCGCTTGACCGCTTCGGTCAGCGTCATGTCCTTGGTGAAATCGTTGTCGATCTTGATAATCTGGTCGCCGGCCTTGATTCCCGCCCGATAGGCCGGAGTGTCCTCGATCGGCGCGACGACCGTGAGCACGCCGTTCTTGATCGTGATTTCGATTCCCAGTCCGCCAAAGCTGCCGCGGGTTTCGACCTCGAGGTCGCGATACAGCTCGGGGGTCAGGTAGGCGCTATGCGGATCGAGCGACGCCAGCATCCCGGTGATCGCGCCGTCGATAAGTTGCTTGGTTGAGACCGGCTCGACGTAGTTCTTCTGCACGATCGCAAGAACATTGGCGAAGGTTTCGAGCTGCTGGTAGGTATCGTTCGGCAGCGCCTGCGCGCGGCGCACCGCGATTTCCTCTAGTCCGAGAAAGCAGGCGATCAAAAAGACCGCCAGCGTGATAGCCCATCGATTTCGCTTGAATACTGACATCCATCACCCGCGAGCCTTGGGGTTTTATCATTTAAGCAGAAGGGCGGCAGCGATGCACAGGGGTAAATTGCCCCATCCGTCCCGCGCCGCGCCTGGCCAAATACGCTGACGTCCTCTCCTGACCCTCCTGGTCCTAGCCTTCCTTGGAGTCCAGCAACTGCTTGAGAGCGTCCTTTACGTCGGGCCGCGACCAATCGAACGCGCCCATATGATGCGCCACGATCTGGCCCTTGCGGTCGATTATGAACGTCTCGGGCACGCCCGAAACGTCGTACGATTCGCCGACTTTGTTTTCAGGATCGAGCAGAATCGTGAAGTGGTAGCTGTTTTTCGCGACGTAGGGCGCAACCACGCTGCGCCCCTTGGTGTCCTGGCTGACGGCGAGCATCACGAAGTCCTGATTGCCTTTGAACTCATCGTACAGCGTTTCCATCGAGGGCATCTCCTCGCGGCACGGACCGCACCAGGTGGCCCAGATGTTGAGGAAGATCACCTTGCCGCGCAGTTGATCGAGTGAAAGCGTGGTGCCGTCGAGCTTCTCGAGCTTGAAGTCGGCGGCCTTGGCGCCCGCGGGAACGACTTGCTGCTCCTGCTGCCGGGATACAGCGGATTCGCCCGCGCCGTGCCGGCGATAGTTGCTCGCCACGATCAATGTGACGCCCGCAGCCACCGCGGCGATCGCAATTAACTGCAAGAGCCGCCGGTTCATGCGCTTGTTGATCTCATGATTGGATTGCTCGACCGCGCGCGGCGCCGGATCAGGCGCGCGCGACCTCCTTGGCCGTTGCGTCGGCGTGCTTTTCGCCCGAGAGCATCCACGCGATACCGCCTACGATCATCATTCCAATCGCGATAACCTGCGCCTCGCTAAGCCCCGCGAACACGCGCGGGTTCACGCGCAGGAACTCGACCATGAAGCGCGAGAGTCCCGCCAGGATTAGATAGAGATAGAGCAGGCGACCGTCGGTAAGACCTTTCTTGCGCAAACTCCAAAGAATCAGGAATACGCCGGTATAGAGAATCGCCTCGTAGATCGGCGTCGGATGCACCCGCACGCCGGGAAAATAACCCGAGACGAGCGTTCCGCCAGGCCCGAGCTTGAGCACGGTCTCGGAGTTCCATCCGACAATCGCCTTGGGATAAGCCATCGCCCAAGGCAGAGTCGAGGGCAGCCCCCAGTCGCCGTCGCCGGAAAGCAGGCATCCGATCCGCCCGATCGCCTGCCCGATCGCGAGCGCCGGAGCGCTCATGTCGGCGGTCTGCAGGAACGGAATTCCGTAGCGCCGCGAGACGAAGTATACCGCGATGATCCCGCCGATCATCCCGCCGTACCAGACGAAACCCGAGCCGGAAAAGATCATCGACTTCGGGTCGGCCCAGTAGCTCGAAAAGTTGTTGAATATATCGAGCAGGCGCGAGGACGCGATCCCGATGACCGCCGCCCAGACGATCAGCGACGACGCATAGTCCGGCGAAATTCCGCGCCGGCGGCATTCGGTGGACACGACCCAGTCGGCGACCAGAAAGCCCAGCGCCATCATCAGGCCGTAGCTGTAAACCGTGAGCGGACCAATATGAAACAGGACGGGAATCATCGACGCATCACACTATAGTACGCGGGTTGGCGGGTCGAACAGCGGATTGTGCGCGGCCATTAGCTTGCGAGATTTCCGTCCTGACATGATATTGACGCATTTATGCGTGCGATTGTTCAACGCGTCAGCCGCGCCCAGGTGCGCAGCGGCGGAAATGACCGCGGCGCCGGCAAAGTTCTTGGCCAAATCGGCCGGGGCTTCGTGGTTTTGCTCGGGGTGGCGGCCGGAGATACCGAGGCCGACGCGCAGTTCATCGCCGACCGAACCCTCAAGATGCGCGTGTTCGCCGACGCGGCCGGCAAGATGAACCTCGCGCTCGACGCGCCCGAAGTCGGCGGCGCGCTTCTGGTCGTGTCGCAATTCACGCTGCTTGCCGACACCGGCGCGGGTCGGCGCCCGTCATTTACGGGGGCGGCGGCACCCGACGACGCGCGCCGCCTTTACGAGTACTTTCTCTCGCTCATCCGGGCGCGCGATGTTAAGCTTGAAACAGGCGAGTTCGGCACCGCGATGCAACTGGAGCTGGTCAATGACGGGCCGGTGACGATCATCCTGGACAGCCGCGACCGCAAGTAATTTCGATGCCGCGAGCGGGATTTTACACCGTCGAGTCGGGGAAGATATCTTTCCGGCGCGACGGCAACTGGTACACCGACGAAGAGCGGATCGACAATCCGCGCATCGCGACGTTGTTCAGCCAATCGATTCGGCAAAATCCCGACGGCTCGTACTTCCTGCAAGTCGGCGACGAACGCGCATCGATCGCGGTCGAGGACACGCCCTTCGTGGTACGCACGTTAGAGGACGACGAACTGGGCGGATTCATCGCGGTGCTGAACGACGACACGCGCGAGGAGCTGGAGCCTGCCACGCTCGAGGTCGGCGCGGGCAACGTTCTCTACGCCCTGGTGAAGGGCGGTGCGTATCGGGCGCGGTTTCTGCGCAACGCCTACTATCATCTGGCTGATCGGCTCGAAGCCGACGATGCGGGCCGCTTCTATTTGCGAATTCGCGGCGCGCGCCATCCGATTTCAGGAGCGCGCAGCTGAGCGATGCATCTGCCCGAGCCGCATCTGCATATTGTGCTCGTGCGTCCGGAGATTCCGCAGAATACCGGCTCGATCGCAAGGCTGGCGGCAGCCACCCGCACGCGATTGCATCTGGTGGGTCCGCTGGGCTTCTCGCTCGAGGATCGATACCTGAAGCGCGCGGGACTCGACTACTGGCCGCTGGTCGATCTGCGAACCTATCGCGATTGGGACGACTTCGCGCGCGAATATCCCGCACCACCGGCGAAAATATTTTCCGCCCGCGCCGAAAAGAACTATCTCGCGGCGAAATACGCACGCGGCGACTTTCTGATGTTCGGCAGCGAGACCAAGGGACTCGGCCGCGAGTTTATTGCCGAGCGCGCCGACCATGCCTATCAGGTTCCAATCTTCGAGCCGGGAGTTCGCAGCCTGAACCTCTCCAACGCGGTCTCGATCGTCGTCTATGAAGCACTGCGCCAGACCGGCGCACTCGCGTGACGGCGGAAAGCCGTGAATTGAGATGCGGCTAATGCTTGCGCGTGGCGCAGGCTCCGCTGGAACATCCGCCGCCGCATCCGCCAGCGCGCGGGGCACTCGGCGCGCCGATATAGTAGCCGGTCGATTCGAGCTCGGTCGCGCTGATCCATTCGATATCGGCCGCGATCGGTGTGTCGCAATGCGCACACAGGCGCCGCTCGATTCCCGCGTCGTCGAGGTCGAGGCAGGTGACGACGCTCTTGCCGCACCCTTTGCAGAAGGCGACTGGAAAAGTCGAAGCGATTGGCACGACCGAAGGCATCGTGGAATTGAGCATAGCCGAGCGGCCAGACCGATTGGTAGAGGTACCGACTCAATCGGCTACGCGCGGCGATAGGGCTCGCCGAGCGCCGACGGCGACGCGGCCTGTCCGCCGAATCCCGCCAGGACGACGAGCGTGAGTGCGTACGGCAACGCGAGAAAGAGCTGATACGGAACCGCCGTGCCTAGAGCCTGCAATCCAAATTGCAGCGCCATCGCGGCGCCGAACAGCAGGCTCGCCGCTGCGATTCCCCACGGATTCCATCGTCCGAGGATCACCACCGCCAGCGCAACGTAGCCGCGGCCGCCCGAGATATTTTCAACGAACGTGTTCGCATACGCGAGCGTCAGATACGCACCCGCCAATCCTGTCAGCACGCCCGACGCAAGCAGCGCGTGCCATCGCAGGCGATAAACGCCCAGCCCGAGTGCGTCGGCCGCCTCGGGCCGTTCGCCCGCTGCGCGCAGGATCAATCCGTAGCGCGTGCGCCAAAGCGAATACCCGATAAGGGGCACGACCGCGAAGGCCAGGTAGACGAAAGGATTGTGATGAAAAATCGCGGCGCCAAGAATCGGGATTCGCGTCAGCGGTCCGAACTCAAGCCGCGCCATCGGCTTGACCATGAACGCCATGCCGGTGATTCCAAAAAATTTCCGGTAGAAGACTCCCGTAATTCCCACCGCGAGAATATCGAGCGCGGTTCCGGCAACCACCTGGCTGACGGAAAGATTGACGACCAGGAAGGCAAGCATCGCGTTGATCGCGACGCCAGCCGCGATTCCCGCCGCAACTCCGGCGACCGTCGAACCGGTAAAGTACGCGGCCACCATCGCGAAGAATGCGCCGCACAGCATCGCGCCTTCGATCCCGATATTGATCACGCCCGTCTCCTCGACGAGCAACTCGCCGAGCGCGGCGAACAGGATGGGCGTCGCCATCGCAATTGCCGAATTGAGAAACGCGTCAAGCACCGGCGCGCGCTCCGGTATCGCCGCGCGCCGCGGAGTCGGCGCCGCGCGCGAAGAGTTCCGCGCGAATCCGCGTCCACGCGCTGGTATCGAACGCGAGCAGAATCATTATCACCAGTCCCTGGATCACCTGGACCAGTACGGGTGAGACGCCCTGCGCACGCTGCATCGCCTGCGAGCCGTTATCGAGCGCGCCAAAGAAAATCGCCGACGCGATAATTCCGAGCGGGTTGAGCCGCGCGACAAGCGCCACCGCGATCGCCTCAAAGCCCCATCCGGGCGAGAATTTTTCGTACAGGCGATGCGTGATCGCACAGACCTGCACCGCGCCGCCGATTCCCGCCAGCGCGCCGGACAGCGCAAGGATCGCGATCGTGAGCCGCGCGATCGGAATTCCGAAAAATGCCGCGGCGCGCCGGTTGCGGCCCATCGCGCGTAGCTCGAACCCGTAACTGGTGTGAAACAGCAGCAGGTAGCATCCGATCGCCAGCACGATCGCGAGCACGATCGCCGGGTTGAGCCGTGTCGGCTCGATCGGCATGTACATCCGCGCGCTTGGCGCGATCGGCATGCTCTGCGGATACGCGCCCGAGGCTTCGATCAACGGGCCGTGCACGACCCAGCTAAGCACTTGCGCCGCGACGAAGTTCATCATGATCGTGCTGATAACCTCGTTGGTGTCGCGCCGCGCGCGGAGCCATCCGCAGATTCCGCCCCACATCGCGCCGCCGGCCGCGCCCGCCGCGAGCATGAGCCCGAGCGCGACGGGCCGCGGCCATCCGCCAAGGTACGGACCGATCGCGCCGGCCGCGATCGCGCCCGCGATCAGTTGCCCGTCGGCGCCGATATTCCAAAGCGCCCCCGAAAACGCGATCGAGACCGCAAGGCCGGTGAAGACCAGCGGCGTCGCTTTGACGAGGGTGTCCGCCGCCGCGTACCAGCTTCCGAACGCGCCCTCGTAAAGCGCGGCGAAGACGCCGCCCGGAGAAGCGCCGAGCGCGAGCACGACCGCCGCAATAATCGCGCAGGCAAGGATCAGCGCCGCGATCGATTTTCCCACCGAAGAGAGCATCGCGCTCACTCCCAATTCCCGGCCATCAACATTCCCAGCCGCGAGGGATCGCGATCGCCCTGCCCGGTTTCGCGCATCCGCCCGCGGCTCATGACGAAGAGCCGCGCGGAGAGTTCGAGCAACTCGTCGAGGTCGCTCGAGACCAGGAGCACGGCGCCGCCGGCCGCGGCGAATTCGGCGAGCACGCGATGAACGTCCGCGGTGCCGGCGAGATCAAGCCCGCGGCAGATATTGTGCGCGACGATCACGCGCGGAGCGGACGCAACCGCGCGCGCGACCTCGAGGCGCTGGCGATTTCCGCCCGATAGCGCCGACGCGAGCGCGTCGGGTCCCGGCGCGCGGATATGAAACCGCTCGAGGAGCACGCGGCAATATTCGATCGCGCCGCCGCGGCGAAGCCATCCGCGCGGCGCTAATTGATCGCGAATCGCGCCGGCGAGCAGCAGGTTTTCCCAAATCGTCATATCGAGCACGAGCCCGTCCAGGTCGCGATTTTCCGGGATTACCGCGATCGCGCCGAGCGGACTCGCGGCGCTTGCGTCGGCAACGATCACGCGGCCCGATTGCGCGCTCCGCGCGCCTGCCAGGAGCTCGACCAGCTCGGTCTGCCCATTGCCATCGACGCCCGCAACTCCCGCGATCTCGCCGTGGCGGAGCACGAGCGAGACTCCGTCGAGCGCGCGATGCCCGTCGCGATCGAGCGACAGGTTTTCGATCGACAGCGCGGTCTCGCCGATTCCCATCGGCGGCGCAGGCGCCGTGGGCTCGGGCGCGATCTCGCCGATCATCAGGCGGGCGAGTGCGGCCTCCGACGTCTGCGCGGGCGTGGTGCGCGCGACGACCCGCCCCTGGCGCAAGACCGTAATGCGATCGGCGACGGCCAGCGCCTCACCGAGCTTGTGCGTGATCAAAACGATAATTCTGCCTTCGGCGCGAAGACTGCTGAGCAAGCCGAGAAACGGCGCGAGTTCGGCTGGCGCGAGCACTCCCGTCGGCTCGTCGAGGATCAGCACTCGCGGATTGAACGACAGCGCGCGCAGCACCTCGAGCCGGACGCGCTCCGCAACCGATCGGCGCTCGATCGTGCTCCCGGCTGGCGGCAGCGTGAAGCCGAGCTTGTCGGCGAGCGCGCGCGATTGCACCGCGACCGCGGGCAGATCGAAGGCGGCGGTACCGAAGCCGCCGAGCGCAAGATTTTCTTCCCAGGTGAAGCGCTCGAAGAGCATCGGGCTTTGATTCACCGCCGCGATTCCCGCGCCGAGCGCACCCGCCGCCGAGCCGCTGCGCAGCGCGGCGCCGTCGAGCGAAACTTCGCCCGAGTCGGGGCGCAGGCGCCCGGCAATTATATTCATCAGCGTGGTTTTACCGGCGCCGTTTTCACCGACCAAGGCGTGGATTTCGCCGGGAGCGGCGTCGAAATCGACGCGGTCGAGCGCGAGCGTCCGCCCGAAGCGCTTGGATATGTCGCGCGCGCGCAGCACCTATTGGGCGGTCACTCGCGGCGCGTGATTCGTGCGCACCCAGACGAGCGCGTCCTCACGCGTGGCGAGCGCGCCGTCGAGCTGAAGGTCTTCGACTTCCTTAAGAATGTCTTTGAAGCGCGGTCCCGGCGCGAAGCCCATTGCGATCAGGTCGTTGCCGGTGACGAGACGCGGCGGATGCATCTCGGCCGCCGACATCGATTCGAGCGCGCGCCGGCAGAAATTCCAGTAGCCGAGGTACGACGAGGAGGCGAGCGCGTCGAGCATCGCGACCTGCATCAGTTCGCCAAATCCTTCCTCGGCGAGCATCCGCTTAAGCGTGGCTTTGCGCATCCGCGGCGCCATACACAGGCGCAGATGGTCCCGCACGAGATAGGCGACGCGCTCCTGGACAAAGTTCGAGCGCTTGAATCGCGCCATCATATCGGCCGCTGTCACCGCGCCCTGATCGGTATGCCCATAGAACGTGACCTTGCCGCCGTCGGCGACCGCGCGGCAGCGCGGCTTGGCGATATCGTGGAGCAGAATTCCGAACGCGACGGTTTCGCTGCATCCCGCCGGCAGCATCGAGACCGCAAGCCGCGTATGCGTCCAGACATCGCCCTCGGGATGGAAATTCTCGGGCTGGGCGCATCCGATCATCTCGAGCAGCTCGGGCGCGAGCGCCGCCCACAGTCCCGAGTCGCGCAGCAGGTCCATCGCGCGGCCAGCGCCGCCCTCGGTCATCAGCCTCACCATTTCATCGCCGATTCGTTCGGCGGCAATCTCGGTGATCGCGGGCGCCGTCTCCCGCATCGCATTCCACGTTGCCGGATCGATCTCGAAACCGAAGCGGGCGGCGAAGCGCGCGCCGCGCAGGATACGCAGGCGATCTTCGGCGAAGCGCTCGCGCGGATTTCCAATCGCGCGGACGATTCCGGCGCGCAGATCGCGCATCCCGCCGACCAGGTCGATCAGGCGATCGTTGCCGGGGTCGAAGAACATCCCGCCGATAGTGAAGTCGCGGCGCTTGGCGTCTTCCTCGATCGTGCCGAAACGCACCGATGACGGGCGGCGTCCATCGGTATATTCGGCGTCGGCGCGAAAGGTGGTGACTTCGTATTGCGCGCCGTCAAGGATTACCGCAATCGAGCCGAAGCGCGCGCCGACCGCGACCGTGTGATCGAACAAGCGTTGAACGACTTCGGGACGCGCATCGGTTGCGACGTCATAGTCCTTGGGGGCAAGGCCGAGGATTTTGTCGCGCACGCATCCACCGGCGAAAAAGGCTTGAAAGCCCGCCTCGCGCAAGCGGCGCACGATATGGCGCGCGCCGGATTCGAAATCGGCCGCCGCTGATTCCATGGTAGGCCCAAGTTTACAGGCTCAATAAGACAGCGCGCCATACCGGCGCAGCGGCACCGGCGGACGAGATGCCGGCCGCAATCCATAATCGTCGATCGTGCGCTACTACCCCTCGAGCGGGCGGACGCCGAGCGTGATACCCCCATCGACGGCGATTATCTGTCCAGTCACGTTCTTGGCCTTCTCGGAGCACAGCCACGCCGCCGCGCGGCCGATATCTTCCTCGGTCTGCTCGCGGCCCAGTGGCACGATCTGCTGCACGATCGCTTCAAACGCCTGGCGCGCTTTGTCATCGCCGCCGCCAACCGCCGCACCAAGCTGTTTCCAAATTTGGGTATAGATGACGCCCGGCGCGACGGCGTTGACGCGAATTCCCGAGGGCGCAAGCTGCGCGGCAAGCGTCCTGGTGTATGAAATCACGCCCGCCTTCGCCGCCGCATACGCCGCCAGCATCGGGACGGCTTGCATCCCGGCGATCGACGACGTGTTGCAGATTGCTCCGCCCGTGCGCATCCGCGGCGCGACCTCGCGTGAGACCAGATAGACCGAGTTCAAATTCAAATCGACGTAGCGGCGCCAGGTCTCGACCGAGTCCCAGTTGTTGGTTTGGCGGCTGCCCTCGAACCACGCGCGCTCGCCGCCGCCGGCGTTGTTGCAGAGCACGTCGGGATGCGCTCCGAACCGCGCCGCGATCGCCTCGACGGCGGAGTGGATCGATCCCTCCTCGGTGACGTCGGCGCGAAAGCCGTGGACCTGTTTCGCGATCGCGGCGGGCGCGGGCGCCAGTTCCTTGTCGATCACGGCGACTGTCTCGACGATCTTTTCCTCGAGCAGCGCGGCGACGATTCCCAAGCCTAACCCGCGCGCTCCTCCGGTAACGATTGCGTATTTCATCGAATAATCCTCGTGCGCGCGGCATCGAATCTCACTCCGAAGCGCGTGGATGCTGCACAAAGGGTGCGCGGCATCAACTTACTAAACGTTCGTTCAGGTAACAATCGAACCCGGATTCCCCTTTTCTCGGTGGCCGGCCAATTTGATAAAATTCAAGGAAAGCCCTGATGGACGCGGGTTTGGATGCGATCAGGGTGGTGCGCAAGTAGCGCGGCGGTGGATGAGACCCAAGCGCAGCCCTTTTCAGCTCTCGTTCAACAGTGAGTTGAGGGTTGTCTTCCAGGGCGCGCAGGTGACTTCCGACGGCGGTTTGTTCCTGGTGCGCGAGTCGGATCAGGGTTTGGGCGCGAACGCACTCCTGGCAGGGCACCTGGCCGATTCGCGCCGGGGCAAGAACGTGCGGTTGCCATTATTCGACCTGCTGCGGCAGTCGATTTACATCCGATTGGCGGGCTGCATTCTGATTGACCCTGACGCATTGTGGTGTTACGAGACATGCGGAATTATGCACGCTGTTGCAGAATCTCGTAGACTCGCCCACGGCCGCGCGGAGGCTCAGATGAATCAAGCTCGAGGGATACTTGTTGCGTTGGTCGTGGTGAGCGTACTGGCTGTCGGGATGACGGGAAGCGCCGGTGCCCAACTACCTGATTCGCAGACGGTGCGCGTTAAGAAGCCGCATCCGCTGCACACGATTTATGTTGCGAATCTCGGCGCCGATTCGATCACGGTTTACAAAACCGGCAATAAAGGTGACGTCAAGCCGCGGCGCACAATCGTAAGCGGCAAGTCCAGTATTACGTATCCGATGAGCGTGGCGGTTGACCCGCACGGCAACATCTACGAGTGCGAGAACACCAACCCGGGCGCTATCCTCGAGTTTTCACATCGGCATATCAAAGGCGATCCTGCGATCGCGACCGTGACCGGTGCCACGACGGGAATGGTTTTCCCAGTGGGGATGGCGATCGATACATCGGGAAAACTTTACGTGGTCAATTCCGATCCGTACGTCAACTCGGTGGAGATTTTTGCGCCGCCGACACCGGGTACCAGCGATCCTGCTCCGCTTGCAACAATTGCGGGCGGCAACACGCAGTTGTCGGTGCCGGTGGGAATCGCGCTTGATTCGGCCGGAGATGTCTACGTCGTCAACCAGTTCGCGACCTCGGTTACCGAGTTCACGCCACCATTTAGCGGATCGATGAACGTGGCGCCGACGGCGGTCATTTCGGGTGCGAACGCTGGCTTTTCGAACCCGGCCGGGATCGCTCTGGACCAGGCCGGCAATATTTACGTCACGAACCAGAATTCCTCCGCAGTGCTGGAATTCGCGCCGCCAGCCGCCGGTGGCAGCAATCAATCGCCGATCGCCACAATCTCAGGCTCCGAGACTGATTTGAGCAATCCCGTAGGCATCGCCGTGGACACGTTCGGCAATCTCTTCGTGAGCAACTCCGAGACCGACACCATCGTGGAGTTCGCACCCCCGGTCTCTGGGGCGAATAACGTCGCACCAATCAGGGAAATCGACGGATCGCGAACTGGACTCAATAGCCCGCAGTTCCTCACGCTTGGCAGATAAGCGGCTCGCGTCGGCGGCATCCGACGATCACTGCGACTGCGACTCTGCAAGGGCGAGATAAGGATCGATTACAAGGAAGCCGACCAGCGATAGGCGAAGCTGGTCGAGGCGGCGGATGCACATCTGCGCCGCACGGTCGTTGATCGCCGAGCTCCGCTTACAGCCCACCCGCTGGCCGCGCGTTATCGCTTTGTCGTCATCCGCCACGCAAGGCCATCGCGGTTCTCCCGAGGTATTCAGCGGCACTGGACTTTTATTTCGCCGCACTCCGCCACGAACCCGTACCATTCCCGCGCCGGCGCCGCATGTATGTCCACCCGGTGGTTTCGGGCATTGGCGTTGAATTCAATTCCCGGCGCGATCGTCACTCATTATAGGGGAAGGTGGTAAACCCAATGCTTGTGATGACGTTGATGGCGGTAGGCGTGTTCGCCGCTGACCTTGCGGCGGTCGCGGTGATTGTGGGCTCGATGTTTCTGGAGCGATGGCTGGGGCTGAGCCATCGCATGATTCTTGATTGCATATTTGTCGTCGCGGTCAGCTACGGCGTCGCGGCGTGGCTTGTTGGGATGTGGATCAAGCGCGAGATGGCCGATCGCAATCGTGCGCCGGTAGAGGCAAACGCCAATATCGCGCCTGCGACCGCCGACCCGGACGCGACAGCACGGGCCGGACACGTGTGCTGAAAAATCGCGCTGGCGCGCTCAGGCGGCTTCTTTGCGGCTCTCGCCGTAGGTCTTTCGATATACGCGCAGCAGCGCCGCGAACACCGACATGATCGCGGGGCCCATGAACAGGCCGATCGGCCCATAGGCCTCGAGTCCGCCGGCGATTCCGAAGAACAGCGCGAGCGTCGGCAGGCCGGTGCCGTGCTTCATCGCCATCGGCTTGATGAAATTGTCGATAATCGCGATCGAGACCGAGCACCACGCCACGAGGAAGATCGCCCATCCCCATCCTGCCGTATAGAACAGGTAGAGTGTTGCGGGAACCCAGACCAGTGCGGTTCCTCCGATCGGCAATAGGCCCGCCGCCGCACTGGCCAGCGCAAGAAACGCCCAGTATGGAACTCCGCTGATCAGCAGGCCCATGCCGATCGTCGCGCCCTGCATCAGCGCGGTCAGCATCAGCCCGCGCATCACCGACGACAGGGTGGTGCGCAGGGTTTCGAAAACCGCTTTCTTGTCATCCTCGTGCAGCGGAGTCAGTTCGCGCAGCGAGTTGTAGTAACCCTCTCCGTCGCGCAGCAGATAAAAGAAAATCAGCAAGATGATCCCGAAGTCGACCACGACCGTGGCGACGTTGCGCGCGGCGCTGGTCAAGTTGTGCGCGATGTATTCGCTTACCACCTGAGCGGCGGCGGCGGCATGTTTGGGAATCTCGTCTTCGACTTTTAATCCGCGCGGCGCAAGGCGCCGGTTGATCGCCTGGATAAAATCGGAATGCAGCATCCAGTCGCGCGCCTTGCCGAGCCCACCGTCGTTGAGCATCGTCGAGACCTGCGCGTAAAGACTCTGCGCTTCGGCCGCGAGCCGGCCCGACAGCCAGATCGCCGGCAGGATCACGCCGAGCGCGACCGCCAGCGTGATAATCACGGCGGAGAGCGTGCGGCGGCGCACCAGATGGTCAAGCTCGATGAGCAGCGGATGCGCCAGGAATGCAAGCAGAATCGCCCACAATAGCGG
>DATLTX010000221.1:0-3306 GCA_035533435.1 Binataceae bacterium (SeqCode)
TCGGCGAGCTTGCCCGCGTGGAAATTATCCAGGATAAAGCGCAGCGCCTTGAGTTCATGGCGCAGAATATCGATTCGCTTAAGGCTTTCGCGTGCGGGCATCGTAGGTCGAGCTTACCGCCCGCGATCCCGCCGATTCAAGGCGCGCGCCGCCGCGGCTAGTCGCCCTTGATCAGGCGGTGGATGGCGCTCAGATGCTTTTGCGCGTCGCGCTTGCGGCCTTGCGCCTCGAACAGCTCGGCGACGTTGCGATGCGCTTCGACGTTGGTCGGGTCGCAATCGATCGCGCGCAGAAAGCTGCGCAGCGCGGGCTGCGGCTCTTCTTTCTTGCGATACATCACGCCCAGGCGCAGATGAACTTCCGCGCTGGCCGGCATGATCGCCGCCGCGCCCAGCAGATGGCGCAGCGCGCCCTGCAAGTCGCCCTCGCGCTCGAGCAGCGTCGCAAGACGCATATGCGCCTCGAAGTTGCCGGGCTCGCGTCCGACGAGCTCGCTGTAGATCGTCAGCGCCTTGAGCGGATCCTGCTCGGCGATTCGCCGCGCCTCGTCAAAGCGTTCACGCACCCGCGCCGGGCCAAACCCTTCCTCGATTTTTCCGGTCGGGCGCTCGGCGCGAAAGTCGAGCAGGATCTGTCCGGTCTCGGCTTCGATCAGCAGCCCGCCCTCGCTGACCACGATTCGCCCTTCGTCATTGACGAGGTTGAGCGAGGTCACCGACCGCGCGGGATCGACCAGCTCGCGCACCCGCGCAAGGCAGCGCTGCATCGGCTCCAGATGACGGCGGGTCGAGAGCAGTTCCTTGGTCAGCCGCATCACGAGCAGATCGTTGAATGCAAAGCGATAGTTGCGGCCCTGCGTCGCGGTTGGGTTAACCAACTGCCGCCTGACCCAGTAGCGAATTCTTTCGGGGGAGACCGCGAGAATTCTCGCGGCCGTGCGCGTCGAGAATGTTGCGCCCCGCCCTACCGCCTCTTCCATCTTCACCGCCAACCGAGCCGAGTATAGGAACTTGGGCAGAGCGCCTCAACGCACGCGCCAATAATTTCTCAACAAGCGCTCAGCCCGGTCCGCCTACGAGTCGATCTCCTCGAGCGTTTTCAGCATCCGCACCACGGCTTCGACCGCATTCTTCGCGTTGTCCAGCCGCTCCAACGCCTGTTCATGAGTCATTCCCGGACCCGTGATTCCCAGCCCCACCGGCTTCTCGTACTTGATCGCAAGCCGCAGCGCCGCATCGGCGGTCGCGTGGGTTATCACCTCGTCGTGCTGCGTCTCGCCCTTGATCACCGCGCCGAGCAGGACCACGGCATCGATATCCTTGCGCCGGATGAGCCGCTTGATCGCAGGCCCCATGTCGAAAACGCCCGGCACGTGGACCACCGTCGCGACCTGCGCGCCGTGATGCGCCGCGTGACGCTCGGCCCGCTCGAGCATCAGCGAGGTCACGTCGAAATTGAAATCCGAAACGACGATCGCAAGCCTCATCGCGCAAGCCCCTCCAACTGGATCGCGTCGCGCACCTCGATCCCGGCGCTCTTCAGATAGCGCTTGAGCTCGGGAATCGGATACTCGCCGTAATGCACAATCGACGCGACGATTGCGGCGTCGGCCGCGCCCTGGATGAACGCGTCGCGCAGATGCTCCGGCGCGCCGGCGCCGCCAGAGGCGACCACCGGCACCGTCACCGACTCGCTGATGCGCCGCGTGATCGCGAGGTCGTAGCCGGCCCTGGTCCCGTCGTTATCGATTGAGTTGATCACCAGCTCGCCGGCGCCCAGGCGCGTACCTTCATGCGCCCACTGGACCGCGTCGCGTCCGGTGAAGACGCGCCCGCCGTCGATCACGACTTCGTAACCCGATTCGACTCCCGCCCGCGCTCCCGTCTTACGCACCTGCATCGACAGGACAATACACTGGCTGCCGAACGCGCGCGCACCCTCGGAAATAATTTTCGGATTGCGCACCGCGCCGGAATCGATCGAGACCTTCTCCGCTCCCGCCAGCAGAACGGCGCGCATGTCCTCGAGCGTGCGCAAGCCGCCGCCGACGCTGAACGGAATAAAGATTTCCCGCGCGACGCGGCTCACCACCTCGAGCATGATCCCGCGCCGCTCGTTCGACGCCGTGATGTCATAAAAAACCAGCTCGTCGGCGCCCTGCTCGTAGTAGTACCGCGCCATCGCGACCGGATCGCCGATATCGGCATTATCGGCGAACTTGACGCCCTTGGTCACCTTGCCGTCGCGCACGTCGAGGCACGGAATTATTCGCTTGGCGAGCATTAGATGATTCGCTTGGCGAGCATTAGAATTCGAGCCGGCAAAAGTTATCGAGCAGCTTCAGCCCCGCCGCACCGCTTTTCTCCAGATGGAACTGCGTAGCGATCACGCGGCGGCTCGCCACCGCCGCAACGAAATTGACGCCATAGTCCGACTCCGCGATTACGACTCCGGGATCGGCGGGAACCGGGTAATAGGAATTCACGAAATAGAAATGGGTATTGTCGGGCACGCCCGCGAAAATCGGATGCGCCCGCGACTGCCGCACGCGGTTCCATCCGATTTGAGGAACCTTGAGCGGACGTCCATCGATCGACGCCGGGTAGCGGGTTACGTGGCCCGCGATAATGCCGAGGCAATCGGCGGCGTCCTCTTCACTGCGGTCGAAGAGCACCTGAATTCCGATACAGATGCCCAAAAATGGTTTTCCCGCCGCCGCAACGTCGCGCCGGAGCACGTCGGCCAGCCCGAGCGCGCGCAGATTCTCCATCGTGGCGCCGGCGGCGCCCACGCCCGGCAGGATCACCCGCTCAGCACCGCGAATCTTATCCGCGTCGTCGGTGATTTCGCACCGATGGCCCAGAAATTCGAGCGCCCGTTTGACGCTGGTCAAATTTCCCGCGCGGTAATCGACGATTGCGATCATGAATGACTCCGGATCGGATCCGGAGCTTTGATATTACCTGCCCGCCAAGCCCCACAGAAGTGGCGCGGAAAAGCGGTAGTGGGCGGTTTTGATTTGGATTCAGGATTAGCGAGGTGCGCGAAGCAACCGGAACAGAATTCGCGTCGCGACGTAAACGAAACCAACCGATAAAATAGCCAGAGCCCACCACGCCGCTGAGAAAACCTGATTCAGTAGGTCGGCGTGGGCTTTAAGTCGGTCTGTTTCGGAGACCACCTTGGTTAGCGGGATCGCAATTACGGAGAGGACGAGGAGGGAGCCTGCGGCTTTTGCGGCGCGTGCGATGTAGCCGACGATGTAGCCGTAATACTTGGCCGCACGCAGTTTTTGAACAACGGCCT
>DATLTX010000222.1:0-14830 GCA_035533435.1 Binataceae bacterium (SeqCode)
CTATATCTGCCAAGCCAGCAACGGCGGCTGCCCAAACGGACTTGAATACGGGGGAACCAGTATCGCAGCGCCTGAATGGGCAGCGATGGCGGCGCTTCTGAATGAGGCGCAAGGTACTAATCTTGGATTTCTAAATCCTCACTTATATCCACTCGCGAACACCAGCGCCTTCCACAATGCGACCGCGCTGAATAGCGACTTTGCTCACGTCGGATTGGGCTCGCCCAATCTGAACGAAATGTATCTGGCGCTGACCGGCCAGAGCGCGGGGACTCCGAGCGCAACGCTCTCGCAGATCGGTGAATCGCTCGCAACCCCGGCTTCAGGCATTTCGCCCACGGGAGTTCCCGCCGATGGCGCCACTCAGCTCACGGTGATGGTCGCGTTGCGCGACGCCAACGGCAACTCGGTCAGCGGCAAAACCGTGACGCTCTCGGCCGGGGCGGGATCGAGCGCGGTTATCATCCCCGCAAGCGCCATGACTACGAGCGATAACGGCGTGGCGAATTTCACGGTTACCGATCTGACGCCTGAAAATCTCAAGTTCACGGCTACCGACACCACCGATGGAATTCAGGTATCTCAGACTTACCAGATCCCGTTCATTACTCCGCCGTCAACCTCTGCCGGCCTCGATGTGTTCCCGACCTCGGTCACTGCTGATGGCGTCACTCCCACCGACATTACCGTCACCCTGAAAGATTCGTTGGGCCGGCCCAGCCCTGGCAGGCTGATCCAGATCAATCAGTCGGGCGGCAATTCGGTAATTACCGGACCGATTCTCCCCGTCACCGACAACACCGGAACGATCCAGTTCACCGCGACCGACCAGAACGACGAGACGGTCACCTATTCGGCGGTCGACGTGACCGACGGAAATCTACCGTTCCCAGAAACCGGACAGGTCACCTATAGCAGCAGCCCCCTTTCGGGATGCGCGACGGGCACTCCGCCGGCCGCTCCGGGATTCGTGGTGACGCCCTACGCCACCGGATTTTTCGCGCAATCTTATTCATACGGCGACATCAACTTTAACTGCGGAGGCTCGTATGGAATGGCGTTCGATTCGTCGGGAAATCTCTATGTCGGTGACACGCCCACTGGCAATATCTATAAGTTCCCGCCGGGCGGCGGAGTCGTCGGGGGCGGCACTCTGCTCACGCCCACCCCGCTCGGACCTTCACTTTCCGGGTTGGTGTTCGACGCCAGCGGAAATCTCTACGGAAGCTTTGATGCGACCACGGGGAACTTCTTTACCGGCGCGGTTGTTCAGATCGATCCGGCCTCCGGCACGGAGGTTCGGACGGTCGCGGCGAACCTTACTTGTCCCACGGCGCTGTCGATTGACCCGCTGAGCGGCGATCTCTTCACCGACGATTCATGCTTCGGATCCGGCTCCGACAACGCGGCCTTGTGGCGCATATCGAGCCCCGCGAGCGTCAGTCCTGTGGTGACCACCTATGCGACGCTGCCGACCACGCCCAACGCCAATATCGCTTTCGTACCCAACGGAACGATGTACGTCTGGGGGCCAGGCACCGTAGCGCAGGTGAGCGCGACCGACGGTCCTCCGACTCCCACGGTGGTTACGGTGCCAGGGGTTGCGGTTTCCCAACTGGGTCTCCTGGCGGTCGGTACACAGACCAACGGCGACGCACAGACACTATTCGCCAATTTTCCCACGATTGGCGCCACGCCGGCATTTCTCGGCACTTATGACCTCACCACCAATCCGGCGAGCCAGAGTGTCACCATAGTCAATAATGCGGGCTTCGGTAATCTGATCTTCGGCCCCGACGGATGCGTGTATGCGGCTGAAAACAACGCCGTATATAAGATCACCGATACCACTGGCGGATGCTCCTACACCGCCGCGACGCCGGCGCCCGCGCTGGTGCTCAATCCCAACACGGTGTCGCCCAATCCGGCCCAGGGCAGCTCGCAGACGCTGACGGCGAGCTTGCATTACGTGACAGTGCCTACAGGGACTCCGGTAACCTTCCAAGTCGCCGGCGCGAATCCTCAACTCGGAACGGGGAAAACCAACGCGAGCGGACTGGCCTCGTTCACCTACACCGCGGTTCATCAGGGTATCGATACGATCACTGCCGCCGCGACCATCGGTACCTCGTCGATCTTATCCAATCAGGCGGTGATCACCTGGGGAGCAGGAGCTGACGTAACCTTCGTGAGTTTGAACTCCAGCCCGACCGCCGGAACGCCGGGACAGACGGTTAACTTGGTAGCCTCGCTAACCGACGTCTCGTCGAATCCCGCGGCGCCCCTCTCGGGCCAGTCGATCAACTTCTCGCTCGGCGGCTCGAGTTGCGGTGGCACCACTAACGCGAGCGGCATTGCGACCTGCCAGACGAGTGATGGTTCCGCAGGGATAAAGCTGCTCAGCGCGAGTTTCGCTGGAACCTCGCAATATAATGCATCGAACGCCGCAGTTGGCTTCAATGTCCTGGCGCCACCGTCGCCTACCGCGACGCCGACGCCGTCGGTGCATCCGACGATCGACGTGAACCCAACAGGACTGGACTTCCCGCCGCGCGCCGGTAATCGCGGGACGGCGACGCGGAAGTTCAAGATCACGAACACCGGCAATGCGGAGCTGACCGGCTATGTGACTCCGCTGCAGGACCAAGCATTCTTCGTGATCAAGGGCGGCGGGACTTTCAGCCTTGCGCCGGGCGAGTCGCGCGAAGTGACGGTGCGGTTCAAACCGCCGCAGGCCGGCAACTTCACGTCAAACGTGCTGATCGTATCGAACGATCCGAGTAATCCGCAGTTGACGATAACTCTTTCGGGCGTGGGTACTCCGCGTCCGAAGAGATAGGCGCAGATTTTCACCGCCGATCGCGCGCAGGCCCGCAAACAATTGTGGGCCTGCGCGTTCTAGCATCCGCTCAAGGCTTGACGCGCTGGTGCCGATCCACTTATCCCTCAAGATAGACTTTGCGATGAATCGCCGATCGAGCAATGCCAATTTGCAATGCCATTTTGATTTTGAATGATACGCGGACGCGCCGGTTCGCGCGGCCGTTGGTGCTCGCGATTATCTGGGCCGCTCTGCTGGCCGCAGCGCTCGCGGCGCCAGCGCGCGCGCAAACAGCGCCAGCCGTGCCGTCGCTGCTGGTCGCCACGCCCGGTCTCTCCGACCCGGTCTTCCAACAAGTGGTCATTCTGTTGCTTCCCGGAGGCGATTCACCGTTGATCGCTGGCGTGATCATCAATCAGCCCACCACGATTCCGGTAAGGACTCTGTTGCCTGACGCGCCTGACCGGCTGGGCGACGTGGTCGCGTATTTTGGCGGACCGGTCGAGATGAATTCCCCAGTGGTGCTGGCGCGCGCGGCCGCCGCTCCGGCGGGGGCGACCGCGGTTATCGGAGATCTGTACTGGATGGGCGATCTCGCGTCGGTCGCGGCGTTCGTCAAGGGCAATCCCGCGCCCGACACCGTGCGGATCTTTTACGGCCGCGCGCAATGGTTGCCGATCCAATTGCGCGCGGAGGTGCGAAGCGGCGCGTGGTATGTCGAGCCGGCCGACCCGGCCGTCGTGTTCAGCGCCAATCCAAAGACGCTGTGGCGGACGCTGGTCGAGCGGGCGCAGCTCCAGGAGACCGATCGCCGCGGCGGCGTCGCGCCGGCGCCGACTCTCGCCTGGCTGATCCGTTAGCGCGATGGCGGTGACGTGGCGCGAGAGCGAGATTATCGAAAATCTCTTCGTCGGAGATCTGCAGGACGCGCAGCGCTTCGACGGTATCATCATTAACGTCCTGCCCGATCTTCCCGAGGGCGAGCCCGTGGCGGCGATTCACATGCCGATCCTCGCGCGCGGAGTCGATTCGATGAACGACACCGCGGCGCTGATCGAAGAGCATCTGGCGATGGGCCGGCGCGTGCTGGTGCATTGCGAAGAAGGATGCGAGCGCGCACCGCTGGTGGTCGCGTGGTTCCTGACGACACGCCGCGCGATGAATCTGGACGCGGCGTACGCGCTGCTCAAGAGCCGCCGTCCGATGGTCGAGGATCGGCGCCGCTGGCTCGGACTTTATAAGCGCTAGAATCGCGATTGCGCCGCCAGCTCGCGGCATCGATCTTCATTCGCGGTGATTCCAACGATGCATCGCGAGGTAAATAGTCTCAGCGCCCGAGTGAGTATCGCGATCGCGTCGAGCAGGTTCGTCGCCGCGGCGCCTTCGAACACATTGAGGTTCAGCTCACCGCGCTCGAGCGCAAGCCGCGCCGCGCGTTCGTGTCCCAGCACCTGGAAACAGCATTGCAGCATCGTCTCCGGAATGACGGGATTGATCTTGCCGGGGAAAAACGAGGAGCCTTCCTGCACCGCTGGCAACGAAATCTCGCCGAAGCCGCCGCCGGGTCCCGACGACAGCAGGCGCAAATCCTGCGCGATCTTGATCAGCACCTCGGCCAGCATCGCGAGCGCCGCGGCGACCGCGCCCAGGTCGTCGATATTTTGCGCGGCGTCGTAAAGATTTTTGCGCGCGACCAATTCAAGTCCGGTGACCTCGCGCAGGCGGCGCACGATGGCGCGCCGATAGGCGGGCGCGGCGCCGCTTCCAGAGCCGATCACCGTGCCGCCGAGATTCACCCGGCGAAGCTCGCGCACGCTGCGCGCCAGGTCCTCCGCGCGGCGTTCGATCGCCGCGGCGTGGCCGGAAAAGAACTCGCCCAGCGAAGTTGGCTGTGCGTCCCGCAGGCAGGTGCGCGCGAGCGTGATGACGCGCCGAAGCTCGCGCGCCTTCGCGCGATAGGCGCGCACGCAATCCTCGAGTGCGCCGGCAAGGCCGCGCGCTTCGCCCGTGATTGCGATTCGGGCGGCGGTTGCGCATGCATCGGCGGTGGATTGCGACGCGTTGACGTGAGTCTTCGCATCGACGAGAGCGATCGCACCGCGCGATCCGCCCAGATGCTCACTCGCGAGGTTCGCGATAACTTCGTTGACATTTTGATTGACGCCGATACCGCCACCGCCGCCGAGCGGATCGGCAACGAATTGCTCGAGATAGCCGCCCGCGACAAGCGCGCGGCAGGCGTGCTCGATCGCTCGCGCGATTCGCGCCTCGATCACTCCCGCGTCAAGGTTTGCGCGCGCCGCCGCGCGCTTGACCATCGCGAGCGCCCGCACCATCGTGGGATAATCGCCGAGCGTGCGGCCGGAGAAGGAGAGATTGGTAACCGCGCGCGCGGTCTGGATGCCATAGCGCGCGCCGCGCGGGATTTCCATCGCGCCGATCAGATCGCGCTCGACACGCGTTGCGCTTCGCACGGCGCGAGATTCGCGCGCTCGCTTACGCGGTCCGCCCATAGCGGGCCATCTGAAGCGTCTTGCTGCTGCGCGTATCGGGCTTGGTGTCGTACGCGAGCAGCGCGACGATGCGCGTGGTGCGGCCGCGGATCGGCGTGACGCGATGAATCGAATTGCGTCCCTCGAACAGCAGGAGCGTGCCCGGATGCATCGGCATGCGCACGACGCCTTCTTCGCCGCCCTCGAACAGGCGTTTGACGCGCGGATAATTCTCGTCGCTCGCACTGCGGATGAGCGGAACGTATTCGAAATCGCCACCCGAATCGGCCGGGCGCAGCGCGATCGAGGTCACGAAATCGGTCTGATCGTAATGCCAGTGCAGCCGCTCGCCGTCGCCCATCACGGCAAGATTGAGCGCGCCCATCGGATCGGCGTAGCGATAGAGCTTATCCTTGCCGATCGCCGCTGCGATAAATTTCATCAGCGGATCGAACTCGAACAGCCGCCTCGTCGGCGAGGCCCCTGGAAATTGATCGTACGCGACCACGCCCACCGAGGTCTGGTCGAAATGGCGGCGCGGATGTTCGGCCGGCCACGACGCCGCCGGCGCCTCGAGATAGGCCGTGCCGGTTACGACGCTACGGTAGGCCATGCGCGCAAGCTCGTCGGCCTCGCGCACGAGAGCGGCGACCGCGTCGGCTTTGAGGAACCCGGGCAGTTCGCACGCTCCCGTACGATCAAGCTGATCGCGGCAATCGCGGGCCAGCGCGCGAGCGGGCGCGCTGGCGAGATCCATGATCGGATAGCAATCCAGATCGATCAGATCGGCTGGTGACGCGAGACTCTGGAAGGTCGATGCCATGGCGTTATGCCGGGGACGATACGACCGGCCGCCGATACGCGCAAGCGCTGCCCGCATTCGGCGAGTGTGCCTGCGATTGACGCGCGGCTGCACTCCGAAACATTATCAGGCATGGAATTCAGAAAACTTGGCAACTCGGGCTTGCAGGTCTCGCTCGCGGGACTCGGATGCAACAACTTCGGCATGCGGATTGACGCCGAGCAGACCCGCGCCGTCGTCGCCCGCGCGCTCGACGAAGGCATCACGCTGTTCGACACTGCCGACATTTACGGCGGACGCGGCAAGTCGGAGGAGATGCTCGGCCGGGCGCTCGGAAACCGCCGGCACGAGGTGATCGTCGCGAGCAAGTTCGGGATGGCGATGGGCGACGGACCGTATCAGAAGGGCGGTTCGCGCAGGTATATCATGGCCGCGGTCGAGGCGAGCCTGAAGCGCCTCGGGACTGACTATATAGACCTCTACCAAATTCACGCACCCGACCCGACAACACCGCAAGAGGAAACGCTCGCCGCGCTCGACGCGATCGTGCGCGCGGGGAAGGTCCGCTACATCGGATCGAGCAATTTTGCGGGATGGCAGGTCGCCGAGGCGGCGTGGATTTCGCGCGCGCAGGAGCTTGCGCCATATATCTCGGCGCAAAACCAATATAACCTGCTCGACCGCCGAATCGAGCGCGAGCTGATTCCCGCGTGTCGCCATTTCGGCGTCGGAATTCTGCCCTACTTTCCTCTCGCCAGCGGCTTTCTGACCGGAAAGTATAAACGCGGAGAGGCGCCGTCCAAGGACACTCGCCTGGGTGCGATGGCTGCGCAGGCGGGCCAGATGCTGTCGGACGCGAACTTCGCGGTTCTGGAAAAGCTCGAGGAATACGCCCGCCATGCCGGTCATTCGATGGTCGAGCTGGCGACGAGCTGGCTCGTCGCGCAGCCGGAAGTATCGAGCGTGATCTCCGGTGCGACGAAGCCCGAACAGGTGAGCGAAAATATCAAAGCGTGCGGCTGGAAGATGACGCCCGACGACCGCGCGGCGATCGACAAGATCACGAGGCGTAAAGGTTAGCGCAGCAGAGCAACCGATGGGATCAGAGTCCATCGAGGTTCGCATCGAGAGCGCGGAAGAAATTGATCCGGTGCTGCGCGGCGAGCTCAAACGCTGGACCGACGAGGTCTTTGGCCGTATCGCCTATGAGTGGGCTCCCGCGCAGTGGTATGCGACCGCTCGCGTCGAGGGAGTTCTCGCGGGCAGCCTGAAGGTCGTCTCGCGGGAGATCACCGCCGCCGAAGAGCGCGTCCGGGTTGCAGGAATCGGCAACGTGGTCACGAAACCGGAATACGGCAAGCGCGGAGTGGCCACCGCGATGTTGCGGGCTGCCCAAGATCTCATGCGCACGACGCTTGGCGCGGAATTCGGCTTGTTGATCTGCCGGCATCAAGTCGCGCCCGTGTACGAAAAGGCCGGCTGGATTCACGTCGACGGTCCGACCCGATTCTCGCAGCCGTCAGGAATCGTCACCTATCCGCTCGACACGATGGTCGTGAAGCTCACCGCGCGCGAATGGCCCGGCGCCCCGATCGATTTGTGCGGCCCGCCCTGGTAGGGCGATCGCTTCCGAAAGAGCGCTCAGCGGCTGCCGCGGTTCATTGCGGCGAGCGCTTCGGCCATCTCGGCCAGCGCCTTTTTTACCGACGGGCGGGTCTGTACGTGGGTCCACCACGCGGCGACCTTCGGGCGGCTTTCGAGCGGGGGCTTGGTGCCGAACATTCCGAGCAGATTCACCGCGAAAAAGATTGTCGGAACCAGCGCGCAATCGGCCAGGGTGAAGTCCGCGCCGCAAGCGAAGCCGCCGTCGGCGAGCATCTTATCGAGCTGGTCGAGGCGTCCATTGAGCTCGGTCAGTTTATCGTTGACGACTTTGTCATCGCGCGTCTTCGGGTTCATCTGCCCGAACAGCGAGCGCAGCGGAGGTTCGAGATACAGATCGTGAAAGCGCGTAAATCCGCGCACCCGCGCGCGGCCCTCGGCTGATTTCGGCAGCAGGGGCGGGTTCGGAAACTTGTCCTCAAGGTATTCGTTGATGACCTCGCTCTCGGCAATCATCAGGCCGTCGGCGTCCATCGCCGGCACCTTGCCGAGTGGATTGATCTTCAAATACTCGGGCGACTTCGAGTCGTTATTCGGGATGGGCACGATCTCGACGGGCGCGCCCTTGTCGTAAATCGCGATCCGGCACTTGGTCGCGAAGTTGGACAGATTCATATTGTAGAGCTTCATCGATACGGCTCCTCGGTTGCGAGAATACAGAAGGCGCTTATCTCAAAGCGCGGGTGCCGACGCAAGCGGTCCCGCGCGGGGTGCCTTTTAAGTGCCGCCTTCGGATTGCTTGACGATGAAGACCACCGACTCGGCGAAGTCGTCGGGATGCTCGAGCTGGGGAAAGGGTCCCGAGGTTTTGAACACGACGGTTGCGGAGCCGGGCAGGGCGGCGTGCAACGCATCGGCGTCGCGGGTCGTGTAATAGGGATTTTTCGCGCCCCACAGGATGATCGTGAGCGTGTTGAAGATCTGTCCGATCTTCGAATGGATGTGCGCCTCGTCCTTGGGCACCGAGTTCAGCATATCGGTCTGCGCGGGCAGGTCGTCGGCCAGAGCGGCGAACATCCGCTGATTCATGAAATCGGGCATCGGCGGCAGATCGAAAAAGCTCTGCGCGATGTAATCCCCGATCGCGTCGGGCGTCGATGGCAGCATCCCCTTGCGCAGGCGCGCGGCGCCGGCAGCGCCAAACATCCCGCCTGAAACGAGAATCAGGCGCTCGACCTTGTCCGGATGATCGACCGCGTAGTAGAGCGCGACGTCGGCGCCCAGATCCGAGCCGACCAGGTTGATATGATCGAGTTTGAGCTTGTCGATCAGTTGCGCGAGCGCGCCGGCCTGGTAGGCGATCGAGTAATCGATCTGCTTGTGATCAGAAGACGCGAACCCAAACAAATTGGGCGCCACGACCTTGTAGTGCGCGTCGGAGATTGGCTTCATCACGCCGCGCCAGACCAGCGCCGCGTTGGGGCCCAGCCCGTGCACCATCACGACCGGATCCTGATCCCAATAGCCGCCGGTGATGTAATAGGTCATCAGGCCGTCGTCGAGGGCGATTTCGTTCAGGGTGACGCCAGACCACGCAAGGCGAGTCTGCTGAAGCCATCTAAGCGTCGCGATCGGCTTGAGGTACATCGCGGCCCCGGCGACGCCCAGGAAGATCGCGCACAGCGGCCCGGCGATATTGATCCACGCATGGCGGCGGGTCGGCGGAGCAATCAGCTCGCCGCGGATTTGCGCCTCGGTTTTGACGGGAGTGGGTTCGGGCACTTGCGTATCTCCGCCGGGCGCGCGGATACACGCCACGGCAGAATTAATTCTACCCCGATTGGCTGGCTAATTCCCTGCCTAGTTCGCGGGCGGCGGCGCAGACGCGGCGGACGGCGCTGTGACGCCGCTGGACGGCGACGGATCGGCGGCGGAGGATCCCGATGGAGCGCCGGCGGGCGATGGTGCGGCACCGGGAGTTGCAGCCGCACTTTCCACCGGCGCGGTTTTTTTCGCTTTGGCCAAATGATGATGATGCGCGTGACGCGCGGCTTTCTGCCGCTCTTCAAATTGCCGCAACTGCTCGAGGCGATCTGAAGCGCGATCGAGCGCCTTGGTCGCATCCTCGACCGCCGCTGCCGCCTGGTCTGCCGCAACCGTCGCCTTCTGCGCGGCGTCGAGCGCCTTGGCTGCCGCGTCCTCTGCCCGCGCGGCGGAATCCTGCGCCTTCGATGCCGCTGCCTCGGCGTCTTCGGCCTGCTGCTCCTGATGCGTCATAAAGCATCCCGAGAGCGCCAATGTCAGCGCGATCATCGGGGCGATGAGAACGAATCTGCGCGCGAGCATTGGCTGGGTGCGGTTCTTCATCATTGCTTCCGATTACTTGGGACCGAAGGCTTCGACGGCGCGCATGTCGGGCAGCAGAGGATTGTCGGAGCGAATCGGCAGGACGCAAACATGCGTTGCACCGGCCTTGAGATGCGCGTTGATACGGTCGCGAATCTTGTCCTCGGTGCCCCACGCGACGATCGCATCGACCAGCCGATCGCTGCATCCGTTTTCGAACTCCGCGTCCGCCCATCCGAGCGCCTTCAGATTATTGGTGTAGTTGGGCAGGCGCGGTACGTAGGTTTTCATGTAACCGCGCGCCGCGGTGCGAGCCTTGGTGGCGTCGGTCTCCAGGATGACGGCCTGCGCGGCGCAGATCATCGGCTTGGGGCCGATCGCGGCGCGCGCCTTGGCAGTATGCTCCGGCGGCACGAAATAAGTGTGCGTGCCGTTGGCCTCGGCCGCCGCCAGCGCGAGCATCTTCGGATGCAGCGCCGCGAGCACGACCGGCACTTCTTCGCTGGGCTTGGGTGCGCCGTAGAGCGCGTTCTTCATCTTCGGAAGATATTCCTTCATGAAGCTGTACGGCTTGTCATAGCTATGGCCGCGCAGATTGCTGACGAGCGGCTTGTGGCTGACGCCGATTCCGAGCATGAAGCGATTTCCGGACAGCTCGGCGACGGTCTTCGACGCCGCCGACATCGTGATCGCGTCGCGCGCCCAGATGTTCGCGATACCGGTGGCCAGATTGAGCCGCTCGGTATGACTCAGCAGGTAGGCGGCGTGCGCAAACGGTTCCCGGCCGATAGCCTCAGGAATCCAGAGCGTCTTGTAGCCGGCCTTTTCGACCTTCTTGGCGAACTCCGCGCTGTCGGGCGCGCTCATCGCGTCCAGGAAGAACCACATTCCAACTTTTCCGATATCCATGAGCAGAATAGTTAGCCCGATAAGCGATATCGAACAAGCGAAATCGACCGGGCAGGTCAGGCAGGATTCGCGTTAGCAATCATCGCGGGGAGCACGCGCCGAGCCACGGTGGGTGCTGGCGGGCGAGCCGCCCGCCGCCACTGACCGAACAACAATCCGTAGGGGCGGCCCTGCGTGGCCGCCCGAAACGCGCCGCGAGACTCTCAGCCGATCGCCGCACTGCGGCGCCCCCTACGTTCCGGTCGAGGTGTAATGGCGCACGCCGATTCGCCACACGCATAGCGACATCAATAGAAAAAGGACTCCGCATAGCGGGGCTCCATCCAGCAGCCATCCCGGAGCCTGCCACGGCCCGCGATGACCGAGAAGGCACAGGATCGGGAAGTAACTCACGCATCCGATCGGCACGACGAAGATCAGGAAGTTGCGGAACCATCGCGAATAGATGTCGAGCGGATATTGCGCGGCTTCGACGCCGCCGTAGGTGAGAGTGTTGGCGATCTCCAGGCTTTCGATCGTCCAGAACGCGAGCGTCGCCTGCAAAATCAGGATACCGACGAACAGGACGACGCTGCCCGCGACAGCGGCGACGATCAGCGCGAGCTTGCGGACATCCCATTCGATTCCAAGCAGGTGCGTTGCGATCCCCAGCACGAGCACGCCCTGCATCAGGCGGCCGACGCGATTGAGTCTGAGTTCATAACCCAGGAGCTGAAGGGTAGTGGCGCGGGGGCGGAGCAGCAGACGGTCGAAGTTTCCGGTCCTGACGAACTCGGTGCCGAACACGTCGAACCCGCGTGAAATCGCGTCGGCGAGCGCGAAGCTGACGTTGATGGTTCCATAGAACAGCGCGATCTCGGCAAAGCTCCATCCCCTGATCTGTCCGAAGCGGCGGAACAGCGCCCAGATACCGACAAACTCGACGAAGGTCGCCACGAATTGCCCGATCGAGATCATCAGGAACGAGCCCGGATATTGCATCTGCGCGCGCAGCGACGCGCCGACGTAGCGCCGATAGAGGCCGAGCGCGTTCATCGATCAGCCTCCCTGCACCTGGAGCCGATTCATCGCCGCGGTCATCGCGCGATGCCCTCCGAAGACGAGTACGATCGTCCACCCGAACATTTGCGCCAGACCCGCAATCGCAACCCATCCGCTGAGACCGCCGAAATAGATTCGGTAAGGGATATCGACCAGACCGGCAAACGGCTGGACGAACAGGAACGGCTGCATCCAGTTTGGAAAAAACGGCAGCGGCACGATACTGCCCGACAGCGCGAGAACCAGCGGCACGATCAGGGCGTTGGCGCCGCGCTCGGAAAGCGTGATCACGCAGGCCAGATTGACGAGCATCACGAGCGCGCTCGAAAGCAGCACCACGCCGGCAATCGCGCCGGCGAACAGCGCGGAAGCTTCCAGGTTCGACGGCATCCTGAGCCGCCAGTCGCCCAGTCCGACGATCGGCATGAGTATCGCCGCGAACGCGAACATCATCGCGCATCGCGGCACCGCCCGCGCGACCATCCACGCCATCGCGCGCACGTACCAGAAAAAATAGGTATCGAGCGGGCGCAGCCGGTCGTAAGCGACGTTGCCGGTCCGCACCATCTCGGCGATTTCCGGATCGGCAGCCCACGGAAGCAGCACAAGGAACGCCTGTCCGAGCCATACGTAAGTGATCGCCTGGGCAAGGTTCATCGGCTGCCGCGTCAGGGTGCCGCGGAAGAAAGCCGCGAACACCATCACCTTGATAAATCCCCACCAGCACTGAGTTCCGAAACCCGCCAGCGCAGCCGCGCGGTATTGCAGCATCAACGCGAATCGCATCCGGAACACGGTCAGGTAGGGACGCACGCGCATCATGCCTCGGTCGCACCATGCAGGTTATAGAAGTGAGCGATCACTTCCTCGATTCGGGGCTGCTCGAGCTTGAAGTCCAGCAAATCGTATTCAGCGGTGATTCGGCCGATCAGCTCGGGCGCCGGCAACTGGCGCGGATCGAAAGCGAGTTCGATCGAATTGCCCTCGCGGCTGAGCACCTTTACTCCCGCAATCGCCAGCGCCGGAGCCGCGCCCGCGAATTCGATAAACAAGCGCCGCTCAGTCAGGACCTCGGCGCGCAACCGCTCGAACGAAGTATCGGCCAGAATGACGCCGTTGCCGATTACGATCACCCGCTGGGCCAGCGCCTCGATATCGTGCATGTCGTGAGTGGTCAGGATAACGGTCACTCCGCTTTCACGGTTGAGGGTCCCGACGAACTCGCGCACGGCGAGCTTGGACGGCGCATCGAGTCCGATGGTCGGCTCGTCGAGGAAGAGAATCGCGGGCCGATGCAGCATCGCGGCGGCGATCTCGCATCGCATGCGCTGGCCGAGCGAGAGCTGGCGCACCGGCTGATCGAGCAGCCGTTCGAGGTGCATCAGCCCGACCATCGCGTCCAGGCTTTTGCGGTAGTCCGCTTCGCCGACGCGATAGATGTCGCGCAACAATTCGAATCCATCGATCACCGGAAGATCCCACCAGAGCTGGGTGCGCTGGCCGAAGACCACGCCGATCCGCGCGACATGGCGGATACGATCGCGCCACGGGACGAGCCCCTCGACTTCGCAGCGTCCGGATGAGGGTCTGAGAATCGCGGAGAGGATCTTGATGGTCGTCGATTTGCCGGCGCCGTTGGGGCCGATGAAGCCGAGCAGTTCGCCGCGCTCGAGCGAGAAGCTGACGCTCTTAAGCGCGTCGATAACGCGGCGGCGGCGGCGCACGAGTCCCTTGACGGCGCCCCACGCGCCGGCTTCGCGTTCGGAGACGAGATACGACTTCGACAGATCTTGGACAAGAATCTGCGGCACGAATCAAGGCCTCCAGTGGAAACGAGCAAGGCTATAGATCGCGCATGCGTGAATCAACGATCGACGTGTCATTTCTGCGCGAGGAATCCCGAACGAGAGGCAGCCACGCGCGGGAATGACACTCCTGGAAGCGCAACTCTAAGAATCTCCGGATGAAATAATTCGCGGGCCGCGATAGATTAGGCGCGCATCCAAATTATTCGCGCGAGGTTACTTCATGGCAGCAGTGAAATTAGGCCTGATGTTTGTCAATTCCGGTCCGTTCGCCGACCCGCAGTTGTTCACGCATCTGGCGCAAACCGCGGAGCGCTGCGGCTTCGAGTCGCTCTGGACCGTCGAGCACGTCGTCATCCCGAAGGATTACAAGTCGCCGTATCCGTATTCGCCGAGCGGAAAAACTCCCGGCCCCGAAGATATCGCGATATCCGACCCGCTGCTGCCGCTAGCCTACGCGGCCGCGATCACGAAGAACCTCAAGCTTGGAACGGGCGTGATGATCCTGCCGCAGCGGCATCCGCTATACGTCGCCAAGGAAGTTGCAACGCTCGACGTGTTATCGAACGGGCGCGCGCTGCTCGGGATCGGCAGCGGATGGCTCGAAGAAGAGTTCCAGGCGCTCGGGCTGGATTTCCACGAGCGCGGCAAGCGCACCGATGAGGCGATCCAGTCGCTGCGCGCGCTATGGAGCGACGGTGCGTCGTCGTTTCACGGGAAACATTTCAATTTCGGTCCGGTACAGTGCTTTCCGAAGCCGGCCCGCAAGACCGGAGTTCCGATCATAATCGGCGGCCATTCGGCGGCCGCGGCGCGTCGCGCGGGCCGCTTTGGCGACGGATTTTTCCCGGCGATCGGAGAAGCGCCGAAGCTGAAGGAGCTGTTCGCGATGATGACCGCCGAGGCCAATAAGGCCGGGCGCAACGCTGCCGCGATCGAGCTGTCGTGCATGGGTCGCGCAAAGCTCGACATGATCAAGGCGGTGCAGGACGTGGGCGTGTCGCGCGTCGTG
>DATLTX010000223.1:0-3584 GCA_035533435.1 Binataceae bacterium (SeqCode)
ACCTGGCGTGGACCTCTGACTGACGCATCGCCGACCGAAAAGCTCACGTACATGGGAGACCTCGTGGATCGCGCCATCCTCGGCGGCGAAGTCCCGCTGGATACGATGGTGCAGGTTTCAGCGAGCCGGATGGCGCAGTTCACGATATTTGCCGATGTGATTCGCGACACCCCGCACAGCGTGCCCTATTGGGGAGGCGCGACCTATTATCCGTTGCTGTTCAAGCTGATTCCGCGGTTTCTGCTGCCGGACAAGGCCGAGGAAGTGACAGGGCGGACCTTCGGCCATCGCTACGGATTTACCCCGGCCGGAGACATCGGCACCTCTATAAATCTGCCGCAGATCGTGGAACTTTACGCGAACTTCGGACTCGCCGGCGTGATCGTCGGAATGACGCTCTTTGGGTTCGTGTACCGGTTGCTGATGGAATTGTTTGTCCATCCGGAGATGGGCTTTGGCGCGCTCATCGGAAGCATCGTACTGGTTGGGCAATCCGTCGAGATCGGCTCAGCGGCCTCGATGTCGCTGGGCGCAATGCTCTGGCTAATCCCGCTTATTGTCGCGGTCAGCGTGGTCATTCAAATGATCGCGGGCGGATTTGGCGCGGTCGAAATGATCGCTGAACGCGCCTGAACTCGGACGAAATTTGCTCGATCTTCCTGCTCTGAAATCGTGGTCATGAAGCTCCTCAAGGTTTCTCCCCATAGCGCGCCCGCTTGGCGATGCGGCGGGATCGTCGAGTCGGTGTGGCAGTCGGCGTGCAGCCTTGCGCGAGCTGGGGTGCAGGTCCGCCTGCTCACGACCGACGGCGACGGGATGGGTGGGAGCATGGACCTTGCCGAGTACGCACCTTTCCAGCGCAACGGAAATCTTGAGGTGACCTTTTGCCGGCGTCTCGCACGCAAATCAGTCTCGCTCGCGATGCTCGCGCGTCTGCCAGCGATGGTGCGCGAGGCGGATATCGTCGAACTTCACGGTATCTATTCGTTCCCAGTCATTCCCGCCCTGTTCACCGCTCGAGTGCTCGGGCGCCCGGTAGTGTGGTCGCCGCACGGGATGCTGCAGCGGTGGGAAGGCACGCGGCGTCCGGCTCTGAAGGCGGCATGGGAGTTAATCTGCAGGATGGCTTGTCCGCCGCGCCTGGTCCTGCGCGTGACATCAGAGCAGGAGGCGCGCGAATCGGCGGGGCGGATGGGTGCGGCGCGAATCGAGATCATCGCCAATGGCGTCGCGATTCCCGAGCGCGTGGAACGATGCCCGCGCGTCGATTGGCTCCGCATGGTGTTCGTCGGCAGGCTCGACCCGAAGAAAGGAATCGAGAATCTGCTCGAGGCGTGCCGCATTCTTAATTCGCGCGGGTTGACGGCGTGGACATTGGCGATTGCGGGCGCGGGGCCGGCGGCGTACGAAGCCAAGCTCCGTGGCCTCGCCGAAAGCGTTGGCGCGCCGGGACAGATCGAGCTGCTCGGCGACATTCGCGGCGAAGCCAAGGAACGGCTTTTTGCCTCGACCGACCTCGCCGTAGTGCCGTCCTATACCGAAAACTACTGTCACGTGGTTGGCGAGGCGCTCGCTCATGCGGTCCCCGTCGTCGCCAGCCGCGGGACTCCGTGGGCCGAGATCGAACCGGCCGGTTGCGGACTGTGGGTGTTGAACGACCCGCCAAGTCTGGCCGGAGCGATCGAGAAGATGAGCACGTTGCCGCTGCGCGAAATGGGCGAACGCGGACGCGAGTGGATCGCGGCGCGCTACTCATGGGATCACAAGGCGGCGCGATTCATCAGTCTGTTCAACGAACTGATCGGGCCAGGCGGTTCGCGTGCGGAAGACGCGGACGCGAAATGTTGATAATCGGACTCAACGCCTATCACGGCGATGCGAGCGCCGCGGCGATCGTTGACGGCAAGCTGCTTGCCGCCGCCGAAGAAGAACGCTTCACTCGCGTCAAGCACACTGCGGGCTTTCCCACGCAGGCGCTGCGCTACGTGATGGAGGCGACGGGAGCGTCGCCGCGCGAAATCGATGTGATAGCAGTCGCGCGCGATCCGTGGGCGCGGCTTTTGCGCAAGGCGTGGCACGCGCTCCGGATGCCGCGGCGCGCCGCCGCACGCTTGGGAGTGCAGGGCAAGTTCGCGGTTATAGCTGACGAGGTCGCCCGGGCGCTCGGGGTTGCCGGCCGCCGCTTCGAAGTTCGCCGCGTCGAACATCACACGGCACATCTGGCGAGTTCGTTTCTCGTCTCGCCGTTCGAAGAAGCCGCGCTGTTCTCGATCGATGGGCTGGGCGATTTTGCCAGCGCGATGTGGGGCATTGGGCGTGGCAGCCGAATCGAGCCGTGGGGAGTCGTCTCCTTCCCGCATTCGCTCGGAATCTACTACACCGCACTCACCCAATATCTCGGCTTCGATCGCTACGGCGACGAGTACAAGGTGATGGGACTGGCGTCATACGGCGAGCCGGAGATGCTCGAGGAATTTCGCCGCATCGTGATCGCCCCCAACGGGGGGCGGATGGATTTCGAGCTCGCTCCCGATTACTTCGTCCACCAAAGCGGGGGCGGAGATATGACCTGGGACGCGGGCGAGCCACAGATCGGGCGGATCTATTCCGATTTTCTCGCGAAGCGTCTCGGACCCGCACGCGATCCCGCCGCACCAATCGAGAAACGCCATCGTGCTATAGCCGCGTCGCTGCAGCGGCGCCTCGAAGAGATAGTGCTCGACCGGCTGCGCACGCTGCAGCAGCGTACCGGCCTCAAGCGACTGTGCATGGCCGGCGGCGTTGCCTACAACTGCGTGACCAACGGCAAAATTCTCGATCAAACCGGCTTCGAGGAGATTTACATCCAGTCGGCAGCCGGCGATGCGGGTCTCGCGATTGGCGCCGCGATGTACGCGTGGCACAACGAGACGCATCGCGTCCGCGATTTCGCGATGGAGCATGCGTACTGGGGCCGCGAGTATTCGGAAATAGAAATCGCGCAGACGCTCGCAGACACCCGCGGCGAGCTCGATCGGCAGGGCTGTATCGTGCGCAGAATCGAAAACGAGGCCGAGCTGACACGCACGACTGCGGCGGCGATCGCGGCGGGCAAGGTGGTTGGATGGTTCCAGGGACGGATGGAGTGGGGGCCCCGCGCGCTTGGGAATCGAAGCATCCTGGCCGATCCGCGCCGGCCCGAGATGCGTGACATCATCAACGCAAAAATCAAGCGGCGGGAGATGTTTCGTCCGTTCGCGCCGTCGATTCCAGAGGAGGCTGCGGCGCAATACTTCACCCAGTCGCATCCGTCGCCGTTCATGCTGATGGCATATGACGTGCGCCGCGAAATGCGCGCCAAAATTCCGGCCACAACGCATGTCGATGGGACGGGGCGGTTGCAAACCGTGAACGAAGGGCAAAATCCCTTGTATTACCGGCTGCTTCGCGAGTTCGGACGCCAGACGGGCGTCCCGGTTCTGCTCAATACTTCTTTCAACGAAAATGAACCGGTAGTAATGGCCCCAGCGGAGGCATTGCGCTGTTTCCTTCGCACTCGGATGGACTTGCTCGTGATGGGGAATCACACGGTGATAAGAACGGAC
>DATLTX010000224.1:0-27185 GCA_035533435.1 Binataceae bacterium (SeqCode)
GCCTCGAGGCCGGTGCTTTGAAAATCGAAAGTCACCAGATTCAGATACATCGCGATGCCTCTAAATCACGTAACCGCCGTTGGGGCTGACGACTTGCCCGACCATGAAGTTCGATTCATCCGAGGCCAGAAACAGCGCGGCACAGGCGATATCGCGCGGCTCGCCGAAGCGGCCCATCGGCGTCATCTGCGTGAAGTACTGCTTCATCTCGCCGACGATCGGCGCGGTCATCGGAGTTTCAATAAACCCGGGCGCGATGCAGTTGACCAGAATTCCGTGGCCGACGACTTCCTTCGCGAGCGCCTTGGTGAATGCGATGATTCCGCCCTTGGCGGCGGAGTACGCGACGGCGCCGCCGAGTCCCGTGGTGCCCGCGATCGAGCCGAGGTTGATGATGCGCCCCGACTTTTTCGGGATCATCAGCTTCAGCGCCTCGCGCGTGCAGTAGAACGTCGAGTCGAGATGCGTCGCGAGCATTTTGTGCCAGTCTTCGTCTGCGAGATCCTGCAATCCGCTAATCTCGGTGGTCTCGCGGGTGCGGCCGATGCCGGCGTTGTTGATCAGGATATCGATCGTGCCGAACGCCGCGACGAATTCCGCGAACATCTTTTTGACCGCCGCGCTCGAAGAGACGTCGGCGACGAACGGCCGCGCCTTGCCGCCGGCGCGCTCAATCTCGGTCGCGACGTTCTGCGCCGACTCGGTCCGGATGTCGTTGACCGCGACGGTTGCGCCCTCGCGCGCGAAGGTCAGTCCCATCTCGCGGCCCAGTCCCGAGCCGCCGCCGGTTATCATCACAACTTTATCTTTCAGCCGCATTGCTTCCTCTTATCGTTTCGCCTTCGGGTTACTTTTTGCCTTCGCGCAGTTGCCGTTTCCAATCGAGCCGGCGTGCTTCGGCGCCGGCGGTTTCCGCTTCGGTAATCATTCCCTTTTTCTGGTAGAACATACTGAGGTTCGTGAACGCCAGGATATCTTCGGGGTCCTGCGCGATATGGCGCTTGGTCACCTCGATCGCCGCGTCGATATCGCCCTTGGCCTGATAGCACATCGCGAGGCCGTGGACCGCATCGGTGAAATTCGGATCGACTTCGAGCGCGCGCTGGTACATCGCAATCGCTTCGTCGAACTTGTCGTCGGCGAACAGATCGATCGCCTGATCGTAAAGGTCTTCCTTATCGGCCGCTTCGTTGTCGGACATGGGTGATCCCTCTTTGCCGGCGCCGTTTCGGGCGCATCCGGCTTCTTATATGATACATGCAGTTCGATGGATGATTCTGCCGTAATCGCTATTACCGAAGCCGACGTTTACGAGGTCCTGCGCGAATGCTACGACCCCGAGATTCCGGTCAACGTCGTTGACCTGGGGCTCGTCTATGGCGTCGCTCTGGCAGGCGGCGTGATCAACGTCACGATGACGCTGACCGCGCCCGGATGCCACATGGGCGCGATGATCACCCAGGAAATTCAGGACAAGCTGCTCGGGCTGCCCGGATGCGACGATGCCCAGATCGAGATCGTATGGGATCCGCCGTGGACACCGCACATGATGAGCGAGCAGGCGCGCAAGAAGCTCAACCTCGACGAGTAATCGCATGCCGCGCTTCGCCGTGGCGCATTCACGGATCGATCAGCACGCCGGGATTCAGGATCGCGTGCGGGTCAAGCTCGCGCTTGGCCGCTCTGAGAGCGCGTGCGAAGCCTTCGGGCCGCTGCCGATCGTACCACGGGCGATGATACCGGCCGACCGCGTGATGATGCGTGATCGTGCCGCCGAGCTTTAACAGCAGGTCGGAAACTTCGGCCTTGATTTCGTCCCACTGCTCGATTTCCGAGCCGCGCCGCCCCGGCGCAAGAATGGTGTAATACGGTGCGGGACCGTCGGGATAAACGTGGGTGAAGCGGCAGGTCACAGAACCCTTGCCGCACACGCGCGTCACGGCCGCGGTTGCGCACGCCATCATCTGGCGATGGAAATCGGGGAATCGATCCCAGGTGATCGCGGTCTCGAAAGTATTGCTGACCATCCCCAGCGCCGCGACCGTATCCATCAGGTACGGCGCGTTCAGAAACGCGTTGCGCCACGCGCCCGCCGCGCCACCGTGAGTCGCGTCGGCTTCGGTGCGGGTCTGGATAGCGTTTTCGGGCACCTTGCCGCCATGCGCGGCGCAGATTTCGGCGGCGCGCTTCATCCACGGTTCGAGCGGATGGTCCGCCGACTCGAACGCCAGCACCAGCACGGCTTCGTCTCCGCTGCCCGCGCCCGAGTTGAGCGCCTCGCCGGGGTCGAGCACGCGGCAGTTGGCCGGAAACAGCGCGGCCTGAGAGATGATCCGCACCGCTTCGGCGGCGGCAAATATGTCCTTGAATGAGACCGACGCACCGGCGCGGAACTTCGGCCGTTCCTGCACGCGCATCCAGGCCTCTGTGATCACGCCGAGAATTCCCTCCGACCCGATAAACATCCGGTCCGGACTCGGACCGGCGCCAGAGCCGGGCAGGCGCCGCGACTCGACGATCCCGGTGGGCGTCACGATGCGCAGTGACTCGACAAAATCGTCGATATGAGTGTAGTTGGTCGCGAAGTGCCCGCCCGAACGCGTCGCGATCCATCCGCCCAGAGTCGAGAACTCGAAGGACTGCGGAAAATGCCGAATCGTGTAGCCATGCGGACGCAGTTGATCGTCGAGCCCGGGTCCCAGCGCTCCCGCCTGAATCCGGGCCGCGCGCGAGAGCTTGTCCACCTCGAGCACCTTGCCCAAGCGAGTCAGATCGATCGACACGGCGCCGCGATAATCGCCGCGCGCGGGAGGCTCGACTCCGCCGACCACGCTCGAGCCGCCGCCAAAAGGAACGGCAGCCAGCTTCGCGCCGTCGCACCATTCGAGCACGCGCGCGACGTCAGCTTCATCGCGCGGGTAGGCGACGATATCGAACGGGTTGGAAAAATCGCGGCGAAAGATGCGCACGAGATCGCGGAAGTCGCGGCCGTAGCTGTGCAACACGCGTTCGTAGGGCGACGCCGTGCAGATCTCCTTGAGTGAGTCGGGCGCAGCCACTCGCGGCGCGCGCAGCTTGAGCTCGCTCTCTTTGGGCGGCGGCGTGATCTCGAGCGCGCCCAGACCGAACCGCTGCGACATCCGCGCGGCCAGATGCTTTTGCTGCTCGGGATTCGGGCCCTGGTCTTCGTAGCCCCATCCCCAGAATTTGCGCCTGCGCTCCGCCATCGCGATTTCCTCCGGCCGCCCAATCGCGTGCCTGCCGCGATTGTGCATCGCGGTCCGAGAAACGCGCAAGCGACTTTGCGGCGATCTTGCGCGCGGCGGCTGAACCTCGTAATTCTCAAATGAGACGCGCAAACTTCCCGCCATGAGTACCACGGAGATTTCCGCCGCCGATCCGCATCCACGCCGCCGCGTCGCGCTGCTCGGCACCTCGATGTCATACGCCGACGCCGGGGCGGGCAGTCCGATCGTATTGCTGCACGGCAATCCCACCTCGTCGTATCTGTGGCGCAACGTGATTGGGCATCTGGCGCCGGATGCGCGATGTATCGCGCCGGATCTGATCGGGATGGGCGCGTCGGGTAAATCCTCGACCGGAAATTATCGCTTCGCCGATCACGCGCTGCATCTCGATGCGTTTTTCGATCGCGTTCTTCCCGAAGGTCCGCTCACCCTGGTGGTGCACGATTGGGGTTCCGCGCTCGGCTTCGATTGGGCGCGCCGTCATCCGGAGCGCGTCGCGGGCCTCGCGTACATGGAAGCGATCGTGCGTCCGCTGACGTGGGCGGAGTGGTCCCAGCCCGCAGTCGAGCTTTTCCAGTCCCTGCGCAGTGCGGCGGGCGATGATTTGATCCTGAAGCGCAATATCTTTGTCGAGCGGATTTTACCCGGCAGCGTAATCCGCAAGCTCAGCGACGCCGAGATGGACGCCTATCGAAGGCCGTTCGCCGAGCCCGGCGAGTCGCGCCGCCCGACGCTCACCTGGCCACGCGAGATCCCAATCGACGGCGAGCCCGCCCACGTGGTTGCGATCGCGAACGCATACGCAAGCTGGCTCGCCGCGAGCCCGATACCCAAGCTTTTTATCAACGCCGAGCCCGGCGCGATCCTGACCGGCGCGCAGCGGGAGTTCTGCCGGCGATGGCCGAATCAACGCGAAGTCACGGTCCGGGGCATCCACTTCATCCAGGAAGATTCGCCGCATGAGATTGGCGCAGCGATCGCCGATTGGCACCGATCGATCCGGCGCAACTTTACCGCCTAAGCAAAGGAGTTCGTGGTGTTTTTGGAATATTCAAATCTGCTCTTCGAGAAAAGCGGGAACGTCGCCGTCGTGGCGTTTAACCGCCCCACCTCGGCCAACGCGATAAATCTGGACTTGGCGCGCGAGTTCAGCGACGCGATTCGAATTTGCGCCGAAGATCCGGCGATTCGCGCCGTGGTGCTGCGCGGCGAGGGCAAACTGTTCTGCGCCGGCGGCGACCTTAGGGACTTCGGCGCGCAGCCGCCCGCGCAGTTGGCGGGCTACCTCGAACGCGTAACTCATTTCCTGCATCGCGCGATCACCACCCTCGCGCACATGAGCTCGCCGATCATCGCCGCCGTGCATGGCAGCGCCGCCGGCGCCGGATTCAGCATCGCCTGCGCCTGCGACTTCGTGATCGCCGCCGAGTCCGCTAAATTCACGATGGCTTACACCAAAGCCGCGCTCACGCCCGACGGTTCCTCGACCTACTTCCTGCCGCGGATCGTTGGCTTCAAAAAAGCTCTCGAATTAGCCATCTCGAATACTGTTCTGAGCGCCGACGAGGCCCAAGCCCTCGGGATCGTCACCCGCGTCGTCCCGGACGCCGACGTCGTCGCGGCGGCAACCGCGATGGCGACCGAGCTGGCGGCGGGCCCCACGGGAGCCTACGGAGGCGTCAAGCGGCTGCTGCTCGCCAGCTCGAGCAATGCGCTCGAGGCGCAGATGGCGCGCGAGGCCGAGTGGCTTTCCTCGATGGCGAAGACCAAGGACGCGCGCGAAGGAATCGCGGCTTTCCTGGCCAAGCGCGCGCCGAAATTCTCCGGAGACTAGACGACTTGCCAATCCGCGCTGGCACGGGCCGATCGCGTGGCCGTCCGCGCGCGGATTAGCGCCCGCCCGCCGGCGTCTCGGTCGCCTGCGCGCCGTGCACCGTCTTCTGCGCCGGATGAATATAGAGCGACGCGGGGTCGGGGCGGTTGCCGGTGTGCGGCGCCGGCGGTTTCATCGCGTATTTGACGGGGCGCTGATGCTCCTGAAACTGACGCTCGGCGTTATACACCTTGTTGAATTTCCATAGCATCTTGACGAAGTTCGTCTGGCCCTGCATCAAGAGCCGTCCCGCGATCGAGGCGACGTCCTTGAGCACGCTGAAGCCCAGATGCTTGCGGTTGAGGACGCCCTGCGTCTTGACCAGCTCTTCGTAGTACCGCAGCAGCGGCAGCCGGGTCGGCAGGACCGCGTGCTGGATATCGTAGAGCCGGTAGTCGAGCGTGGTGAGCTTGCGCGCCTCGGTAAACCACAACTCGGTGCCGGGATAAGGCGTCGCGACGGTCAGATGCACGATCTCCGGGATGCTCATTGCCCATTCGCGGATTATCTCGAAGCGGCGCTCGTCCCAGTCGGGATCCGCGATCAGGTTGATCGCCACCGTGACCCCGATTTTGCGCGCCACTTCGAGCGCCTTGTTGTTGGTGTCGAGCGAGGAGCGCTTGCGATGCGCCTTCAATCCTTCCTCGTCGATCGCTTCGAGCCCCAGAAACATGTATTCGAGTCCGAGCCGCCGCCAGTACTCGAAGACTTCCTGGTTGCGGATCAGAACATCGGCGCGGGTCTCGAGGTAGTACTGCTTTTTGATCTTGCGTTTTTCGAGTTCGTGCCCGATTGCGTAACCGTGCTCCGGATGAATGAACGCAACGTCGTCAACGATGAACACGTTGGGTTCCTTGATTGACAACATGTCCTCGGCGGCGGCTTCGGCGGTTGATTTTCGGTAGCTGCGTCCGTAGAAGGTCCACGCGCTGCAGAACGAGCAGTCCCAGGGGCATCCACGCGTGAACTCGATCGACGCGCACGGGTCCAGCACGCCGATAAAATACTTGTTGCGCCGCCGGCCCAGATCGCGCGCCGGAACAAATTTGTCCAGGTCGTCGATCATGATCGGCGCGGGGCCGGTGCCGCGCTCGGTCACCGCGCCCGGCACTTTGGCGACCGCGTCGGCGCCGCTGTCGATCGCTTCCATCAGCATCTGCGCGCTGGTCTCGCCTTCGCCGCGCAGGACGCAGTCGATCGCGCCCTCGGCGTGCTCGATAATGTCGCCGGCCACGAATGAACCGCTGTGTCCACCAACGAATACGAAGCAATTCGGGTCGCGATGCTTGATCGCCTTGGCGAGGTCGATCACCTCGGGCACGTTGGCCAGGTAGTTGAGCGAAAAGCCGATCGCGCGGGGACGGAAATCGTCGAACTCGCGGTAGAGATCGCGATGCTGAAAAATCTGGAGATCGAGAATCCGGACCTCATGCCCCGCCGCGCGAACCGCCGCCGCCACCCGTTCCATCCCGAGCGGTTCCAGGCGCAGGTAAATCTCGCTGTACATGAGCGGACTCGGATGCACGAATAAAACCCGCATACTCTCCTCCCTTGGTGCCAAAGCGCGAACGCCACATTTTGTGGCGCTTCCGGCAGACTTACGGAATTCCCCGCGCGGCACAAACCGCGCTCCATCCCTGCTCGCCGGCTCGGCCGCTCGCGGTTAATTTTAATCGGTCTGTAATGGCAGTTAAATACCTCACGCGGATGAGCGCGTTCGATGCTATAGTCATCTTGCTGGTGCGATTCGATGCGCAAGCGAAACTGGCGGCAACTGATGCGCAATCTGACCATCGCCGCGATCATCGTCGTCGCGATCGTGGACGGCGTGCTGCTCGCCGTAATCCGCGAGCGCTTCTCTTACGAACACGGCTACGATTTGCGCCTGCATCGCCGCGCAGTCGCCAAGCCCGCGCCTCCCTGACGACGGATTTTCGCACCCGCTTCTATTGACAAGCATCGCAAGGCGCTGGACTTTGGGCGCTGGACCCTCATCCAAATTCAATCTGAAAGGCGGAGAGAAGCATCTCTCCGGATGGAACCATGCAGCACGCAAAACTCGGCAGGACCGGTCTTACGGTGTCGCGCATTTGTCTGGGATGCATGAGCTACGGCTCGAAACAGTGGCGCGATTGGGTGCTGACCGTCGATGAAGCGCGCGAGCATTTCGCCGCCGCGCTCGAAGCGGGAATTAATTTTTTCGACACCGCCAACGTGTACTCGATCGGCGTCAGCGAAGAGATCACCGGCCGTTGGCTCGGCGAGATGGCCAAGCGCGAAGATATCGTGCTCGCGACCAAGGTGCACGGGCAGATGGCGCCGGGGCCGAATCGCAGCGGGCTGTCGCGCAAGCATATTCTGGAATCGTGCGACGCGTCCCTGCGCCGCCTCAAGATGGATTACATCGATCTCTACCAAATCCATCGCTACGACTTCACCACCCCGCTCGAGGAAACGCTCGAGGCGCTCGACTCGCTGGTGCGCGCGGGAAAGGTCCGCTACCTGGGCGCCAGCTCGATGGCGGCGTGGCAGTTTCAGAAGGCGCTCAACCTGCAAGAGAAAAACGGATGGCACCGGTTCGTCTCGATGCAGAACCATTACAACCTCGTCTATCGCGAGGAAGAACGCGAGATGAATCCGCTGTGCATCGATCAGGGCGTCGGCCTGATTCCGTGGAGTCCGCTCGCGCGCGGTTTTCTGGCCGGAAATCGCAACGCGCAAAAGAGCGGCGAGACCGCCCGCGCCAAGTCCGACGATTTCGCCAAGATGATGTACTTCACCGAAGCCGACTTCCAGGTGCTGAGCGAAGTCGAGAAGCTCGCCAAGGCGCGCGGCGTCACGTCCTCGCAAATCGCATGCGCGTGGATCCTTCACGCGCCGGGCGTCACGGCTCCGATTATCGGCGCGACCAAGATGAAGCACCTGAAGGAAGCGATCGACGCGGCCGAAATCAAGCTCAGCGGCGACGAGATTGCGGCGCTCGAAAAGCCCTATCGGCCGCATCCGATCCTGGGGCATCAGCAACCCGACGGCCGCCGGATGCACGCCCACTGAGCGCCCGCGCGCAGGCTCCGTCCGGCGATGAGCGAACTTAAAGCGTTACTTGAAGTCGCGGCGACGCTCGCGCGCCTGCGTATCCCGTGGTTCGTCGCCGGAGGATGGGCGATCGATTTGCACTTGGGGCGCGCAACCCGCGCTCACGCCGATATCGACACGCTGATCCTGCGCGACGACCAGGCCGCGCTGCGCGGCTCAAACGATTTCGAGTTGCGCAAGGTCGTCCCGCATCCCGAGGGACTCATGAACCGCGGGACCACCGAACGCTGGCCGGCCGGGGCGAGGCTCACGCTGCCGGTGCATCAACTCAATGCATATCGCCCCGGTGATCCGGTGCTCGCGGAGATCGACGCTGCGCACCTGGACGCTACGCATCGATGGTGGTTCCAGATCATGCTTGCCGAGTCCGACGGCCGCGACTGGATCTATCGGCGCGACCCCGCGGTGCGCAGGCCACTCGAGTCGATCGGCTTTCATCCGCTATGGGGATTGCCCTACCTCGCTCCCGAGATCGTTTTGCTGTTCAAAGCCAAGCTGGTCCAGGACAAGGACCGCGAGGATTTTCGCAACGCGCTGCCCCACATGAGCATCGACGCGCGAAGGTGGCTGCGCGACGCGCTGGCGCGGTGCCATCCGGGACATGAATGGCTGCGCGCACTGTAAACATCGGAATTCTCAATCGCAATTTCAGGAGGCGCTCGCAATGGAAATAAACGGGATCGCGCATTTGATGCTGACGGTCAGCAACTTCGAGCGATGCAAGCCGTTTTACGCAAAGCTGCTGCCCTATCTCGGCCTGAAGCCGGTGATGGACAACGACCAGATTCTTTACTGCGTGGGCGGACGCACCGCGATAGGGATCATGCGCGGCGATGACAAGTATCGCGGCGAACATTTCGTGCAACGCCGCGTGGGACTTCATCACGCATGTCTTCGCGCGCGCGAGCGCAAGGATATCGACGAAGTTTACGGGTTCCTGAAAACCCTTGGCGCAATGATTGTGCATCCGCCGCAGGAAGGCTCGTGGGCGCCAGGATATTACTCAGTGCTGTTCGAGGACCCCGACGGCATCCGCCTGGAGATCAACCACGTCCCCGGCAAAGGCCTCCTCGCGTGAGCGCGGATTGATACCCTCTCCCCCCGGGAGGTGCCACTGGCACACGGGCGAAGCGGCGCGGCGATTGCTTTTGCAATCGCCGTGACGCGCGAGTGAGGGTGCTTACTCCGCTGACTCCGCGACGCGCGCGCGAGAAATTCAGAAAATAATGACCCTCACCTAACCTCTCCCTGACCGGGAGAGGAATCAGAGAAATAGGGAGCGGAACCTTTCAACCCTTAAGTGTGGCTGCGAGGTTCGCGCCCTCGCGTTTTCTGAAACCCACCGCGACGCTCAGCCGCTCGAGGTGCTGATCGATTATCTTCGCGCCCAGGCGCACGCGATGGGTCGCAAAAAACGCCTTCACGTCGTCTTCGCGATCGAGCAGCGCGACTACCGCCTCGCACATCCGCGGCAGCGCGTTGTCGGGATACTTCTTCGCCATCTCCTCCCAGTTGCGCCGGGTGAAATCCCACGCCTCGTAGCGCGACGCCGGATTGAGCAGCAGCGAGTGCATCAGGTACGGCGCATTCTGCGTGCGCACCTGTCCGTCGAGCGCCATCGCCATCGTTCGCCCGAGCAGCTTCTGGTCGCGGAACCCGGTCAAAGAGAACAGGTAGCGCTGTTCCTCCTGCGGAGTGCGCGCCAATTTAAACTTTTTCAAAAATTCCTCGTAGCGCTTTGCGTCGCCGACCTGCGCCAGGATCGCAACCAGCGCCGGGGCCAGATCCCGATCCGCCGCCTGCGGATTATCTTCGAAGCGCGCGTAGAGTTCCGCCGCGCGGCTTTGAATCTCGCGGTCGTCGCCGACCGTTCCCAGCGCTCCGATCAGAACGCCGCGAAGCTGGCGGGTAAGCTCGCTCTCGCCCGGCTTCGCATCCCATCCCAGACGCGCGGCCGCGGGTCCAACGACCTCGCGCACGGCAGCCGCGAGCGCCGGCCGGTCCGCATCCGAAGCGATCATGTCGAGATAGTTGAATGCGCCGAGCATCGCGCGCCATACGTTCAGATCGGTCTCGCCGCTGAACAGCCGCGCCATCGCCATGAACTCGCTGAGCGGCCCCATCCCGGCGACAGTGGCCGCCCACGTATCGCTCACCAGGCCGAAGCGCTCGATCGGCGCAAGCTCGCCGGGAGTGCGCGGCAGCGCGGCCAGCATCTCGGGCGAATAATGCACGCGGTAGAATCCGTGCCCGCCCTCGTTGAGCAGCGCCCACTGGATCTTCCCGCCCATATCGACGGACGCCTCACGCTCCGTGAGCAGGACTTTCTTCGTCACGACGCCGCGCTCGGTTGTGGCGCGGATCATGATCGGCACGTGCCAGAGTTGGCTCGATTCTTCGCGCAGATAATAGAAACGGCGCTGCGATAGTTTTAACGTAGCCGCGCCGGGAGCGAACGCCGCGTCGACAATCGGAAAGCCCGGCTGGAAGATCCACGAATCCATCAGCTTGCGCGCGGGCTCTTTCGACGCTTCCTCGAGCGCGTCCCACAAATCGGTGGTCTCGGTGTTGGCGAACTGATGCTGCTTGAGATAGAGGCGAATCCCGTCGCGAAAAACTTCCGGACGCAAGTACTGCTCGAGCATCCTGAGCACCGCGGCGCCCTTCTCGTAGGTCAGGATATCGAACATCGCGCGGCATTCCTCGGGGCTCAGCACCGGAAATTCGATCGGGCGCGTGCTGCGCAGCCCGTCGATCGCCATCGCCGCCGCGCGCGAGACCGAAAAGCTGTCCCAGCGTTTCCACTCGGGCTTCCACGCGTTGACCGCGAGCATCTCCATAAAGGTCGCGAACGCTTCGTTCAGCCAGATTCCGTTCCACCATCGCATCGTGACCAGATCGCCAAACCACATGTGCGCGTTCTCGTGCGATACGACATCGGCCACGCGCTCGAGTTCCGCGCGCGAGGCGGTCTGGTCGTCGGCGAGCAGCGCGGTTTCGCGAAACGTGATCGCGCCCAGATTTTCCATCGCGCCCGACGCGAAATCGGGAATCGCGATCAGGTCGAGTTTGTCACCCGGATACTTGAGCCCATAGTAGTCAGCGAAATACTTGAGCGAGAACGCTCCTATCTGCTCGGCCCAGCTCGTCAGCCCAGCCTTGCCCGGAACGTGCACGATGCGCAGCGGCGTGCCCGCATCGACCGGCGCGGTCGCTTCGAACTCGCCGACGATAAACGCCACCAGGTAGGTGGACATCTTGATCGTCTCCTTGAAAACGATCTCTTTCCTGCCGCCCGCGATACTTCTTTCGCTCTCCTGCCCGCCGTTCGAAATCGCGGCCAGCTTCTCGTCGATCACAAGCGTGACTTTGTAACTCGCCTTGAGCTCGGGTTCGTCCCAGCACGGGAATGCGCGGCGCGCGTCGGTGGATTCGAACTGAGTCGCCGCAACGGTGTGAGTCTTGCCGGCGGTATCGGTGTACTGGCTGCGGTAAAAGCCGTGCAGCTTGTCGTTGAGCACGCCGCTAAACGCGATTGTAAGCGTCCACTCGCCTGGGGCAAGCTCCTCGCCGAAGCGCAGATGGGCACGCTCGCGCGCGGGCTCGAGATCGACGCTCGCCTTGAGCGACTTTGCGCCGCGCACGGCGATAGCCGAGTCGATCTCGAGTTCGAGCGCGTTCAGCACGATCGCGCGCGACGCCTCGTTGACGGTCACCGCAATTGACTCCTTGCCCTTGAACGTAAAGGCGGCAAGGTCGGGTTCGAGTCTGAGTTCGTATCTTCGCGGCGTAACGTTTTTCGGCAGCCGGTAATCCTGGATCGACGGAGTCTGCGGCGTGCCTTCCTGATCGTGCATCGGAATTGCCCTTCCTGTGCGAGCTCTAAAATCGAATCATGCGCGGGGTGATTACCCGCGACGGTTTACAGTACGACAATCGTTTCGGGCGCGCGAGGCAAGCTATCGCGTCGCGGCACTCAGCGGCCGTTCCATCCAGAGTACGTCCCAGTAGCGTCCAAACTTGCGCCCAACGGCGGAGAACACGCCGATATCGCGGAATCCAAAGCGGCGATGCAACGCGACTGACGCTTCATTCGGGATCGTGATCCCCGCAACGACCCGGTTGATATCTTCGCGCCCAAGCGCGTCGAAGAGCGCGCAATAAAGCTGCGCGCCGACCCCGCGCCCCGTCGCTTCGGGTGCGCAATAGATCGTAGCCTCGACGGTGGTGTCGTAGGCCGCCTTCGCCCGGAATCGCCCGGTTCCCGCGTAACCCACGATCCGGCCGTTCTCGGCCGCAACCAGCAGCCGATACCGCGCACCGTCGGTGTGTTCGCGCAGCCAAGGTACGCGCTGCTCGACGGTCACCGGCTCGAGGTCGAATGTGATCGCAGTGTTTACGATGTAATGGTTGTAAATCTCCGTGATGCGCGGAAGGTCGGCTCTGGTCCCGGCCCGTATCAAAGCTTCACTCATGGCAACCTCGCTGCGCGGCGCAAGCGTCCCTCAAACCTGAGCCTGCGCAAGTTCCCTGAACGTCGTCAGGCGCACGCCGTGCGCGTCGAGCGCGGCGCGCACCTTGGGGCTGGTGAGGATTTCGACTTCCAGTTGCGCTGCGGCCGCGGGCGGCGTGCCACCGATATCCGCCGCCGGATGAAAGTAGAGCTCGGTCGTGCCGTCGCGCAGCCGGTCGATCACGCCCAGGATATATTCCTCGCTCAGATGGCCGCTCTGATGAAGCCCGAAGAGCCAGTCGGGCGATTTGATCCCGCGCTCGCGCAGCATCCGGCGCGTGCGGCGCGAGAGCGCGCGGAAGATCACCGCCTCGACGAGCTTGCGCGGGGCGTGGTCTCGCCGGAGCCTGAGCGTGGTGAACACTTTCTCGCGCGGCAAGCGGACGCATCCGACTTTGTACTCGGCGGCCAGCTCGACGACGATATCGGCGATCACCGGATGCACGTGAAAATTCAGATGGCCGTCGATATGATCGAGCCGGCCGACGAGTTCGAGATGCCGGTCGAACTGAGCGCGAATTTCCGCGGCAAGGCCGGCGCGCATCTTGCCATCGAAAAACCATCGCATCCCGGCCCACAGCGGATTTTCCGGAAAGCGCCCCGCCGCATCGACGGCGCCGCCAAGTTTTCCCGCCTCGAGCACGCTGCGCCCCTTGCATACGACCACGTGCAGGCCAACGTCGAGGTTCGGATTCTCGCGCGCCAGTTCCGCGGCGGCGGCGCTCGCTGCTTCGGCGACCATCAGGCTCGTGCTGGTGAGAATTCCCTCGCGATGCGCCCGCACGATACCGGCGTTGACCTCGGCCGACAGTCCGAAGTCGTCGCCATTGACGATGAGCTGCTTCACGTATGGTTGCCAGTTGGCGCGGAGCCGGGAGCTTGCGGCGATGCTTGACCGGAGGCCATGACCGCGCAATTTTGCTTCTATCCGGCGGCGCGCTCAAGAGCCGCCGGCGCGACGCGGGAAAATCGCTTTTGATACTTGTCTTTTACGCCTTCGCACGCGAGCTCGGTCCGCTCAAACGCCGCATGAAATCGCGCCGCGCGATAAGCGATCCGCATGTGCGCGGCTTTCACGGCAGAATCGGTTCGACCGAAATTGTCGCCGTCGCGACCGGAATCGGCTTCGCGCGATCGCAAGTCGCGGCGCGCCGCGCGTTCGATCTCTTTCCCGCCGCCGAGATCGTCCTCGGCACGGGCGTGGTTGGCGCGCTTTCGAGCGGACTCGGCGCGGGCGATTTGATCATGGCCGATCGAATTCTGACAACTCACGCCACCGACGGCGCCGGCGCGGCGAGACTGGTCGCGATTATCGACGACGCGACGCTGAGCGAACTCGGACGCTACCTTCGCGCCGCCGGGATCAGCTATTCAACCGGCGCGCTTCTGACTTGCCATCGCGTGCTCGGAACCGGCGCCGACAAACGCGCCGCCGGCGATCTCACCGGCGCGATCGCGGTCGATATGGAAACCGCCGCGCTCGCAAGCGAAGCGCACGTCCGCGGACTCCGGTTCGCGGTAGTGCGCGCGGTAATGGACTCGGTCGACGACATGGTGGTCGGCGCGGAGATGGCCGACGAAGAGGGCAACGTACGGCCCGCTGCCGCGGCCAAATTTCTCATCCAAAATCCCGGGATTGCCGTTCGCATACCCCGCATGATGCAAAGCCTCAGCCGCGCGACGCGTTCACTCGCCGCGGCTCTGGAAGCGATCGCGACGCGCGGCGCGTCGGGTTCCGTGCGTAGCTCGCGCCGATAGCCCGAGCGCCGGCGAGCCGCGACCGGCCGCATCCTTCCAAATCGGCTGGCCGCGTTCATAGGGAAAATCGGCGAGATGACGCTCGAGCGCCGCGGTGTCTCCGTATGAATCTTCACGGGTCAGAATATGAATCGCGAGCGTCACAAACGGCAGGTAGATGAATACTCCAGCCCATCCGATATTTGCCGCGCCAATCCGGAACAGCGTCGTGAGTCCGAACGCGACCATTCCCAGGTAAAGCGCGGGCCCGAGCAGCGCGCGAGAGGGCAGCGTTTCCATTACGCCGCGCGGCTTGCGCGCGCCGCGGTTCAGCGTTGCATCGAGCATCAGGAAAATCGGGATCGTGATCGCCGCGACGAAGTACCATCCGAGGTAATTGCTGATTGGCACGCCGAAGTGCGCCCCCGGCGGGTCGTACCAGAAGATTTTGCCCAGAAACCATCGGTTGCCGCGCACGCTGAGCGGATCGACGATCATGTCGATCATCACCATGAACAGCGCCGCCATCAGCCACACGCGCGGCGCGCGGCGGATTTTCCGGGTATCGAGAATCCGCAAATCCAAGCCCCGGCGATAGAGCGGCGAGCAGAGCAGCAGCGCGAGGGTGTAACTCGCGAACGCAAGAAAGGTAAATGACAGCGAGTCGAAGAAGGGCACGCCCGCGACCCAGAGTTCGCGCCCGCGCGTCGCATCCAGATAATGATACAGGCCGAAGGGAAAGCCGTTGTGCACCGACGACCATTCGGAGCCCAGCGCCACGATGTAAGTCAGGATGGAAAACAGAAGCGTCGTGCGCACGCCGAAATTGGCGATCGCAATAAACAGAAAGCTCGCCAAAAAGATGAAAACATACGGGCGCAGTTCGATCGTTTCCAAGAGCAGATGCATTGCCGTCTCCTATGCCGCGTTCCTGACCGCACCCGTTTTGCGAAAGAACTCGATCGCGCGCTCCAGCGCCACATCGACCGGTCCTGGCCCGTAGCCAAGCTCGCGGCGCGCCTTCGACGAGTCGAAGAACATCCGCTTGCGCGCCATCCGCACCTCGGTCAGGCTCGCGCGCGGCGCGCGATGGGTTACAGTGCGCGCAACGGCCTCCGCGCCGAGCGCAAATCCGAACGCGACCGCGTAAGGAATCCGCACGCGCGGCGCGGACAAGCCGGACAGGCGCGCCAGATGCTCGAGCATCTCCTTGAGGGTCAGGTTCTCGCCGCCCAGAATATATTTCTCGCCGATTCGGCCGCGTTCGGCGGCGAGCAGATGGCCGCGCGCGCAGTCTTCCACATCGACGAGATTCAGCCCCGTGTCCATGTACGCCGGCATCCGGCGCGCAAGGAAATCGCGGATGATGCGGCCGGTCGGGGTCGGCTTGAGATCCAGCGCGCCGACCGGAGTCGATGGATTCACGATCACGACTGGCGCTCCGGCGCGCGCCGCTTCGAGCGCGACCTGCTCGGCCATGAACTTCGAGCGCTTGTAGGGTCCCGGCATATCGGCCAGCGCGACCGGAGTGTCTTCCGCGCCGGCGCCGCCGTGCGGAATTCCGAGCGTGCCGACGGTGCTGGTATGGACGATTCGTTTGACGCCGGCCGCCCGTGCGGCTTCGATTACGTTGCGCGTGCCGTCAACATTGCTCGCGTACATCGCGGCCGGATCGGGCACCCAAAGTCGGTAATCGGCGGCGACATGATAGACCTCGTTGCAATCCGCCACGGCGCGCGCGATCGCGGCGCGGTTGCGCAGGTCTCCGCGCGCGAGTTCGATTTCCAGCCCCGCGAGCGCGGCAATATCAGCATTTTCACGCACCAGCGCACGGACCCGGTCTCCGCGCGCGAGCAGCGCGCGCACCACGTGGCACCCGACAAAGCCGTTAGCGCCGGTGACGATTGCAAGCCGCCGCGTCATCGCGAATTACCCGGCGTGGATTCGGCGCGCGCGGCAACCGCGGCGGCGGCGGCGCGTCCGGAGACGACCGCGCTTTCGATCGTCGCGGGAAGACCGGTCTGAATCCAGTCGCCGGCCAGAAACAGGTTTGCGATCGGCGTCGCCGCCGTGGGGCGCAGCTCATAGGAGCGCGGCTCCGGCGCCATCGTGGCCTGCTTTTCCTTGAGCACGATCGCCTTGGAGATTTTCGCGGTACGCGCGGCGGGAATCATCGCGCAAAGATCGTTCATGACGAGGTCGAGAATTTCCTCGTTGGACTGATCGACGAGCTTGCGCGCGCCGCTGATCACGAAGCTCAGGTAGCCGGGATGCCGTTCGCCGTGGCGCTCGAAAATCTTGCGCTTGTTGAATAGCCACTGGGTCTGCGTGCCGATGAATCCGACGAACGCCGACCGCGTCACCTCGCGATCGAGCCATACGTGCACGCAGATTATCGGCGAGGTTCCAAGTTCGGCCAGGCGCGCGAAAAACGGATCGGCGACGGCGCCCTCGGGCAGCATCCGCAGCAGATGATGCGGCGCGGCGGCGGAAATAAAGTTAGCCGCGCCGAGCAGACGGCCGTCGCGCAGGCGCACGCGCGCCACCAGGCCATCGGCGGTGGTTTCGATTCCCTCGACGATCGAGTGCGTGGCGACGACCCCGCCGGCGCGCTCGATAAACTCGCGCGCACCGGTGCAGTAGAGGTCGGAGAGGCCGACGCGCGAATAGACAAAGGCGGAATCGCTGCGCCGGGAAAAAAACGCGCGCTTCAAAACCTCGGCCAGCAGCGCCGCCGAGGAAACTTCCGGCTCGTCGTTGAGCGTCGCAATCGACAGCGGGTACCAGAACGCGCGGCGCGCGTTCTCGCCCTGCCCCAGCACCGTCATCAGATCGGCGACGGTCATCTTTTCGAGCGCGCGAGCCTGGCGCCGGCGCATCGCGAGCATCTTGAGCCCTCCGCGCACCACGCCGAGCCGCTCGCCCAGGCTCAAATGCCGATAGCGCATCAACGCGGCGGTCATGTGCAGGGGACCCGGCAGGCGCGCGGTGCGCAGCGTCGCGCTGCGGCCGGGCCCCGCCAGCATCTCGATTTCCAGATCGCGATGGAACACAAGATTGCCCGCCGAACCGATTTTGCGCAGGAAGTCGAGCGACTGGGTGTAACAGCCCATCAGAACGTGTTGTCCGTTATCGACAAAGTCGCCGGTCTCGGGATCCTCGAACGAGTAGGCTCGTCCGCCAAGGGTGGGTTTGCGCTCGAGCACCGCAACCCGAAAGCCGCGCTCGGCCAGTGCCACGCCGGCGCTGAGTCCGGCGAAGCCGGCGCCGATCACGACGACGTCTTTGGCTTCGATCATCGAATCGCGCGCGGCTTTAGCCGCGCAGTGCGCCCAGGCGCGAACTCGCCCACGCGCGTCCGACCAGGTAGAGCTTGCGCGGCGCCGACAGGCTAAGGCGCCGGTCGAGCACCCGGTAGTTCGAGCTGACGATGAGGCGCAACAGCGAACCGTAAATCATGCGCATCGCCTCGGCGGTCAGCAGCGTCGAGCGGTCTTCATCGGGGAGCGCGCGTTCGGCGGCCTGGTAGTATTCGCGCGCGCGAATCGCCTCGAACTCCATCAGGCGGACGAAGGCGTCGTTGTAAACCCCGCGCAGAATTTCGTCCTCGGTGACGCCGAAGCGCTCGAGGTCTTCGAGCGGCAAATAGATCCGGCCGCGGCCCGCGTCTTCTTTAACGTCGCGCAGGATATTGGTGAGCTGGAGTGCGATACCAAGGTTTTCGGCGTAAACTTTCGCGCCCGGATTGCGGTACCCAAAGACTTCGATACAGATCAGGCCAACCGCCGACGCGACCCGGTAGCAGTACTGGCGCAACTCGTCGAAGGTCGCGTAGCGTTTGCGCGCCAGATCCATCTCGACGCCGGCGATCACCTCCGCGAAGTACACGCGGGGAATCGAAAAGCGCGCAGCCGCGTCGGCCAGCGCGCGGGAGATCGCGCGAGTCGGAGTCCCGCCGTAAACCCGATCGAGTTCGTCGCGCCAGCGCTGCAGCAGGATCGCGGGCTCGCGGATTGAATCGTCGTCGGCGATATCATCGACAAAGCGGCAGAACGCATAGACGGCGTGAAGCGCGCGCCGCCGCTCGATCGGCAGCAGCATAAACGCATAGTAGAAATTGGAAGACGAGCGCCGCGTGATCTCGGCGCAACGTTCGTAATCGCCCGCGAGCGTCGCGTCGGCGCCGCCGCGCGCGGCGGGTATCGCGTGATTTTCAGCCATCGAGCCGTCCCCGTACCGCGTTCCATGCGACTTTCAGATAGTCGATTTTGTGGAGCTTTGGGCGCGCGGTCAGCACGTCGTAGCCGGAATTTTCGATCGCGCGCAAAATCGCAAGCCCGCCGCCCGCGAACATCAGGATGTCCCGGCGCAGGCGCCGGTCAACCATTTTGGCAAGTCCGGCGCCGCCCTCGCGCAGCATCGCGCGCGCGCGTTCGACCTCGCTCTTCATCAGGTCGATGAAGCGCTTGGTGGCGACGCCGTGGCGCAGATCCGCTTGCGCGAGTTCGTGCGCGGCCAGATCGCGGCGCGGAAAATAGATTCGTCCGTTGGCGAGATCGACCGACACGTCCTGCCAGAAATTTGCGAGCTGCAAACCGCTGCACACCAGGTCGGACAGGCGCTGACGCTCGGCGTCGGCGTAGCCGAACAGGTAGAGGACGAGGCGCCCGACCGGGTTGGCCGAATAGCGGCAGTAGCCGAGCAGGTCGTCAATCGTATCGAAGCCTTTAAAGTTCACGTCGGAGCGAAACGCGACCAGCAAATCGGCGAACGGCTGTTTGGGAATCGCGAACTTCGCCGCCGTGTCCGCTATCGCGACGAACACCGGATGACGCGGCGCGCCCGCGTAAGCGAGCTCGAGTTCACGCTCCCATCCGTCGAGCTTCTCGAGGTCGTGCTCTTCATCGGCGAAGTCGTCGGCGATTCGCGCGTACGCGTAGATCGCGTGCATATGCTTGCGCATCGCGCGCGGCATCAGCCACGACGCGACGGTAAAATTCTCGTAGTGCGAGCGGGCGAGCTTTCCGCAAAAGGCGTATGCCTCATCAAGCGAGCACGCCGCCGCCGGCATCGCGATGCCGATCCCGCCGCCGGCGTTCGCCGCTGCGCTAACGTTGGCCACTGTTCCCCGGACTGCACTCATCGGCGTACGGATCCTTCACCAATCAGGCGGCGGTGCGCCGGTCGATAAGCTCGCGCGCTTGCGCGCGCGCCCATGAATCGGTTTCGAGCAGATCTTCCAGGGAGCGCGCGGGCGGATTGGAATGACGCGCCATGATCGCCTCGATATGGTGCGGAATATCGACGAAGCGCACCCGCCCGGCGAGGAATCCCGCCACCAGCTCCTCGTTGGCGGCGTTGAGGCACGCCGGCATCGTTGCACCCGCTGAGAGCGCGTCGAAGGCCAGGCGCAGGCACGGAAAGCGGCCCAGATCCGGCTCTTCGAAAGTCAGCCGCGAGCATTCGACCAGCGACAGCGTCTTCAGATGAGGCAGCGCGAGGCGCTCTGGATAGGCCAGCGCATACGCGACCGGAATCGCCATGTCGGGCACCGCCATCTCGGCGATCACCGAGCCGTCGATCATCTCGACCATCGAATGAATTACGCTCTGCGGATGAATCACGACTGAGACCTGCTCGCGCGCGACGTCGAACAGCCATCGCGCCTCGATCACCTCGAGCCCCTTGTTCATCAGGGTTGCCGAATCGATCGTGATTTTGCTGCCCATGCGCCAGGTCGGATGATTAAGCGCCTGCTCGATCGTGATCGCGGCGAAGCGGTCGGCCGCAAGCTCGCGGAACGGTCCGCCCGAGGCGGTCAGGATGATTCGCTTGAGCGATTCGCGGCCACGCCCCTCAAGGCATTGGAAGATCGCGTTGTGCTCGCTATCCACGGGCAGCAGGCGGACGCCCGCCTCGCGCACCGCGCGGGTCACAAGCTCGCCGGCGATCACCAGCACTTCCTTGTTGGCGAAGGCGATATCCTTGCCGGCCTTGATCGCTGCGAGAGTCGGACGCAGGCCGAGCGCGCCGACCAGCGCCGACATCACGAGCTTTGCGTCGCGATGCGTTGCGACGGCGACGGCGCCTTCGAGCCCGTGCATGATCTCGGGCTTTGTGGCGCCAAGGCGCGTGCGCAGATCGTTTGCCAGTTCAGCGGTCGCAACCGAGACCAGCTCTGGATGAAAACGATTTATCTGCTCGGCGAAGAGATCGAGATTGCGTCCCGCCGCCATCGCAACGACGCGGAATCGGTCGAGGTAGCGGCCGACCACGTCGAGCGTCGTGACGCCAACCGAGCCGGTCGATCCGAGAATTGAAATCGCCTTCATCGTCATCGCAACCAGACGCTCAGCGCGGCGCCGCCGCGGCCAGACGCTTGCGCAGGCGGCCCAGCGCCATCAGCGGAAAATAATGCGCGTACAGGAAGTAGCGAAGGTAGAAATGGTTCGGGAACCCGTTACCGGTGGACTCGCTCTCATCCCATCCGCCCGCATCGTTCTGCCGTTCGGCGAGCCACTGCGCGCCGCGCATCGCCGGTTGTGAAATCGGGTCTTCGCCGGCGACCAGGCCGATCATTGCCCACGCGGTCTGCGTAGCGCAACTGGCGCCGCGTCCGCGCCATGCGGGATCTTTATCGGCAAGCGGGCTTTCGCCCCATCCGCCGTCGGCGTTCTGCTTGGACTTCAACCAATCGACGGCGCGGCGAATCCACGCCTGATTCATATCGTAGCCAATCGCGCGCAGACCGGAGAGCGCGGAGAAAGTTCCGTAGATATAGGCAACACCCCAGCGGCCCCACCACGCGCCATCGGGCGACTGATTTTTCCTGAGCCATTCGATCGCGCGGCGGGCGACCGGATGGTCCGGCTTGTAGCCGACCGCGCCCATCATTTCGAGCACGCGGCCGGTAAGGTCGGCGCAGGAAGGATCGGTGACCGCTTCGACATCGGCGAGCGGCAGGGAATTGAGCCAGTGCGAATCGTTATCGACATCGAAGGCGGCGAAACCGCCGTCCTTTGATTGCATCCCCATGACCCAGTTGGCTCCGGCGCGAATCGCGTGTTCGCGCCTGGCGGCGTCGCTGGCGCGCGCTTCGGCCATGACCGCAAGGATCACCGCCGAGTCATCGACATCGGGATAGCAGTCGTTGAAGAACTCGAAGGCCCATCCGCCGGGCTCGAGGTCGGGACGCTTTACCGACCAGTCGCCTTTCTTGAAGATCTGATGATCGATAAACCAGTCCGCGCACTTGAGCAGCGCCGGATCATCGCCGGGAAGGCCCGAATCGAGCAGCGCCTTGGCCGCCAGAGCGCTGTCCCAGTTGGGCGATACGCACGGCATGTAGAGCGCGCGATCGCCGAAATCCCAGATTAGTTCGCGACTCGCCTCGAGCGCTTTGCGCAGAACAGGATGATCGTTCTTGTAGCCGAGCGACTTTAGCGCCATCGCGGAGAGCAGGTAGCACGGCTCGATTCCGCCCCACGAGCCGTTGGCCTCCTGATGCTCCAAAATCCAGCTTTCGGCCTTGCGCAGCGCACGCGCGCGCAGACCGGCGGGGGCGTGACGGCTGAAAAACCGCAGCGCGCGATCGGCGACGTTTAACGCCTTGCGCAGCGACAGCAGCTTTCCCGCCGCGGGCTGCTTGAAGTACGTGAAGTGGGGAGGCTGGATGTAGAGTTCGAGGATGCTCTCCTGGAAACTTATTTTCACGACTGGCCGCATCGCCTGCATAACCATCAGGCCGAAGACGGTTCCGCGCGCCCACGACGCCAACTCGTACATGTTGAACGGGAACCAGTTGGGAAACAGGGTCAACTCGACCGGCATCGCGGCGGTCGCGTCCCACGGCACCTGCCCCATCGCGGCCAGATAGAAACGGGCCAGAGTGCCGCACTTTTCGATTCCGCCCTTGGACAGAATCCAGCGGCGCGATTGCAAGAGCGGCTCATCGCCCGCGCGCATTCCGGCGAGCTTGAGCGCGAAGTAGGCCTCGATCGTGCTCGACAGGTAGCCCTCGCCGCCGGCGTACAGGCTCCAGCTTCCGTCAGCGTTCTGGCTGTCGAGGAGATGCTTTTTGAGCTTCGCTTCGAGTTCGGGATCGACGCTCTCCATGAAGTGATTGAAGATGATGAACTCGGCGTTCATTTCGGCGTTGGCTTCGAGCGCGCCGTGCCAGTAGCCCTCGGGATGCTGCTGGGCAATAAGCGATCGCTGCGCGCGGTCGATCGTGTAGTCGATTTTCGCGGCGAATTCGTCGTGCGGCCCGGAAGCGAGCGGCGCGGCGTGGCTGTCAATTTCGGCAATCTGGTTCATGATTAGTCGCTACTCTGATGATTTATCCTTGGTGATGGTGGCTTGTACCCGAGGGATTTTCCGCGCGGCCGGCGCGGCGCGCACGAGTCAGGGAATCACCGCGCACTTGAGCGCCTCGCCGCGTTCGAGAATCGCGAACACGTCGCCCAGTTCGGCAAGGCTGCGGCGCAAGTTGATCACGGCGCCAAAACGCGCTTCGCGCCGCGCGAGCATCTCGTAAGCCGTCCGCACGTCGCGCGGGCGGTAATGAAACGGCGCCAGCAGGGTCAGGTTGTCGTAGTGCATCCGGCGCGTGTCCACGCTGAGCGCGGTGCCGGGCGCGCATCCGCCGAAGAATACCACGCGGCCACCGCGCCGCACGCGCGCGAACGCATCGGCCCACCCGGCGGGCTGCCCGGTGCATTCGATCACGAGGTCGGGACCGAAGCCGCCGTTGCACTTTGCGGCTTCCGACGCGGGGTTCTGATGCTCGATGTCGATGACGCGGTCGGCGCCGAGTTCGGCGGCCCATTTTAGCCGCGCGGCTCCCCGTCCGGCGATCACGACCTCGCGCACGCCGGCTTCGCGCAGCGCCAGCATGTGCAGCATCCCGAAGGCGCCCGCGCCGATAATCAACGCGCTATCGGATTTTTCCGGACGCGCCATGGCATGCGCATGAACCACGCACGCGAGCGGCTCGAGCAGCGCGGCCTCTTCGAAAGGAAGTCCGGGCGGCTTGATAAACGCATTGCGCGCGACGATATGCGCTGGAATCAAGATCAGGTCGGCATACGCGCCGTGGAGCATTCGCCCGATAGCGCCCGCGCACAAATTTTCCTGGGCGCGCGCGCAAAAGAAACACGCGCCGCAGGGCGCGGTAGGCGCCGCCATCACTTCATCGCAGGGTTTGAACGCGCTTACGCCCGCGCCAACTTCAGCCACCACGCCCGAGAACTCATGGCCGAAAGGCAGCGGAAAATCCCACAGCGGATGCCCGCGGCGCCAGGTCTTGAGATCGGTGCCGCAGCTCAGCGCGCATCGCACTTGAAGCAGAATTTCGCCCGGGCCGGGACGCACCGGCGTAAAATCGCGCAGCTCGATCGTACCCGGCGCCAGCAGCATCGCCTGGCGCGGATGCGCCCGATTATCACGGAGCGCGGCGACGATACTCATCGGCCGCGCTCGACTACAAAGGTTGCGATTTGCCGCAGCGCTTGCGCGCGCGCGCCAAATCCCGCGAGCGCGTCATGCGCGCGGCGCTCGAGCTCGCGCGCGAAGCCGTGCGACTCCTCGAGTCCCATAAGTGCGGGAAAAGTATTTTTGCCGGCCGCCTCGTCCTTGCCGGTGCGCTTGCCCATCTGCTCGGTGGTGGCTTCGATATCGAGGATGTCATCGACGACCTGGAAGGCGAGGCCGAGCGCGTGCGCGTAAGCGTCGAGCGCTTCGAGTTCCGCGTCCGAGGCGCCGCCGAGCCGGGCTCCGCCGAGGATCGAGGCGCGGAACATCGCGCCGGTCTTCTTGCTATGCAGGAGCTTCAGCTCGTCGAGTCCAAGCCGCTTGCGTTCGCTCAGGATATCGATGACCTGGCCGCCGACCATCCCGCCCGAGCCAGCGGCCTCACTGAGTTCGGCAACGGTTGCGAGCACACGCTGGACCGCAACGCCGTCGAGAGCCGAGCGCGCAAGGATTTTGAATGCGTCGGTGACGAGTGCGTCGCCGGCCAAGGTGGCGATCGCGTCGCCATAGACCTTGTGGTTGGTCGGGCGGCCATGGCGCAGATCGTCGTTGTCCATGCACGGCAGATCGTCGTGAATAAGCGAGTAGGTGTGGATCATCTCAACCGCGCAGGCCAGTCCGAGTGCGGCCTCGAGCGCGCCGCCGACTGCCTCGCACGCGGCAAGTGCGAGAATCGGGCGCAGGCGCTTGCCTCCGCCAAGCAGGCTGTAGCGCATCGCGTCGAACAGGCGCGCGTCGGCGCCATCGTCGGCGGCAACCGCGCGTTCGAGTGCCTTTTGCACCAGCTCGGCGCGCTCTTTCAGATAGCGGTTGAGATCAAACACATCGTTACCGGATTCGTGCGCGATGCGGCTGAAGCACGAGCCAAGCTGCCGCGCGCTCCGCAGCGGCGCGCCACATCAGGTTGCGTCTCAGACCATGTAATGGCGAACCATCCGCCACGAGTCCCTAAGATTCTTGCCGAACTCCAACGCGACCGTGCCCTCGAACCCCGAATGCATCTTGCAGTCTTTGCAGCGGATGTCCTGACGGGTTCGATAAAACTCCCAATCGGTCTTTTCATGCATCTCGGCGAAAGTCTTGTAGTGACCGTTGGTGATCAGATAGCAGGGCCCCTTCCATCCGCGCGGATTACGCGTGACGGTGGTCCACGGACTGCACGTCAGATCGTGCTCGCCGACCAGAAAATCAAGATAGATCGGCGTGTTGATAATATTGTAATCGTGCGCGAGATCGCGGACCTTGCGGAACTTGGCAACGCTCTCGTCGCCCTGCAGATACAGGTCGTCATTGGTTAGAACCTGGTAATGATAGCCGGGGCTCAGCAACATTCCGTCCACGCCCAGACTTCCCAGGTAGGTCACCATCTCCTCGAGTTCCTCGGCGCTGGTCTCGCGGAATACGGTGGTGTTGGTCTGGACGCGGTAGCCCTTTTCCTTGAGCATCTTGACCATCTTGATAACGATGTCGAAGTGGCCTTCGCGGCTCAGCACGCGATCGTTGGTCGCACGCATGCCGTCCAGATGCAGGTTGAAGCTTAAGTAAGGCGACGGAGCGACCTGCTTGACGAAGCGTTCGAGCAGAATCGCGTTGGTGCAGATCATCACGTGGCGCTTCTGATCCTCGATAAGGCCCTTGGTCAGCGGCACGATATGCTTGTACATCAGCGGCTCGCCGCCACAGATCGAGACCAGCGGAGCGCCGCATTCCTCGGCCGCGCCGAGCGACTCTTCGAGCGGCATCATGTCGCGAATCGAGTCCTTGTACTCGACGATCCGGCCGCATCCGACGCAGGCCAGATTGCAGGCGTGGAGCGGTTCAAGCATCAGCACCAGCGGGAAATATTGCTCACCGCTGCGTTTCTTCGAACGCATATAGCGGCCAAGATCAATCATTTGCTTAAGTGGCATACGCATAAGAGTCAGGGCACCCCCGTATCAGGAAAAAGGTTCAGGCGACGGCTTTGCCGCCGCCGGTGTCAGTCTTGATTTCGTCTCCGAACAGCCATCCCGCGACCATCGCGACCGCGCTCTCGGGATCGAGCGGTCCATTTTGCAAGAACAGATGCTCGATCAAGATGCCGTTGAGCGCCGAGAGCAGAAAGCCGGCCGCCGACTCGGGCGTGAAGTGGCGATTGCACAGGTTTCGCTCCTGCCCACGCGCGATCAACTCGACCAGCATCGCCCGATAACCCGAGTAGAGCTTCAGCACCTGATCGCTCAGTCCCTCGGCGAAATGCTGATCGTGCAGCATCTGCGCGATAAAGAACCGCACCGAGCTGGCATTGTCGCGCACGAACAACAGGTAGAACTCGATCAGCTTCTGGATTTGCGCGCGCTCATCGAGCGCACGCGCCTCTTCGGCAAAATCTATAAAATAGGGCTCGAGCAGGCGGTTCAGCACCGCGACGAACAGCTCTTCCTTGGTCTTGAAGTGCCAGAAGATCAGCGCCTTGCTGACCCGCGCTTCGCGCGCGACTTCCGACATCGAGGTCTCGTGGAATCCGCGGCTTGCAAACAGATGCATCGCGGCCTTCAGGATTTCGTCGCGCGAGTCCTGCGATCCGGCGCGGACTTCGTTCGCGCCTGCTCTTGCTTGGGGTAGGCTCATATTTGTGCGAAGGCGCTCCGGCCGCCCGTCGGTCTCCTCGACTCGAATCTCACCTGACGAAATCTCGATTTCCTCGTCCCAAACTAATCTGCCTTGCGCCCACGGCCTTATAGGAAAATCAGCGGCCGCGCGCGCAAATTAGCAGACCCACGATGTCCCCTAACCTTTCGGTCAATCGACACCTTACCGGCCCGCCTTTCAAATTTCAAGACCGCCAGTCCGATCGGTCAGGAAAAAATCTGCCGAAATTTCTCAGATGGAGCGATAATTACTTATAACGTGTTTACGGATGGCATTTGCGCCGAATGTCAGAGATCGCGTTGGATTGCGATTCGCACGCTGGCTCCTTCGTCGCAGGCCGATTCGCGCGCTGCGGCTATCAGGGCTATCGCCATGCGCGCCTCTGTCAAGTTGGTTTTGGCTTCGATGCAGCCGGGACCGGCGGAGAGCGCAAGCTCGAATTCTTTGGCCATCTCAGCGAACCATGCGGAGTGATACGAGTCATCGGGAATATCGGTCACGGAGAGATTTTCGCCGCGCCCAGCGCGATCGGTAAACATTACGCGATCACCCTCGA
>DATLTX010000225.1:0-5509 GCA_035533435.1 Binataceae bacterium (SeqCode)
GATGCGCGATAGCGTACTCGAAGCGGCAACGTGGCCGGAAATAACTTTCGACCCGCGACACGTCGATGGGCAGCTCGATGCCCACGGCTACTTCCATGCCAAGCTCCACGGCGTGCTGACACTTCATGGTGCCCAGCACGATGTGGTTATCGAGGCCCAGGGGCGGTTGGACGGTGACCGCCTCATCGCGACCGGTCACCTTTCGATTCCATACGTCGAATGGGGTCTGAAAGATCCGAGCATCTTATTCCTGACCGTGGCCAAGAAAGTCGAAATCGATATCACTACTGCGGGCCACGTCACATGGATGAGCAGTGAACGCGTGGGAACGTCGCCGCACGAGTAGCATATGCTGGACCTCGTAAACCCGGGTGCCACGCGCGGTACCGCCTTTCCGATATTCGTTCACTGACGCTCCGAAGGTCACTCGGAATCGCGGATCGCTTCGATCGCACGACCTCACACCCATTCGGTGGAATTCGTTTCATCAAGGAAGATGGTTCCTGCGCTGAATCGGCAATGCCCTCAGCCGGAATGGGAATCAGACGCACCGTGCTGGTGGAGCAACTCGCGCGGCGGGCCGAGGAGTTGGGCGCCGTCCTCCGCCCTCGATGTGCGGTGAACACGGTCGAGGCGAAGCGCGACCACGGAATCATTCACACCGAACAAGGCACGATCGCCGCGCGATTAATCGACACCAAAGGCGAGGGTGTTGCCACGCTCGTGTCGGATCGATGTGGCGCGGTCAATTTCGTCTGGGAAGATGGCGCCATCGAGCGGCCCACGCTGCCGTTGCTCGCGAACGACTTTCCCGCACTTAAGGCGCGCCTCGCGGGTGCACCAGCGACTTCGTCGATAAAGGGCGCCGGCCCCATGGCGCAACGCGCTCGGCGCCGCAACGCGAATCGGATGGTGCTGGTCGGCGATGCGGCGGGTTACGTGGATTGCCGGTGGCTCCGCACACGCATCGTCAGTGCCTGCACCCCGCGCGCGCTGAATTCACCGCGCGATTGTCCTCCTCCCCGCGGCCCGGTTTCTGCTAGCCTTGCGCGCGGGAGCGGGGACGATGGCCGAATTCAGACATCACTACGCAAATCTCAAGGGCGTGCGCATCCACTTTGTGACGATGGGGCAGGGCGCTCCGATGCTTCTGCTGCACGGATGGCCGCAGACCTGGTACGAATGGCGCCGCGTGATGCCGCTGCTGGCGGATAAATTCGCGATGGTCGCGCCGGACTTGCGCGGGCTCGGCGATTCCTCGCGCCCATCTTCCGGTTACGACAAGCGCACCGTCGCGAACGACGCATTCGAGTTGATGCGCAATTATCTTGGCCATGAACGCTTCATTGTGGCCGGGCACGATTGGGGCGCGCCGACCGCGTTTCGCCTCGCCGCCGACCATCCGAATGAAGTGTCGCATCTGGTGATGCTCGACGTCCCAGTGCCGGGGGACCGTCCCGCGGGCGCTGGTGGCGCACTCGACCCGCGTGGTGCGCCACGGTGGCATCATCTGTTTCATCAAGTGCCCGATTTGCCGGAGGCGCTGACCGCGGGCCGCGAGCGGATCTACCTGGAATTTTTTTTCATGAACGGAATCGATCAGGCGGGCACGTTCAGCGACCAGGATATTGCCGAATACGTGCGCACTTATTCGCAGCCGGGCGCGATGCGCGCGGGGTTCAATTACTATCGTGCGCTCGCGCGCGATGTCGAAGACAATCGTGCGACTCTGGCGACCGGGTTCAAGCTGCCGATGCCCGCGCTAGGGCTGGGCGGCGGTGGTCCGCGCGGCCGCGGCGAACTTGTCGTCGAGTCACTGCGGCGCGTCGCAATCAGCGCGGCCGGCGGCGCGATCGCGGATTGCGGACATTTCATCCCCGAGGAAAAGCCACTCGAGCTGGCCGAGCGATTGCGGGAATTTCTGGCGGGATGAGCGCGCGGAATGCGCCACGTGCAGGAAAGGATCGATGAATAAGCCGGCCGATATTCGCGCGCCCGGCGAATGGCGAATCGCGCTGGTTCGCGGGCGGTTTACGGTGCTGCTCGGCCTGTTGATCGGGCTGGTCGGCGTGGTCCCATTCTTTGAAGGGCATATCTACGCGCTCGCCCTGGTACACGTGATGCTAACGGCAGTGTTGCTGGCGGCGCTTTATGCGAGTACGCGCCGCCGGCGCGATCTGATTATCGCCGCGGCACTGCTCGCGCCGGGTCTAACCGGAAGATGGCTGTCGGACCACGGCCTCAGCGCGGAGCTTCAGGTGGCCGCCGCGCTGTTCACGATTGCCTTTCTAGCCTACGTCACGACCGGAGTATTGAAACAGGTTTTGCATCCGGGCCGCGTTACCTTCGACACGATCAGCGGCGCAATTTGCGCCTACTTTCTGATTGGCATGGCCTGGGCGTTCGCATATCTGGCGATGGAGTTGCAGTGGCCGGGAGCATTCACGCTATCCGGCGGAGTCTCTCTGGCAAGCCTTGCAAAGGCGCACGAGGAACTTCAACGGCTCATCTACTACAGCTTCGTGACGTTGACGACACTTGGCTACGGCGACATCGTGGCGGCCAATGGACCGGCGCGCGCGGCGTCGGCGCTCGAGGCGATTGTCGGTCAGATGTACGTCGCAATCCTGGTCGCACGGCTAGTGGCCCTGCATATCCTGCACTCGGAAAGAGACCGCGCTCGCGAGTGACGCGGGGCGGCGCTGCGCTCTACTTGATCGCGCGGCGAGCGAAGCCCTTGCGCCGGCGCCGGCGGGTTTTCGACGCCTCTTTCTCGCGATTCTCGAATAGATCGATAAGTGCCTGCTGGCAGTTGAGGCCGGTATCGTCGGCGGCAAGTCTGACGTAGCTGCCATCCGAGCGCATCTCCCAGGCGGCGCGGTTCGGTTTGAGCTGCAAATCCAGGACGGTGCGCAACTCCTTGCGCAGCGCGGGATCCTCGACCGGCGCGACCACTTCGACGCGGCTTTCAAGATTGCGCTTCATGCAATCGGCCGAGCCGATCAGATATTCCTCGGCCCCGCCGTTGCGGAAGTAATAGACGCGCCCGTGTTCGAGAAAGCGTCCCACGATACTGATTACCCGCACATTTTCCGAGAGCCCCGCAATTCCCGGACGCAGCCGGCACGTGTCGCGCACGATGAGATCGACTTTGACCCCGGCGCGCGACGCGCGGTAGAGCGAGCGCGTTATATCGGCGTCCTCCAGCGCGTTCATCTTCATCTGGATAAGCCCGGGCGACGCCGGCGAATGGAGCTTGCTCTCGCGCTCGATACGGTCGAGCAGCGCCCGCTTTAGAAAAGTCGGCGCAGGAATGATTTTCTTGAAGGTTCGCCCGCCGCGGTAGCCCGTGGTCAGGAAGTTGAAGAGCTGGGTCAGATCCTGGCCGATGACGTCATCGCAGGTGATCATGCCGAAGTCGGCGTATATCCGCGCGGTTCCCGGATGATAGTTGCCGGTGCCGATATGCGCGTAGCGGCGCAGCCCGTTGTAGTCCTGGCGCACCACCAGGGTCACCTTGGAATGCGTCTTCAAGCCGAGCACGCCGTAGGTTACGTGAATTCCGTATTCCTCGAGCCTGGTCGCGAACTGGATATTCGCCGCTTCATCAAAGCGCGCCTTGAGCTCGACCACCACCGCGACCTGCTTGCCGTTGCGCGCGGCATCGCACAGGTAGCCGATAATCTCGGAATCGCTGGAGGTGCGGTACAGCGTCATCTTGATCGCGCGCACTTTCGGATCGACGCTCGCCTCGCGCAGGAAGCGTCCGACCGAGGTCGGGAACGATTCGTACGGATGCATCAGCAATACGGATCCGACTTCGCGGATGATGTGAAAGATGCTGCGCGAGGGCGTAAGACGCGGATGGTCCACCGGATGATGCGGCGGATCGTGGAGCGCGGGATTATCCACCGCGGTCAGTTCCATCAAGTCGCGCAACGCCAGCATCCCCTCGATCTCGAATACGTCGTCGCGCTCGTTAAGCCCGAGCTCGGCGGCCAGCATCCCGCGATGCAGCGGATTCATGCCCTTGACGATCTCGAGCCGCACCATCGGCGCGAAACGCCGGTCGCGCAGCTCGGACTCGATCAGTTCGAGCAGGTCGTCGGCCTCGTCTTCATCGCGCTCGGTGTTGGCGTTGCGGGTGACCCGGAAGAATTCGCACGCCTCGACCGTCATCGAAGGGAACAACAGGTCGAGCGTGTGCGCAATCACGTTTTCGAGCAGTACGAACCGATTGGTTCCATCCACGCGCATGAAGCGGGGAATTCCGGCGCCAACCGGAATCTTGACCCTCGCCATCGAGGTCTCGGTCTCGTCCGCGCCGCGCAGCGTGACCAGCAGATTCAGCGACAGGTTCGAGACGAAAGGAAAAGGATGCGCCGGATCCATTGCGAGCGGCGTCATCAGCGGGAAAATATTGCGGAAGTACGATTCGCGGATCGCGACCTGTTCGTCGGGTTTCAATTGCTCCCAGCCCAGCACGTCGATGGCGTATTCGCGCAGCTTGGCCAGCAGCACTGGCAGCAGTGCGCGCTGCCGCGCGTCGAACTCGCGCGCCTGAATGAGGCATTCCGCGATCTGCTGATGCGGCGTGCGCCCGTCCACCGTCAACTCGTGCATCCCGGCCACGACTTGCTGCTTCAGGCCGCCGATCCGCTTCATGAAAAATTCGTCGAGATTAGAGGCTGTGATCGCCAGGAACTTGATCCGTTCGAGCAACGGATTGCGCTCATCGAGCGCCTGCTCGAAGACCCGCCGGTTGAACGCGAGCCAGGTCAGTTCGCGATTGAGGAATAGCTCGGGCGCGTTCAGGTCCGGGTCGACTTTGAAGATTGCGGGTGCCTGTGACTCGATAGCGACCGGACGGAGATCGGTCGCCGGATCCTTTAGGGTTCGCGCCGCGGATTTCTCATCCGAGTCGGCCGTCCCGCTCTCGAGCGGTTCGATCTCTGTGATCGCGGTCTGATTGGCCATAGAGTGCTCCCGATCCCCGGATATCCTACCGCGCCGAATGCATGTGACGCGACTGCCCGGATCGCGCACCCGCGGCGTGCTTCGACGCGCTGTCGAGCCGGTAAATTAGCTCGTTGTTATCAGCGTCACGATCTTGTAAAGAAATAACCGTCTTGCATTATCCAAGTCGGGCTCCGCATGCCCGGAGCCCGCGACTCGACCGCGACTTTCCCGTTGATCAAACCGCGCGACAGCAACCGTTCTTCGCAAAAAATTCGCCATGCGGGGTCCGGAGCGTTTGCACGGCGGCGGCGCCGGCCTGAGGATGCCGCTTCCGAGATTCTTGAAGCGGCCGAGAAGTATCTGCGGCGCAAGCCGTTTCACGCGATGACGGTGGACGAATTGATGGCAAGGACCGGACTCTCGCGCCCTTCGTTCTACGAATATTTCAACGACCGCTATGACCTTGCGATGAAGCTGGTCGAAAAAATGCTGGCCGAGATGTTTCCGATGAGCGACCGATGGTTCAGCGGCAAGGGCGACCCGGGCGAAG
>DATLTX010000226.1:0-5055 GCA_035533435.1 Binataceae bacterium (SeqCode)
ACGCCGAGTCCGAAGTTCTCGCGGCGGGCGCAAGCAATGGAGATTCGGTCGTGATCGTCGTCGCCGAGACGCCCTTCTATCCCGAAGGCGGTGGACAATCCGGCGACCGCGGCGTGATCGAAACCGAATCGGGCGCGCTCGTCGAAGTTACCGACACCCGCAAGGCCGAAGGCTCGATCGTCCACACGGGCCGGCTTCTGCGCGGCGACGCGCATGAGTTCGAGCGCGGCAGGCGCGTGAAACTTCGCGTCGATCGTATCCGCCGCGACGCGACGATGCTCAACCATTCGGCCACCCACATTCTGCATTACGCATTGCGCGATATTCTCGGCACCGGAGTGCATCAGGCGGGCTCTCTCGTCTCGCCCGATCGGCTGCGGTTTGATTTTGCGCATCAGGGGCCGGTCGGCGCGGAGCGTCTGCTCACGATCGAAGAGGAAATCAACGCGCGTATCCGCGAGAACGCCGCTGTCACGGTCGAAGAGATGGCGTACGACGACGCGCTCAAGGCCGGCGCACTCGCATTCTTCGGCGACAAGTACGGCGATGTCGTCCGCGTAGTCAGGATGGGCGATTTCTCGGTCGAGCTATGCGGCGGCACCCACGTCTCGCGCACGGGCGACGTCGGCTTTTTCAAGCTCGAAGCCGAATCCGGCGTCGCGGCTGGTGTCCGCCGCGTCGAGGCGGTGACCGGACAGGGCGCGCTCGAATCGATTCGCCGCCAGGAAAAAATTCTCGACGAGATCGCTGGCCTGCTCGGCGCGCGCGATTCGGCTGCGCTCGATCGGCTCGAAAAAATTCTCGCGCGCGAAAAGGAACTCGAAAAGAAACTCCGCGCGCTCGAACAGCAGCTCGCCAGCGGCGGCGGCGCCGCCGCCGCGGCGGACGAGCGCGTGCAAGACGTTAACGGCGTGAAGCTCGTCACGCGCCGCGCCGACGGAACCGATCCGCGCGCGATGCGCGAGATGGCCGACCGGATGCGCCAGAAGTATCCGTCCTCGGTAATCGCGCTCGGCTCGGACACCGGCGACGGCAAGGTCGCGCTGCTCGTCGCGGTGACGCCGGACCTGACCAGCCGCGTCAAAGCCGGCGACATTATCAAGCAGATCGCCCCGCTCGTCGGCGGCACCGGCGGCGGCCGCCCCGACCTTGCGCAGGCCGGCGGCCGCGACGCCACGCATCTTGACGAGGCACTGGCGAAAGTCGCTGAACTGATAAGATAAAGAGTAACCGCGGATTACACAGATTTCACGGATTATCGGTCTCGGCGCGCAGCGCGCCGAGACCGATGAATCTTCTGATATCTCTGGATCCGCGTAATCTGTGAAATCTGTGGTTTCTTTCTCTTCTTCGGATTCACATCTTTGCCGCGATCGACTAGGATTAAGCGAACGCCGCGAGCACGGCGCAAGAGGCCAGGCGATTTCAGAAGTAACCAACCACGACTCTCACGATTCGCTCGAACTCCACTTCGACGATCCGCGCCTGTTCACCGATCTGCTCGGCCAGCACGACGCCCATCTGCGCACGCTCGAGTCGGCGCTGGGGGTAAGGATCAGCGGCGCGGGCACCGCGCTCAAGATTTCAGGGCCGCATTCCGAGCAGGCTCTCGCAGGCAAAGTGCTGGGCGAGTTGTACGATCTGCTCAAACGCGGCTACCCGGTCTATCCGAGCGATGTCGAGTACGCGCTGCGCATCCTGCGCGGCGATCGCAACGCCGAGCTCAAGGATATTTTTCTCGACACCATCTACGTGTCGGCGCACAAGCGCGTCATCTCGCCCAAGTCGCTCAACCAGAAGGCTTATATCGACGCGATCCGCGCCCACGATATCGTATTCGGAATCGGCCCCGCCGGAACCGGAAAGACTTATCTCGCGATGGCGATGGCGCTGGCCGCGCTGATGAAAAACCAGGTCACGCGGATGGTCCTGTGCCGGCCCGCCGTCGAAGCCGGAGAGAAGCTCGGCTTCCTGCCCGGCGATCTTGCCGAGAAAGTAAATCCCTACCTGCGCCCGCTCTACGACGCGCTGCACGACATGGTCGATTTCGACCGCGCGCGCCGGATGCTCGAGCGCGGCACGATCGAAGTTGCGCCGCTGGCCTTCATGCGCGGACGCACGCTCAACGATTCGTTCATCATCCTCGACGAAGCGCAGAACACCACCTCTGAGCAAATGAAGATGTTCCTGACTCGGCTCGGCTATAACTCGAAGGCGGTCATCACTGGCGATATCACGCAGATCGATCTGCCGAGCGGAAAGCTCTCGGGTCTGAAGGAAGCGCGCACCGTGCTGGCCGGGACCGAGGGGATCAAGTTCGTCCACTTCACCGACCGCGACGTGGTGCGCCATCGCCTGGTCTCCGCCGTGATTATCGCCTACGAGTCGTTCAACAGCGACGGCACGACGCCGCGGCCCGGCGGCGACGAACCCTCACGGGTCTAATCTCAAGTGGCGGTCGCGTTCCGAGCCGATACGGCGCGCGCCCTTCCCTATTCGCGCGCGATGCGGACCGACGCCGCGCGGATCCTGCGCGCGCTAGGGCTTGCGCGATGCGAGCTATCTGTCGCGCTCGTCGATGACCCGGCGATCCGCGCGCTCAACCGAAAGTATCGCCACAAAAACCAGCCGACTGACGTGCTGTCGTTCTCGCAGCTTGAAGAGCCGGGCGCGCCACCGCCCAATCCGGCCGCGCTCAGCGACGATTCGGCGACAATCCTGGGCGACGTCGTTATCTCGATCGACACCGCGCTGGCGCAGTCGCGCGCCATGCGGATCGCGCCGCACGAACGCCTGCGCACGCTCTTAATCCACGGCGTCCTGCATCTTATCGGCTACGACCATGAGCGCTCGCCGGCGGACGCGCGGCGGATGTTCGCGCGCGAATGCGAAATCGCGGCGGCAATCGCTGTTTCGCGCAAGCGGAGCGTGCGGCGATGAAGCGTGGCTCGCGCGATCTGAAGACGGCCGCGATGCTGACGCATTTCACGCGCGCCTCGAAGACGGCCAGCGCTATCGATAACCTGATCGCGATCCTCGAACACCGCACGATCCGCGGCGGACGCCGGATGGTGCGCGGCGGCGCGTCCGCGGTATGCCTGTTCGACGCGGCGCTTGCCGACCTGCGCGCAATCCTGGTGCGCAAGAATCGGCGGCGCTATGAACCTTACGGAATCGCGATCGACCGCCGCTACGCTTTCGCGCATGGCGCGCGCCCTGTCATCTATCTGCCGTGGCGCGAGGCGCGGGAAATTATCGCGCCGCGCGAGCATTGGCGTATCGTGAGTGTCGAGATCGATCGCAAGCCTCCGGTGGACTGGACCCACGAGCGCGAATGGCGCGTGCTCGGCGACCTGCCGCTCGATCCGCGGACCACGGCGGCGATGGTTGAAACCTGGCGCGACGTGGATACGATCTACGACCACTTCGGCGGCCGTCCGCCGTGTGCCGGAGTTATACCGCTCAAAGAACTGTTTGAAGCATGATGTCATCGAACTTCCTCAACCGATTCGCGCTATGCGCCGCAAGCGGCCTCACACTGGGCATGGCGTTCCCGAAATTCGATGCGAGCCTGCTCGCGTGGTTGGCGTTCGTGCCGCTGTTCTATGCGATCGAGGGCGAGCCGCTCGGCGGCGTCTTCGGCTGGGCGCTTTTGGCCGGCTTCGCGAGCTTTGCAACCTCAATGTACTGGATCGTGGTGCCGCTGCACGACTTCGCGGGCGTGCGGATCGAGTTCGCGCTGATGCCGATGCTGCTGCTGGCGGCGGTGATGGCGCTGTTCAGCGGATTCGCGATCTGGATCGGCGCGGCGGTCGCGCGCCGCCTGCGGATATCGATCGTCGTCACGATGCCGATTGCGTGGGCCGCCGTCGAATGGCTGCGCACCTATTTCCCGATCGGCTTTCCGTGGAATTTGCTCGGCTACACGGCCTACCAGCATCTCGGACTCATCCAGTTCGCCGAGTTCACGGGCGTGTACGGAATCTCGGCGCTGATCGTGTTCTTCAACGCGGTCGTCTATCTGGTGATATTTCGCCGCGGCGGAGCGCGCACGCAGGCGGTAAGCCTCGCGACGCTGACCGGTCTGATGATCGCGATCCTGGGCTTCGGCGCGTGGCGGCTCGCCGATCTGCGCGGCGAAAAGCCGGCGGGAACGATAAGGGCCGCGATGGTCCAGGCCGATATTCCGCAATCGCTCAAATGGGATCCGAACTTCCTGCCACAAAGCTTCAAGATCTACCAGGACGAAACCACCGCGATCGCCAAACGCGGCGCCGACCTGATCGTATGGCCCGAAGCCGCCGCCGCGTTCTACTTTCAACCCGATGATCGCTATCCCGCCGAGTTCGCTTCTGATGACGCGTATCGCGCCGCGCTGCTCGCATTGGCGCGCTCGACCGGCGTGCCGATTCTGTTCGGCGCTCCCGCGCTGAGCGTGCGCGACGGCCGCCTGGGATTCTACAATCGCGCCTACCTGGTCTCGGCCAAAGGCGACGTGGTCGCGCATTACGACAAGATGCAGCTCGTGCCGTTCGGCGAGTACGTGCCGTTTCGCGCGGTGCTTGGCTTTATCGTTAATCGCGTGGTGCCCGGCATGGGCGACATGTTCGCGGGAACCGAACAGACGCTGTTTCCGCTGGACGGCGCGAAGCTCGGCGTGCTGATTTGCTACGAGAGTATTTTTCCCGACCTGACCCGGCGCGAGGTCGATGACGGTGCGGACGTGCTGGTCAATATCACCAACGACGCGTGGTACGGAAAAAGCTCCGCCCCCTACCAGACACTGGCGATGGCGGCGATGCGATCGGTGGAGACGAAAACGCCGATGATCCGCGCGGCCAACACCGGAATCACTGCGGTTATCAAACCGAGCGGCGAGATAACCGAGCGCACGCCAATCTTCGAACGCGGCACCGAGATCGGATTAGTCCAGTGGCGCCCGGTGCGAACCTTCTACACAATCGCGGGCGACGTTTTCGCCGAGCTGTGCTTCATCCTGACCGTGCTCGCGATGCTCGCGGCCTGGCGCTTCCCGCGAAGGCTCAAACCGCTCGA
>DATLTX010000227.1:0-4986 GCA_035533435.1 Binataceae bacterium (SeqCode)
GGCGCGAAAGTCGCCCGCTACGATAGATGGGACTTCGCCGCGATGCCCGCCGAGCACGCCGCAGGCGAAGAATTTTTCAACCAAATGTCCGCCGCACTCACGAAAAAAACCGGCGCAATCGACCTCGGCTTTGGATGGCCCGTGCGCGAGGCGCTGCGGATCGATCGCGCCGAGATTATCGACGCGTTCGGAGAACTCGAACCGATTTACCGGATCTTGCGCTCGGTAGCCTAGCTCGCGCGCGTGCGGTTCGGACCCCGCGGCGGGGAAGAATGTGGCGATGGCTGAAAGTATCGCAATCATGGGAGCGGGAGCGTGGGGTACAGCGCTGGCGGTGATCCTCGCGCGCCGCGGCCATCGCGCGATCCTCTGCGCACGGCGACCCGCGCATCGCATCGCGATGCGCTCGGCGCGGGAAAACGCAGCCTATCTCCCTGGAGTTGCATTTCCGGACAATCTCGAGCTCGGCGAACGATGGGACGATGCGGCGGCGCGCGCGGATTTTATCGTCGTCGCGGTGCCTTCGCGGTACGCGCGCCGCGCGATCGCGCCAATTGCGGAATCGATCGCACCCGAAGCGATCGTGGTTAGCGCAACCAAAGGACTCGAGGACGCAACGCTCGCCACGATGTCGCAGATGCTGGCCGAGACCGCGCCGCGCGCGGCGCATCGCGCGGTCCTGTCCGGGCCCGGTTTCGCCGCCGAAGTTGCGCGCGGACTGCCGGCCGCGCTGGTGGCGGCCGCGCGCGACGAAGCGGATGCGCGGCGCGTGCAGGAACTGTTCTCGGCGCCCGCGCTGCGGATCTATTCGAGTACGGATATGGCCGGCGTCGAGATTTGCGGCGCGGTGAAAAACGTCATCGCGATCGCGGCCGGCGCCGCCGACGGTCTCGGCCTCGGCTCGAGCGCGCGCGCCGCCGTCATCACGCGCGGGCTTGCCGAGATCATGCGGCTCGTCGTGGCCGCCGGAGGCCGGCGCGAGACCGCCGCGGGTCTGGCGGGGCTGGGCGACCTGGTGCTGACCTGCACCGGAGAGCTCTCGCGAAACCGCGCTGCGGGAATTGCGCTCGCGCGCGGCGAGCGTCCGGCGGCCGCGGCCGAATCCGTCGCGGCCGATGATGCGGAGACCGATCGCGGACGCCCATTCGCCGAGGGTATCGCGAGCGCGCGCCCGGTCCACGCGCTGGCCGCGCGGCTCGGCGTCGAGATGCCGATTGTCGCGGCGGTTTATCGCGCCCTCTATGAAGGACAAGCGCCAAAGGCTATGGTCGAAGAACTGCTAAATCGGGAATTGAAGGCCGAATTTTAACGGCCTCTCGAACGGGGATTCATGGCAAGCAAAGGAACCTGCAAGGCAACGGACTGCAAGCATGAGGCGGTGGCAAAGAGCTACTGCCGCAAGCATTATCGGCTCTGGCGCGCGGGCGAAATGCCCAAGGCGCGCTACAAGACCTGCACCTTCGAAAAGTGCCGCAAGAAGCGCTATCGCCTGAGCCTGTGCGAAGAACATTACGCCGCAAAGACCGGCAAAGCCGCCGCCGCCGCGGCCGCACCCGCGGCCGAAGCACCCGCCGCTTAGCCTTTGCGGATTGCCCGGCGGCCGCGTATTTCGCGGACGCGCCGAACCGTCAATCATCATGGCAAACCTGATCGTCGCGGGAGCAGCCGGCCGGATGGGCCGGATGCTAATCGCGCTGGGCGCGCGCGATCCGGCGCATAAGATCGTCGGCGCGGTCGAGGCCAGCGGCATTGCGGCGCTTGGCGCGGACGCCGGCGATATTGCGGGAATCGGCGCGCTCGGAATCAAAATCACCGACGATTACGCCGCGATCGCGCGGCCCGATACCGTTACGCTCGACTTCACCAATGCCGCCGCGTCGATGGAACATCTCGAAGCGGCGGTAAAGTCCGGAGGCGCGGTCGTGATCGGCTCAACAGGGTTTTCCGCCGCGCAGGAACGGCGCGCCAAAGAGATCGCTCCGCGCATCCGCGCGGTAATCGCGCCGAACATGAGCGTCGGAGTCAACGTGCTGATGAAAATCGCCGCCGAAGTCGCGGCGATTCTGCCCGACTTCGACGCCGAAGTGATCGAGATCCACCATCGCACCAAAGTCGATGCGCCCAGCGGCACCGCGCTCGGATTGGGCCGCGCAATCGCGGCGGCGCGCGGGCTGGAACTCGAGCCCAACGCGGTCTATGGACGCGAGGGAATTACCGGCGTGCGGCCGCCCGAGAAAATCGGAGTGCTTGCGATTCGCGCAGGCGACGCGGTCGGCGACCATACGGTAATTTTCGGCGGACAGGGCGAGCGCCTGGAACTCATCCATCGCGCGCAGAGCCGCGAGTCACTGGCGCGCGGAGCGCTGCGCGCGGCGGCGTGGCTCGAGCATCAGAAGCCTGGTCTCTACTCGATGCGCGACGTGCTGGGCCTCTAGCGCGCGAAAAATCCTTACGGCTGCATCGGCTTCGGATGCCCATGGCCGTTGCCGACTGTGTGCTCATTCGGCTTGGCGCCACCAACACCTAACTCGCCCAGCTCCTGGCCGTCCATGTCGAGCGTCGCCCAGCGCTCGACGAGCTTCAGGCGCAGGCCGCGATGTCCTTGCAGGAAGTACGCGGTCATCGCGAGCAGCGCCAGAATATTTCCCGCCACGATTTTCCACCATCCAAGCTGCGACACCACCGACGAATCGAGCAGCGTCACGAAGCCGACGAAGAAAACCTCGAACACGGCGAAGAGCAGAAAAACTCCGAGCGCGAGGAACGGCTCCCACTCGGACGCCGCCAGCAATACCGCAATCGCGAGGCCAAACGCCACGAAGGCGAAGAAGTGCAGCACCGTATAGCCAAGCACCAGCGCGACCGAGGCATGCGCAGTCGCCGCGCCGGCGGAGCCCTGAAAAATCATCGCGCCCAGAATCGTCGGAGTGCGGAACAAGTCGCCGCTGGCAAGGTCATAACCAAGAAACCAGATCGCGACCACAACGCCGCCGACGACACCGGCCAGCACGCCTTCACGCGCGACCCGCAGCCATCCCGAGCCGAACAGATTCTTCGCCAGCATCGGATGGCGCCAGAAGAAGTACGATAGCATCGCGCCGGTTGCGAGCAGGTTGCCGACGATAATTCCCCACCACGTGAGCGCCGCCATCACCTGCGGTCCAAGGAACAACACGACCGCGATGAAGAAGACCTCGAAGGCGCCGAAAAAAATCAGCACCGAGACCAGGAATGGCGGCTCGTTCTCCGCCGCCTCGAGCAGGAGCGCAGCCACGACGCCGACGACGATGAACGCGGCGAAGTGCAGTACCGTGTACTCGGCCACCAGGCGAATCATGCTGTGATGCTGCAGGCTCGGGTCGCGCAGCCCGTGCAGGAGGGTTGCCGCGAGCAAGCCTGGAGTCTCGAAGCCGTGGCCACGCGACAGATCGAAGAGCAGGAACCAAACGGCGACCACTACCGCGCCGATTATTCCGGCGACCGCGCCGTCGATGATTATCCGGGTTCTGGAATGTTGCATCGATCTCCCATCCGGCACGACGAGGTACCATCCAGTGTCGTCTGCCGTCCGATCCGCGAAGCTGTAAAAATTTCTACTCCGATCGACAACTAATTCTCAAGTGAAAACAACGGTGGCTTTTGGCATGCATAAGCCCCGCTGCTTTCTCCGGTCCGCTTCGTTCAGTTATTCTTGTGGTTCGCATTAGAAATGCGGGTTCGGTACCGGCATGATTGCGCGAATCGTTTCAGGCGCGCGCCGCACGCGATACAATCTGGCCAGATATGAGTTCGATGCCTCAGCCCGGACAGTCTTCCGCTTCCGCTGCCACGCGCACGATGCCGCATTATCGCGAAGGCGGCGCGGCGCATCCCGATTTGCTGCGTATCGGGCGCATCCCGATCTGGTTCTTCGTCACTTCCGTGATTTTCTTTGCGATCGGCGTGTGCTCGATGCCTTTCGCCGCCTCGTATGCGGCCGACTTTTTCTACCAGGCGGTCGTCCTTGCGATCGTGCATACGTTCACGCTCGGATGGATCACCGCCACGATCATGGGTGTGATGTATCGTTACGTTCCCGCGCTGACCCGGGTTCCGATACGGTGGCCTCGCGTCGCGTATGCCCAGCTCGTGATCTTCGCGGTCGGAGTCTCCGGGATGGTCGCGCACTTCGAGCTTGGCGCGTGGTTCGGGCTGTGGCTCGCCGCGCTCGCCGTCATCACGAGCATCCTGATGTTCGCGGCCAACCTTGCGCCCTGTCTGTGGGATCAATTCGGCCGCGGGGTCGCGGAGACCGGGATGCTGCTGGCGATCGGCTTCCTGGTAATCGCGGCGACGCTCGGAACGATTCTCGGCATCGACAAGACCTACGACTTCCTTGGCGGCAACGTGCTGACGAACATCTCCGGCCACGCCCATTTGGCGGCTGTCGGATGGGTCACGATGGCGATCTGCGCGGTGTCGTACCGGATGCTGCCGGCGTTCCTGCTGCCCAAGGTAACGCTGCCGCGCTCAGCCATCTGGCAGCTCTACGCGCTCGCGACGGCGGTGAGCGCGCTGGCGATTTCGCTGTTCTTCGGGCTCCCCGGCGAGACGATTTTCAGCCTCGCGATCGCGGCCGCGATGGTCTGGTACGTCGCGATAATCGCGCGGATTGTCGCGACGCGGCGGATGCCGATTGATTTTACGCCGCGCCACGCGCTCGCCGGGATTGCGGGTCTTGGGTTCGCGATCGTGCTCGGAATCGCGCTGACGGTGACCGGCGGTGACAGCGTTTGGGGCGCGCGAATCGCACCGGCGTATGGCGTCGCGGGGCTGCTCGGATATTTCTCGAACTTCATCGTCGGGATGTCCTATCAACTATTTCCCGGCTTCGTCGTGCGCGCGCGGCAGGGCCGCGGATGGACGGCGGTGACAATCGCGGAGCTTTCGATCGTGCGAACGCGATGGTTCGTCTTCGGCGCGTTCAACGCCGGCGTCGCACTGATG
>DATLTX010000228.1:0-20374 GCA_035533435.1 Binataceae bacterium (SeqCode)
AGGTCCATCGTGACCACGCGGAACCCAGCCCGAACCAGCAGGGGCGACAGAAAGCGATACTGCTCGCGCACGTCGCCCAGTCCGGGCACGCAGATGACCATCGGTCCGTCGCCGCCGGTGTCGTCGAACGCGATTGTGCCGGCGGGGACGCTCAGCGTTTGCGGCGCGCGATGCGTGGGAAAGGCAGCGGGGAGATCGGCGGCGCGCGCCGCCGTGCAGAAGGCCAGTGCGAGGATCGCGAGAAATGGGAGAGCCCGTTTCGAAGCCGGGGCCACCTGCCTAATCATCATAGCCGAATAACTAATAGAATTAGTTATGGGACGCAACCCCTGGCCGCGGGGACCTGAGCGTCATGCTAAGCGGGCGCGTCAACCGTCAGCGCCGGCGTGCGCGCGGGCGGCAGGTTGTCATACAGGTCGGCCAGAAGATCCGATTTGATTCTACGATATCCGGCGTCGTCCCAGAGATTTCGCCATTGCAGAGGATCGTCGTTCACGTTGTACAATTCGCCCTCGGTTCCCTCGTAGCGGATGTCCGGGACGGGGCGCTGCATCCGCAACGCCTGGTACACCATCGCCAGGTTGAAGCCGGTGTCGCGCGTCGATTTCTCGTACGCGGTCAGGACCCATCCGTCGCGATAAATCGATCGCAGATGCATCCCGACTTCCGCGAACTGGCTGTCCCATTCAGTGATGACGCGCTGGCGCCCCGAGTCCGGGCGAGTTGGCAGCGCGGCGCCCTGCATCCAATGCGCACGCGGCACTCCCGCGATTTCGCAGAAGGTCGGCGCAAGATCGAGATGCCCGACCGGCTCCGTGATTTCCGCGGGTGCGACCGCGGCCGATGGCGCCGGCCGCCAGATGAGCGGTACGCGCATGAGAGCGTCCACGTGGTAGGGCCCCTTGAACATCAGTCCGAAGTCGCCCTGCAACTCGCCGTGATCGGTGGTGAAGAAGATGTCCGTGTCGCGGTCCCATCCGCGCTCGGTGATTCGCTTGATGACGCGCGCGCAGGCTTCATCGATCAATTCATTCTTGACGTGAATCAGCGCGTTGATTTCGCGCACCTGATCGTGGGTCATCTCGCATGGCACGAAGGTCATCGCGCCGCCTTCGTCGTTGCCAAAGCGGCCGCTGTACCAATCGAGCCAATGGCGCGGCTTTCCGGCCAGGATTTTTTCAATCTTCTCGCGCGAGCCCGGATGCCCCGGCGGCAGCTCCAGATCGCGCCAGTTGATGCGCCGCGCCTCGCTGGCCGGCGGATCCCACGGATGATGCGGGTCGGGAAAGCTCATCCAGATGAACCAGTCTTCGTTCTGGCTGAGCTGATCGATATAAGCGACGGTGCGGTCTGCCACCCAGTCGGTGTGGTAATGGCCGCGCGGCACGGGGTTGTACGCCACTTCCGGAGCGCCGGTGTCCCCGCCGCCTGTGGCACTCAGCATCGTGACGAAACCGGCAATCTCGGCGGGAAAGTTGTCGCGCAGCCAGTTGGTGTAATGCCATCGCCCCATCGGCCCGTGCATCGCGAGCTCCATGTGCTCGAAGCCGCGATAGGGGCCGCACTTGCCTTCGTCGGCCATGTTATTCTCGAACCATCGCCGGCCCGGATCGAACATCGGCTCGAAATGCGCTTTGCCGATAAGCGCGGTGCGATAGCCGCCCTTGTCATGAAGCCATTGCGCGACGCTTGGAGCGTCCGCGGGCAGCGGCACGCCGTTGGAAAATACGCCGTGGGTGCGCACGAATTGTCCCGTGATCATTGTCGAGCGCGCAGGCATGCAGACCGTGTTCTGATTGTGCGCGCGGCGGTAATTGATTCCGTGCGCCGCAAGCGCGTCGGCCGCGGGAGTGCGCGCAATCCTGCCGCCGTTGCATCCGAGCGAGTCGTAGCGTTGCTGATCGGTGGTGATAAAAAGAATCTTTCGGCCCATTAGGGGGCTCCCTTCGGGCGTGCCTGCGCACGCGACGCGTAAAGCTCCAACCGTTTGAATCCCATCATACGCATGCCAGGTGTTGCGCGGCCAGTATTTCGGCTGGGATCCCTCCGCGCGGGGCTTTACCGATGCCCGTCCAGGATTGGTAGAGTAGGGGTTCCGCGCGGACCGCAGGGACCGCGCGATCCAACCGGAAGGAGATAATCCACATGCGTGCCGCCGTGATGCGAAATAAGAAGCTCGTTGTCGCCGATATTCCGGTTCCTGAACCCGGTCCGGGCGAAGTGATCGTCAAGACGCTGGCCTGTGGGATCTGCGGATCCGATCTCCACGCGCTGAAACACGCCGAGAAGCTGGTCGACAGCTCGAAGCGCGCGGGAGCGGCGTTCGTGATGGACCTGAAGCGCGACGTTGTCATGGGCCACGAGTTTTGCGCCGAAGTTGCGGACTTCGGTCCCGCCACGCAGAAGCGATTCAAGGCCGGGACTCGCGTCTGTTCCCTTCCGGTCCTGATTCGCCCAACCGGAGTCGAAACCGTTGGCTACTCGAACGAAAATCCGGGTGGCTACGGAGAATATATGCGCCTGACCGAGGCGTTGTTGCTCGAGGTTCCCAACGGTCTCTCGACCGAGCGCGCCGCGCTGACCGAGCCGATGGCGGTTGGATATCACGCGGTGCAGAAGGCGCGCCTGACCCCGGACGACGCGCCGCTGGTGATAGGATGCGGCCCGGTCGGGCTGGCGGTAATCGCAGCGCTCAAGCTCAAGGGGCAGCATCCGATTGTGGCCGCGGATTTCTCGGCGCGCCGCCGCGAGCTCGCCCTCAAGATGGGCGCCGATGTCGTAGTCGATCCGAAAGAAAAATCCGCGTACGAGAGCTGGAAGCAGGTGGCAACCTATAGCGATCCATTCAAGTCGCCGCCGGTGCTGCCGTGGATGCCGGGACCGGCGCTGCGTCCTTCGGTTGTCTTCGAATGCGTGGGAGTGCCGGGGGTGATCGAATCGATCATGGTGAACGCGCAATCAGGCACGCGGATCGTCGTCGTGGGCGTATGCATGGAACGAGATTCGTTCGAGCCGATGTTCGGCATCAGCAAGGAACTGAACGTGCAGTTCGTCCTCGGCTACACGCCCGAGGAGTTCGGGGAGACCCTGTTCAATCTCGCGCAGGGAAATACCAACGCCGATCCGCTGATTACCGGCAGGGTTGGGGTCGAAGGCGTCGCGCAGGCGTTCGAGGACCTCGGCTCGCCCGAGAAGCATGCGAAGATCCTGGTCGAACCGTGGCGTAGCTGACGGAGGGTGGCGATGCATGCACTGGCCGGCAAGAGCACAATCATAACGGGTGGCGGATCGGGAATCGGACGAGCGACCGCGCGGATTTTGGCGCGCGAGGGCGCGCGCGTGATTATCGGCGACGTTTCCGAACGTGATGGCGCCGAGACGGTGCGGATGATTCGCGAACATCAGGGCGACGCGGAGTTCGTCCGCTGCGACGTTGCGCGCGCCGCCGACGCCGACGCGATAGTGGCTGCCGCGGTGAAAAAATTCGGGCGGCTCGATTGCGCGTTCAACAACGCCGGAATCGCCGGCGCGCAGCGCAAGACCGCCGACTACCCGGAAGAAGAATGGGACCGGATCATGGCGGTGAATCTGAAAGGCGTCTGGCTGTGCATGCGCGCCGAGATTCGCCAGTTCCTCGCGCAGAAGTCGCCCGGCGCGATCGTGAACACCGCCTCGGCGGCGGGGCTGGTCGCGGCGCACTCGATGCCCGCGTACACGGCGGCCAAACACGGCGTCGTCGGCCTGACGAAATGCGCCGCGATCGAGTACGCGCGCGCAGCGATTCGCATCAACGACGTATGCCCCGGCGTGGTCGATACCCCGCTGCTGGCCGGCATGATAGCGGAGCAGCCCAAGCTGGCCGGACGCCTCGACCAGGTCGAGCCGATCGGCCGCAAAGCCCGCGCCGAAGAAATCGGCGAGGCCGTTGCGTGGCTGCTCAGCGACGCGGCGTCGTTCGTCACCGGCGCATCGATCTCGGTGGACGGTGGATTGACCGCGGTCTAGCCCGCGATGCTTTCGCTCGATCCGTATATCGAAGCCTGGGAACTGCGCGATCTGATCCGCAAGGGAGATCTGCGTCCGCGCGAGGTCGCCGAGTTTTTCCTCGCGCGCATCGAGCGGCTCAATCCAACTCTCGGCGCTTACATGACCATCACCGCCGAGCGCGCTCTCGCGGATGGCGGTCGAATGGAAGCCGAGAGCAGACGCGCGTTCGAGCTCCCACTGTACGGCGTTCCATATTCGCTGAAGGATCTGACGCCCACCAGGGAATTTAGAACCACGCTGGGCTCGAAAAATTACGCCGATTCGATTCCCGCGGCCGACGCGGTTATCGCCGCGCGGCTGCGCGACGCCGGTGGAGTTCTGCTGGGCAAGACTACGACGCCCGAGTTTGGCGGACGGCCGACGACCGAGGGTGGCTTGTGCGGTGTCGCACACAATCCGTGGAACGCGGAATATAACGCCGGCGGATCGAGCGGCGGCGCGGCGGCGCAAATCGCGGCCGGCCTTGGCCCTTTGGCCGAGGGCAGCGACGGCGGAGGCTCGATCCGCGGCCCCGCCTCGAACTGCGGCGTGGTCGGCCTCAAGCCCTCGCGCGGGCGGGTCACCTACGCGCCGCATCGCGGCGAGGCCTGGGGAGGATTCGCTACGCGCGGACCGGTTGCGCGCACCGTGCGCGACGCGGCGCTGATGCTCGACGTGCTGGCGGGTCCGGTGGTCGGAGACCCATATTGGGCCGCGCCGCCCGCGCGCCCATTCGCAGAGGCGCCGCGCGCCGCAGCGCGAAAACTCCGGCTCGCCGCAATCTGTGAAACCAAACTCGGGCCCGTCGATCCCGACGTCGCCGCGTCATTTGAAAGCGCGTGCGCCGCGATGCGCGAACTGGGGCATCGCGTCGAGCTAATCGCACTGGATCCGGGCGCGATGCTGCTGGACTGCGCGCGCGCGCTCATCTGCGTGGGAATCGCGGCGATCCCGATCGCGGACCTCGAATCGGTCGATCCGGTCGTGCGTGAGATGTATCAGCACGGGAAAAACCTATCGGCCGCCGAGTACGTGAACCTGGTCGCGGTGATGCACAACACGGCGCGCGCGATTGTGCAGGCGCTCGATCCGTATGATGCGCTGCTGACGCCTACGATGACGATGCCGCCGATGCGCAGTGACACGTTTCCCTCGAGTCCTGAGCGGTATCTCGACGAGCTGTGGACATGGATTGCGTTCGAGTATCCGGCCAACGCGACCGGACAGCCCGCAATCACGCTGCCAGCGGGTTTCTCTCGCGACGGACTGCCGATTGGAGTTCAGATCGTTGGCCGGCCGGCCGGCGAGTTCGATTTGATCGCGCTCGCCGCGCAATACGAAACGGCGCGCCCCTGGCGCCACTTGCGCCCGCGCTCCTTCAGCGCATCCAATTCGTGATTTGCGATCCGTGCGAGGATCGCTTTTGCCGCCGGTATCATCGCGGCGGCGGGTTCCGCTAAACTTTCCGGGCCCGGTCAAGGCTCCATAGGCGGCCAGATTGTCTGCCTGGGCGCTCCGCGCATTCGCTGATAATGGCAATTGAAGGTTCCGCAGTGAATTTGACGGCCGATGCGCCGGTCCTCGCATCCGAACACGTATTGTGGCGGCTCAAGCTCCTCTACGGAGCCCCGAATTTCGCCGGCGCCGCGCTGGTAATCCCGATCCTCGTCAACATGCCCAAGTTTTACGCCGATGTGGTGTTGGTGCCGCTCGGCTATCTCGCGATCGCGATTGCACTGGCGCGCTCGCTCGACGCAATGAGCGATCCTGTCGTTGGATGGCTCTCGGATCGGACTCGCACCCGGCTCGGACGGCGCCGCCCGTATCTGATCGTCGGGCCGCCGCTATGCGGGATCGCATTTTACGCGATGATGAGTCCGCCGCGTGGGATGACCGGGACCGCGTCGGCGTGGTGGTTCGGCGTCACGTTCATTCTCTATTTCCTTTTTCATACCGTGTATGTGCTGCCGCATTACGCGCTGGGACCGGAACTGACGCTCGACTACAACGAGCGCTCGAGCCTGTTTGGGGTGCGCGAGTCGTTTACGATTCTCGGGACAATCGTCGCCGCGGCGGCGCCCGGAATCCTGATGCATGTGCTGGGCTGGGATGAGCGGCGCGTCTATCACTTTCTCGGTATCGCGTTCGCGCTGATGCTGACGGCGCTGTACTGGATGCTGGCGTGGGGAGTTCGCGAGCGGCCCGGCTTCACCGCGCGCGAATCGAATCCGCTGGTGCCGGGAGTGCGGCGAGCGCTGCGCAATCGTCCGTTCAGGATTCTGCTCGCGAGCTATATCGTCGGTTCGATCACCGGCGCCATACCGGCAACGCTGCTGCCGTTCTTCAACGCCTACGTGATTGAACCGAAGAATCCGGCGCTATGGCTGTCGATCGAGCTGCTGGGCTACTTCGGCGTAGGCTTCCTGTGCCTTCCGCTGTGGGTCGCGGCGGCCAAACGATTCGGCAAGCTGAATACCTGGCTGGCAAGTTTCGGGATGGGCGTATCGGGCGGCGCCGCGATGTATTTTCTGGGCAAAGGCGACACGACGATGCTGATCGTGCTTATTAGCTGGGCGGGCGCGAGTTTCGGCGCGGGTCTGTTCCTGGGTCCCTCGATGCAGGCCGACGTGATCGACTACGACGAGCTCTATACCGGCCGGCGCAGCGAGGGCCAGTACACCGCGTTCTGGAGTATTCTGCCAAAATTCGTGGCGATTCCAAGCGCCGCACTGCCGATCGCGGTGCTGGCCGGAATCGGTTACGTGCCCAACGCGGTGCAGACGCCGGAAGTGATATTCGCGATCAAGGCGATATTCGCACTGGCGCCCGCGATCTGCGGCGCGCTGTCGTTTCTGATCGCGTGGCGATATCCGATCACGAGGAAAATCCATCGCGCAATCCTGGCGGGAATCGAACTCCATAACCAGGGCCAGCCGGCAAGCGATCCTCTGAGCGGCAAGTTGATTTCGCCGCCGAACGCGCGCGGCGTTGACGAGGCCACGGGATGGTTCCTCGACTATTTTTCGGCGCGCGAATTGCGCCGCTTCCTGAAAGACGGCGCCCGCGCGCCGGTGCGCGACGTGGCGGTCGCGGCCGGCTGCGCGATCTCGATATCGATTGCCGCCGCAATCCTCGCGATCGAACGCGTGGACGCGGTCACCGCGGATCCCGGCACGATCGGTTCTCTCAGTGTGGTGACTGCCGGCTTCGCGTTCGCGATATTTCTGTTTCACATGCTGCGGTTGGGTCCCGCGCGGCAACTGGCGTCGGGAATGATCTCGCCCGCGATGGTCCGCGCGCATCTGAACGACGCGCATTGACCGCGGCCGCGATCTCAAGCCCTGAGCATCGCCGCACGGAGTGCCGCGGCGCGCGCGGCGCCGATCAGAGCGGCGCGGTCGTTGAGGATCACCCGGACCGGTATGCGCCGGACGATTTCGCTCATCCGGCCCTTGGCCGCGAAAGCGCGCATGAATTCAGGATCGCCGAGCCGCGGCGCAATCTTCACGGCGATTCCGCCGCCGATATAGACCCCGCCGCTCGCCATCATTCGCAGCGCAAGGTTGCCGGCTTCGCCGCCATAAATCGAAATGAACAGCTCGAGCGCGGCTTCGCATAGCGCGGATTTTTTCTCCATCGCGGCGCCGGTAACCGCCGCCGCGGCGTCGCCGCCCTTGATTTCCTGCGCCAGCCACGGGGGTTCGTTGCCGCGCTGCGTGTCGCGCAGAAACCGGTAGATATTGAACAGGCCGTTGCCCGACAGCACGCGTTCGACACTAACGCGACCGAACTCGGCGCGCAGAAAGCGCAGCAGATCGATTTGCAAATCGCTGGCCGGCGCGAAATCGGCGTGTCCGCCTTCGCTCGCAAACGGGCGGTGGGTTTGCCCGTCGAAGAAAAGGCCCGCCTCGCCAAGTCCGGTGCCCGCTGAGATCACGGCGGCATTGGCGCGCGGATCGGAAGCGCCCTCGTTCAGAGTCAGAAAGTCGCGCGGCTCGAGCGCGGCGATCCCGTAGGCATTGGCGACGAGATCGTTTATCACCGCGGCGTGCTTAACGCCGGCCTCGCGCGCTATCGAAGCGCCGTCGATCGTCCATCCGGCATTCGACATCCGCGCGCGATTCTCGATCACCGGTCCGGCCACTCCGAAGCACGCCGCGCCGGGGACCAGCTTGTGATGATCGAGAAACGCGCGCACCACGCTTTCGAGGTTCGGGAAATCGCGAGTTGGATAGATCCGCTCGTCCACACAACGGAGCTTTGCGCCCGCGATATCGAAAATGGCGACGCGCGCATGGGTGCCCCCGATGTCACCCGCCAGGATCATTCAGCCGATTACTCTCCAATGGCGGCTCTCGCGTTCGAGCAGATGATCGGCTTCCTTCGGCCCCCAGCTCCCCGCCGGATAATTCGGAAATTCGCGCGGCGGCAGTGCGTTCCATACATCGAGCACCGGCGTGACGATCCGCCATCCCGCCTCGACCATGTCGTCGCGCTGGAACAGCGTCGGATCGCCGATCATGCAATCGAGCAGCAGGGTTTCATATCCGGTCGAAGGAGCGGCGCCGAAATAAGAGGTGTACTTGAAACTCATATCGACCGAACCGATCTTGACCGAGGGTCCAGGAATCTTCGCGCTGAAGCGCAAAGAGATGCCCTCGTCCGGCTGGATATGCATCACCAGCACGTTGGCGGTCATCTGCTCGACGCCGGTGTCTTTGAACAGCAACTTGGGCGCGCGTTTGAAGTTGATTGCAATTTCGGTCACGCGGTCGGCCAGCCGCTTTCCGGTGCGGACGAAAAACGGCACTCCGGCCCAGCGCCAGTTGTCGATATGCAGTTCCAGCGCCGCGTAAGTTTCGATGTGCGACTCCGGCTTTACCTGATCCTCCTTTCGATACGCGGGCACTTGCTTGCCCTGCTCGGTTCCGGCGCCGTATTGGCCGCGCACCGCCATCGAGAGCACCTCTTCGGGCGAGAGGATTTGAATCGCGTTCAGGAGTTTGGCCTTTTCGTCACGTACGGCTTCGGAGTCGAAGGAAGTCGGCGGCTCCATCCCGGTCATCGCGATTAGCTGCATCATGTGGTTGGGCACCATGTCGCGCAGAGCGCCGGCGGTTTCATAATAGCCGCCGCGTTCCTCGACCCCGACCGTCTCGGCGGAGGTGATCTGCACCGAATCGATATAGCGCCGATTCCAGATTGGCTCGAAGATCCCGTTGCCAAAGCGGAACACCAGCATGTTCTGCACGGTCTCTTTGCCCAGGTAATGATCGATCCGGTAGATCTGGTCTTCCTCGAGCACGCTCTTGATTTCCTTGTTGAGCGCCGCCGCGGATTCGAGATCGCGTCCAAACGGTTTTTCGATCACGACCCGGCGCCATGCCCCGGCCTGCTCCGCGGCCAGGCCCGCGGTGCCGAGCTGGCGCACGATTTCTCCGAAGAATTGCGGCGCCACCGCAAGATAGAAAAGGCAGTTGCCGGGCAGGCCCTGTTCTTTCGCGGCTTTGGCGAGGCTGTCTTTCAGGCCGGAGTACAATTTGGGATCGGTGAAGTTGCCGGCGTGGTAGTAAACTTTGGAGACAAACGTCTCCCACAACTTCATATCGACTTCGGAGGTCGCGTATTTCTTGATCTCACCGGAAAGCTGATCGCGGAAAACCTGATCGGTGTAATTCTCAATCGACACACCCACGATCGCGAACTTGTCGGGCAGAAATTTGCTCTGCAGCAGATTGTAAAACGCCGGAATCAGCTTGCGCTTGGTGAGATCGCCGGCGGCCCCGAAGATCACGATCGTGCATGGATCGCCCGGCCGCGCCTGGGTCAGGTTATCGATATTTTGAACTTGCTCGGTCGCCATTGGGTTTCCTTTGCCGGGCGGGCTGCGCGCTCGCAGCGCGTTTACTTGCCGGGTTTTTCCAGATGTCCGCCGAATTCATAGCGCATCGCGGACAGCAGCTTGTCGGCGAAGTCGGCCGCCCCGCGCGAGCTGAATCTCTCGAACAGCGCCGTGGTAAGAACATAGGCGGGCACGCCCTCGTCGATCGCCGCGTCCACCGTCCATCGCCCTTCGCCCGAGTCCGACACGCGACCGGCGAATTTTTTAAGCTCCGGATCGCCGAGCAGCGCAGTCGCCGTCAGATCGAGCAGCCACGACGAGATCACGCTGCCGCGCCGCCATACCTCGGTGATGTCGGCGAGGTTGAAGTCATACTGATACAGATCCGGGTTGCGCAGCGGAGTGGTCTCGGCGTCGGCGGCGCCCTGGGTCTTGCCGACGTTGGCGTGCCGCAGGATGTTCAGCCCCTCGGCGTACGCGGCCATGATCCCGTACTCGATTCCGTTATGCACCATCTTGACGAAATGTCCCGCGCCGTTGGGTCCGCAATACAGGTAGCCGTGCTCGGCCGTGCTGTTCTTGACGTTGTCACGCCCTTCGATCCGCGGCGCGCTATCGATCGGCGGAGCCAGCGCCGCGAAAATCGGATCGAGATGCTTCACCACGCCGGCCTCGCCGCCGATCATCTGGCAGTAGCCGCGCTCGAATCCCCACACCCCTCCGCTGGTTCCGGAATCGACGTAATGAATCCCCTTTCCCGCCAGCGTCCTGGCGCGATGAATGTCATCGATGTAGTACGAGTTGCCGCCATCGACGATGATGTCGCCGCGCTCGAAGCGTTTGCCGAGTTCCGCGACGGTGGTCTCCACTACTGCTGCCGGCACCATCATCCATGACACGCGGGGTTTGGTGAGTTTCGCCACGTAATCGTCCATCGACGCCGCGCCGATCGCGCCTTCCTTCACCAGAGCCTTGACCGAGTCCTGGCTCACATCGAACACGACGCATTGATGGCCGGCGCGCAGCAACCGCCGCACCATGTTCGCGCCCATTCTGCCCAATCCGATCATTCCCATTTGCATTGGAGATTCTCCCTTCGTCACGTAGTCGCGCGCCTTGAGTATATTACGCCGGCCCGCGCGATGACGCCTGGTAATCTTGCCAATCTTCAGACGCCCGCGGATAGCGGGCGGGTTTGCGAGACGCGCAAGTCAGCCGCCGGATTTGAAGGCGCGGCGCCGCTCGATCGCCTCCGCGAGTCCCGAGAATCGTTCGACAGGCCGCGCGATCGCCTTTTCGAGCAGGTCCGCGCTGCCGAAGATCACGCACGATCGCCGGGCGCGGCTGACCGCGGTGTAAATCGTCTCGCGCGAGAGCAGCGGCAGATCGCGCTCGGGCAGAATTAATCCGACGCAATCGAACTCCGAGCCTTGCGCCTTATGCACGGTCATCGCGTAACACAGATCGATCGTGTCCGAGAGCATCGCGATTCGAAACGCCGCCAGCCCCATCTCACGCGCAAAGACCGCCGCGAGCGACCTGGTCCCACCATGCTCGGCAAGGTTCACGAGCACGCCCTGATCGCCATTGAACAGCATGTGATCGTAATCGTTGCGCAGGACGATCACCGGCTCGCCCGCGACCATCGTACGGCGCTCGGGCGGCGCGTCGCGGCGCAGCGCCTCGCGATGCATTCGAGCGTTGATCGCGTCGGCGCCGCTTCTGCCAATCCGAGTCACGCACAGGATCCGTGCGCGCGACAGATGCTCGAGCATCCGCGCGATCGCCGCGGAATCTTCGGCGTCGAACCTGCCGTCGTCGAGCGCATAGGTTCGCGCCGCCATTGCCGCATAGTCATCTGCTTCGACTTGCGCGCGCGCGAAGCACGCCAGAAATTCTGGCAGCGTGTCCGATACGCCGGCAACCAACTCGACGCCGGAGAAGGCAAGCTCGGCGGGAGCCGCGCGCAAAAGCACCGGACTATCGGCGCCGGATATCAAATCGGCGCGGCCATCATTGATTTGGCGCGCGGCGAGCGCAATCGCGGCGCCGCCCGCGTCGTTAGACCGGGCGCGATAATTCTCGCGCAGCGTCGCGCTCCTTTTCGCCGCCGTGGCCGGCGCGCCGCTGTCCGCAGCGGACATCAGGTCGCGAAGCACGGCGCCCGCCGCGACCGAGGGCAACTGATCCGCGTCGCCCAATATCACCATGCGCGCCTGCGGCCGCAGCGCTCCGGCAAGTCGGTCCATCAGCGTCAGATCGAGCATCGACGCTTCATCGACGATCACAACGCCCGCATCGAGCGGATTGCCGCGATGATGCAAAAAGGTTCGCCGCGTGCTCGAATACCCGAGCAAGCGATGAATCGTGGACGAGGGCACGGGCGCTTTTTCCAGCGCGAGATCTTCCTTTGCGGGATCGCCTATCGCCGCAATCGTATTCCGGATCGATTCATTCATCCGGTACGCGGCCTTGCCGGTCGGTGCGGCCAATGCGACCGCCGCGGGATCCACGCCGAGGCGGACGAGCACGCGCAAGATCGCCGCGATGATCGAGGTCTTGCCGGTTCCCGGACCGCCGGAAATTACCGCGAGACCCGAACTCACCGCGATCTCCACCGCGCGGCGTTGCTCATCTGAAAGCGGCGCCGCGGCGCCGCCGACTGTTGCCGGGCGAGCGGCCACGTCGGCGAGCGCTTTTGCGATCGCTCTTTTGTCCGGCGCCTGATTGGAATCGAGCAGCGCGGCTGCGCGCTCGGCGAGCCTTTGCTCGGCGCGGTAAATCCGCTCGTGGTACAAATGCGGCTTCAAGTAGAGCAGCGGGCGACGCGCGTCGGGCTTGCTTCCGATAACCGTGGCGGCGCCGTCAGCGGATATAATCGCCGCGATTTTCTCCACAACCCGCGCGTGCGCGGATTCGTCGAACGGCGGCCCCATCAGCGCGCCAAGCATCCGTTCGATCGGCGCCTTCGCTTCCGCGCCGCTTACGGGAAAGCGCGTGCTGCCCTGGGTGAGCGCGGCTTGTGACATAACGATCAGCACGATTAGTGCGAAGCGGGAGTCGTCGTCGAGATCGAAGCCCGGCTCCAGCGCGGCGATCTCCGCCGCCAGATGCACCGCACCGGCTTCCAGACCGAGTTCCGCTGCCGACGCCCGCAGCCGCGCCATGTCGCTCTCGAACTGCGTGGCGCCGCGCGCCGTGCGCGTGTCGCGCTGCCACGCGGTGTCCATCGCGAGCAGAGGATAAACCGGCTTCATCGATTTCGCCCCGAAACGTCGAAAGGATTCATCAGCTCGTGCTCCGCGCGCACGACCTCGGGCCATGGCGGGCGGTGAAAATACACGCCGCGATTTCCGCCGCCGGCCGGTGTGATCCCGCGCAAAAAAAGGTAGAGCAATCCGCCAAAGGAAGTTTCATAGTCGGTCTCGTTGCGAACTCCGAGCAGGCGTAGCACGCCGATCGTATAGATCTTGGCCTGGAGGCTGTAATTCCGCAGCGCGTGTTTCTTGACCGCGGCGGGTTCATAGGACTCCAGCAAGTCGCTCTTCCAGTCGGCGAAATAAATCCGGTTTTCGTGGCGAAACACAAAATCCACAAAGCCAACGTAAACGCCCCGCTCGATCCGCCATCGCGCGCCGTCTTTCGCTCGCGCCGACGCGGCCACGCGATGCGCGCGCTCAGGTATCGGAAACGTGAACTCCATCTCACGTGAGCAGGCGCATTCGGCCAGCGCCGGGACCGTCGCAGCTCCGGCCGCGATCGGCGATCGCAGCGTGTTGAAGATCAACTCGGGACCGCGAACCATCCACCGCTCGCGTTCGGGCACCTGATGGCGGCGTAGCGCGCTATCGAACAGTTCGCGCACCTCTTCGAGCGCGCACCAGTGCGCCAGATCAACTGTGGCGGCGAGCGTTTTGAGATCGAGCTTCTCGATTACCTCGTGCAGGAAAATCCCCGCGGACGCGCCGCCGCCGGGCTCCGACGAAATCTCGACCTGTTGCTCGAAGTCGCGCTTGAATTCGGCGGGTTCGTCAAAGTCTACAGCCGCGCGCCGGTTAAGCGAGGTATAAGACAGTGTCGAGAGCGGAGCGCTCTTGCGCGCGAGCGCGAGTAGTTCTTCATCGATTTCGCGGTTGCCCGCGTCCGCGAGAAGACTCGCGGGCGGCTGCCATCCGGCGATCTCATTTGCGCTCGCGCTGGCTGGCTGCAAGGTCATCTCTGCCGCAACGGTCTCGAATAGCGGCTCGGCGAGCGCGCCGCCCGCATCCATGGCGCGCAGTCGCTCGTTCAGCCGTTTATACCTTCCGGAGAGATCACGTCGCCCGAGCGTGGTGGGGAAATATGGAAGATACAGTTTTGCGCGTGCGCGCGTGATCGCCACGTACAACAGCCGCTGGTCCTCTTCGGCCTCATCTTGTTTGATTCTTGTGCGTTCCAGATCCTGCGTGGCTTTCCCGATCGCGAGCTGCCGATCGCGTTCGCGGTCATGATAAATCCGCACCGCGCGCGCTTGTGTGTTTGCGAAGAAGCCGCCAAACAGAAACACCACGCGCGCCTCGAGCCCCTTGGACGCGTGGATGGTCATGATTTGGACGGCGTCGCGATCGCTCTCGAGCCGCAGGAGATTGGTGTCCTCGCCGGCGGGCTTGCCGTGTTCCGCGATATACGCGGAGAGATGATCGATGATTTCCGCAATCGACCATCCTTCTCGAAGCGCCTCTTCCAGGAGCAACTCGAAAATATGTTCGTAATTGGTAAGCTCGCGCAGACTCGAGGCAAGAAACAATTGCCGCGCGGCGAGCCCGCCATCCTCGAGAATTGACTCGAACAACTCCGCGAAATCTCCCTGCTTGCCGAGCCCGTGCCATCGCGCCAGTAGCGCCATCAACGGATCCGACGGCTCCGGTTCCCCCAGCGTCGCCAGCTCGCGCATCGGGACCGCGAAAAACGGTGTCGTCCACGCTTTCAGGCGATGCGACCAATTGTTGGGCGCGGCGACCGCGCGCAGCACGTCGAGGACATCGCCGGCCTCGGCGGTCTGGAACAATCCTTCGAGCTTGTAGAACGCGTACGGAATGCCTTGAGCGCGAAGGTGATCGGCGAGAAAGACTCCTTCCGCTTTGGTATTCGTCAGGATGAAAATATCACCGAAGGAGACTCTTGGGCCGGGCTTGGCGCCGTCGGTTACGGTGATTGCCGAATCGGGATTCGTCACGAGGTTCTTGATCGTCGCGGAAATCCGGCGCGCGAGTGCGCTTTTGAGCGCGCCGGCGTTGTATTTCGCGCCGGGCTTGGTTGTGACCAGCGTGATCGGAATCAGATCCTTGCCGCCCGCGGTGGCGCGAAGGTCCCCGCTCCCGTAAGTCACGGGATGCCGGTACTGGATCTCGCCGCTGAACAGCGGCTGCTTGGCGCGCTGGTCGAGGATCGCGTTGATTGCGTCGATCATCGGTGCGGTGGAACGGAAATTTTCGACCAGCGGAATCGGAAGATGCGGCGGCGCGGCGATCTGGTCGCGAGCGTTCAGATATGCGTAAACGTCCGCCCCGCGAAACGAGTAGATCGCTTGCTTGGGATCGCCAATCAGGTACAGGACATTTTGCGCGGCGCCTTCCACGAAAATCTTCCGGAAGATCGCCCACTGAAGATCGTCGGTGTCCTGGAACTCGTCGATCAACGCAAAGCGGTACCGCGCGCGCAGCGCCGCGGTCAGCCGGCCGCCGCGGTCGCGCTCGAGCGCTTCGAACACGTTCGCCAGCATGTCGTCATAATCGAGTACTTTGCGCCGGGACTTCTCCGTCCGCAGCCATTGACGGATTGGATCGAGCAATATTCCGGCGATCCGAACTTCCATCGCCGAAGCCGGGTCTGGAACCGGAACTTCGTAGCGCTTGCCGTGGAGCTCGTGAAGCATCTCCTCGAGATCATCGAGCGGGTTGTTCTGGTGCTTCGTGATCCACTCCCGCAAAAGCTCCGCATACTCGCGATCCGCCATCTTTTTTTCACGCAGCACGGCGCGAAAACCCTCGTGAAACAGAGCTTCTCCGTCGGCGGTTTCCGTCGCGAAGCGCGCGCCCGTATGAAATGCCATCTCGCTCAGAATCCGCTGACAGAAGCTGTGAATCGTATGAATCGGGGCCCGCTCGAATGAAAACAGCGCGGTCTCGAGCGGTGCGGTGAGATCGGCGCCCTGTGGATACGCCGATATCATCGCTTGATCGCCTGCGCGCGCGGCGCGCAGGGCGCGTTCAACAGCGCCGCGAATTCGGGCACGCAGCTCAGCGGTCGCACGCTGGGTGAAGGTCACCGCCAGGATTTGTTCGAGCTGCGCCTTTCCGCGCACCAGCAACTCGACGACCAGATGCTCGATCGCGAAGGTTTTGCCGGTGCCGGCGTTGGCCTCGATCACGCAATGCGCGTCGAGGCTGATCTGGTCGAGGATGCGCGGACGAATATAGGTTGCGTCCTTCATTCTTCCGCCTCGTCGTCTCCGAATAGCTCATTAATCGGTCCGAAGCGGTCCTTCACAAGATCGTAAATCTTCGCCGGTCGGGGAGGCTCGAGCTCGCGCCATCGGCGCAGCGGTCCATACGCCGAGCTGCACTTACCGAATTCAGAGTCGCGGATATCCTCGAGCGCGGAGATTAGGCTCGCCGCGTCCTCACCCTTGCGCAGGGCCGCATACGCCCGCTCCACTGCCTCGATCGGAAGGAAATAGTCGTGCGCGCCAGAGAGCAGGTCGCTGACGATCGTCGTCAAATATTCGCTCGCCTTATCCTTCGCCGGCGTCGCGAGCGTTCTAATCCACGGCGGTGCATCTTTCGGCTTGCCGGTTTCGGCACCGACCACGATGGCTTTGAACGGTTTGCCGATCGGCAGCCCCGCCGCCTTGAGCACGATCGCGTTCAAGAACAGCGGCAGAAAATGTTTCGCGCCGGCATTTTTGCGGTTGACGAACTGCAACGCCATGTCGAGGCCAGGCGAGAACAAGCCAACACCGCCGTGCAGCCTGACCCGCCGCGTGATCGATTTGCCGCGCGCGATGCGCACCGGCACTTCAAGTGCGAGGTAAGGTAAAATCTCCTGCGCCGATGACGCGCGCTCATCGGCGCGGCCGAGGCGAAATTCCTTCCATTTTGATAGATCGCCGGCGCCAGCGGCCCTGGCGTACGCACCCCAACCGCGGAGCAATTCGAGATCCTGATCGCCGTGCAGGTCTGCGATCGGACCGACCGGTGCGCGCCCCTTCATCTGTGCAAGTGCAACCGCACGCAAGTATTCGGACTTGGCGGCGGCGTCGGTTTGCGGCAGTGTCCAAAAAACTTCGCGCAGCAGCATCGCATGATCGACATTACTCATCGCGACTGGCTCGTCCGACCTCTCCTCGTCGGCGTCCTCGTCTTCGCTCATGCCCAGCGCAAAACGTGCGGCGCCCTGCGCCGGACACTCGAGGAACTTTCGCAGCGCAGAGACCGGCAAATCCAGTTCGGCCTCTCGATCCGGGTCTTCACCTCGATGCCCGCGCGGACTGCGCAGAACGGGACGCAGCGCCACGCGTGCCTCGGGTGAGAGCGCGGCCAGCAACTCGCCAAAGTGAAGCCGCGCGGCGGATTTCGCCTGATCGTTCAGATTTTCACGCAGCGCTTTCGTTTGCGCGCCGCGATGCGCGGCGGCGTCGAAACTAATCAATTCGCCGTTGCGCTCGCCGGTGCCGCCCAGGTCGTTGAAGTAGGATTGATCGTAGCGGCTTACCGGATGATTGATCGTCAGTTCCTGTACGGCAGGTTCACCGAGATATGAGCCGACGATGAACTGGAGTTCGCGAACCACGGTCGAGGGCTCGAGCGAGTCTCCGGTATGCGCATCGCGCGCGACGTAGGAGAACGCGATCCGCTCGCGTGCGGCCAGAATCGATTCGAGGAACAGATAGCGGTCGCGATCGGTAGGGCTCAAGTCGCCCGCCTGACGCCGCGTCTGGCGCAGATCGAGCGGGTCGCGCGGGTCACGCGCCGGGAAAAGCGACTCGCCCAGACCCATCACAAAAATCACGCGGAACGGGATCGAATGCAGCGTGCCCATCGCGCCCACCGCGACGCCGCGTCCCGCAAAGCGGACCTGGCGCGCGCCGAGCTCTTCGATCAACGCCGACGCCATCGCCTCCGCCACGGCGTACGGCACTTCGGGACTGTCGATTCCGTCGGAACTCATCGCGTTGATCGCCGCCAGGCAGCGGTCGCGCATCTGCTGATCGTCGGGATCGGCGACGATGACGTAGCGTTCGATCATCCGCGCGATCATTTGCGCCCATCGTGCCAAGCTCATGCGCCCCGACCTGATCGCGTGCGCGTCGGCCAGCAGGGCCCGCGCCGTACTCACGAACGCTTGCGCCGCGGGCATCTCGGCTTCGTCGATCTCGAGCGGCATCAGGGCACCAATCGACGGAGCCTCGAACAGCCGATCGTTGCCACTTCGCTCGCCCGACATGAACGCACCCAACGCGATTCGGCGGAGCGCCTGGTCCCAGTTGAAGAGATTGGGCGGAATATTTGTCGCGGCCAGATCGCCTCCATCGGCGCCGAAGAAGACTCCCAGCTCCTCGCACCACGCCTCCCACAGTTCGACGTCGAGCTCCGGGTCGCCGCCGGTCAGCGCCGGATGCTTCAGCAATCGCAGCAGGTCGATGCGGGTGAAGCGGCCGAGCGGGAACTTCAGCATGAGCCCGATCGCTTCGGCGACGCGGCTCTGCCGCGCAACGCTGCGTCCACTGACCTCGACCGGTATTCCATGGATTCGCGCAAAGACCGATTCGATGTGCGGCGCGTACGTTTCGCATTCGGCATCGGGAAGCAGCACGCCGATTTCGTGAAAGTGCAGCGGACGCGATGCGGATTCGCTCTGCTTCACGAGCCTCCAGATCTCGTTTGCGACGATCTCGGCCTCGCGCCGGACTCCGGGACAGGCCAGAAAGCGGATGCTCGCTGGCCTATCGGCCGACTTCAGTTCAGCTTCGGGCGCGCGATCCAAAACATCCTGCTGAAAACGCGCAAGGAGAGATCCATCGGTGCCGTCGGGACGGTCGATAAAGTTTGAATCGAAGTCGCAATTGCTGAGCTCATTGAGCAGCCGAATATATTCGCGGCCCGGCCGGCCCCAAAGTCCGAGCGCGAGATTGTCTCCCGCCGAAAGGCCGAACGGATCTTCGCTGGCGCCGAGTTCGCCGCCGATCCGGCTCCCGCGACGGGTCCAGTCCGCTCCGCGGGTGCGCCGCGAGGTATCAAGGTCTTCCCAGAATTCCCGGCACGGATTGAGCGCGTATATCGAAAGCGCGCCCAAGTCGCCGAGCCGCGCGAAGATCTCCGCGTACGCCTGGCCCGGTGACGCGAGTCCGAACACGTGCATCTCTTCGGGCACGGCGTCGGCGAGCGCGCGATCGCCGATTTGCGCGAACGCGTGGGGCAACAGCATCCAGTCGTGTGCGGCGTCGCCGGTCCATTCTTTATTCGCGGCGCCGCCGGCCTCGAAGATGATTCGCCACAGCGCCTGCTGCCATTTCTCGCTGTCAGCGAATACGGTGTCGGCGGCGGTCAGACGATCGCCGCTCCACTGCGTCAGCATCGCGCGCCGCGAGATCGAGTATTCCTCGAACAGCTTCGCAAGCCGTCCCGAAAGCTCGAAACTTCGCAGCTCCGCCTCCGGACTGCCGCCGGCGCCGGCGTCGATGTATTCCCAGGCCGGTGCAAGCGCCGAGTTAGCACGGGTCTTTTGGCTCATCAGGCAATTGAATATGACGAGCTGAAGCGGGTTGGCGCCGAGAACCCGGAGCCGCGGGTTGGCGCTCTGCGCAATCGCCGTCAGGTGCGCGCGCAGGAATGGAAACGCCAGATTTGCGGCGACGCCGAGGTGCTCGGCGACGCGGTATTTCACGAATTGCTCGACTGTGCGATTGGGTACGACGATCGCTATTTGCCGCAGTGGATCGCGATGCTGGTGCTGCGCGATCGCGCGCGCGAGCGGCTCGATCAGTCCTTCGAGCCGGTTCGAGTAGTGAAGCTCAAGCATCCTTGCTTATCTCCGCTTGCAGCGCTCCGCGGGCGCGACGCTGACGATATGATTTTCCATTCGGCTTATCCAACTGCGGCGCCGAATGCGCGGCGCAGCCGGAACATCGTGTGCCCCATCTCCAGCGACTCGCGGTTCGAGACAAACGGGGCGTTCGGCCGTGACAGCGCGCGCCGCCCAACCAGATCATTATACGCGGATAGATGACAACCGTTGTCGCCCCGAAGCGGGCTATAATGCGGATGCCCGCAAGGAGGGCGCGCCGATGGCAAGCAAGGCAAGAAAGCCGAGTTACGCTTCGGGAATCCGCTACGCACGGATTGCGATGATGCTGTACGAAGAACCGCTGGGGGTGCCGCTGGCGCGAATTCGGCGCGAGCTCGGAGTCAGCGAACGGACCGTGGATCGTTACGTGCGCGAATTTCTGCGGCTGCGCGGCCGGCTCGA
>DATLTX010000229.1:0-9782 GCA_035533435.1 Binataceae bacterium (SeqCode)
CGAACTTATCGGCGCGCGAGTATCAGGAGCACGGTGGCAGCGAAACCAAAATCGGGCAAAGAGCGTCCGATCGCACGTAAGCGCGGGGTGAGTCCCGCAGGGAGCAAGGCGATGGATGCGACAACAGGTGTGCGCAGAGGCGGCGCCGCGGCGCGGCGACAGGCCGCGAATTCATTCGCGGTCAAAATCGCAGGGACGCGCACGTATATCGCCTACGCGATTCTGCTGGCGCTGGCGGCGCTGGTGATCGCGATGCTGTATGCGGCGGCGCCCGCGCGCGCGCAGACCGCGGCACCCGCGCCGGCTTCCGCGAACGATCCGATGGGGGCGGTCAAGGGCGTGGTCGATCAGGCGATCGCCGTGTTCCGCAATCGGCAGCTTTCGCCGGCCGACCGGATGACGCAATTGCGCGCAATCGCCGAGGCGCACATCGATTTCGCCAGCATGGCGCGTTCGGCAGTCGGGTACCATTGGAATTCTTTGACTCCGGATCAGCAGGCGCAATTTGTTCCGCTGTTCACGAAATTCATCGAGGACGTGGTGCTGTCGCGAATTCAGTCCTACTCGGTGGAGAAAATCCAGTCGCAGATCGAATCGACGGCGATCACGTTCAACCGCGAGCATATCAACTCGCCCGACGACGCGCAGGTTTACAGCACCGTGGTCGTGCAGGATCGGCCCAACCCGCTCAGCGTCAATTACATGCTGCGGCAGACTGATGGCCAGTGGAAGATTTTCGACATCCAGGTTGATGCGATCAGCGTGATCGCGAACTACCGCAATCAGTTCAACCGCGTAATCAACAACGAAGGCTACGACAAGCTGGTCAGCATCCTGCGGCAGAAAACCCAATCATTGAGCAACTCGATCGGCCAGTAATCGCGCGGTCGCCGCGTGTGCCGGAGTTATCGGAAGACTCCACTTACGGCGCGCGGCCGTTGCCCCGCACTGCGATAGCGACGCTTGGATTGCGCGGGTCGTTGCTGGTCAGCCGCAGCGTTTCCGATTGTTCGCCGGTCGCGACGGGCGCGAACTGGATCGCGATTGTTGCGCTTTGGCGATAACCAAGCGTCAGCGTTTGCCCGGACTGCGGCGATGAAAAAGGCGGCGCGAGGCCGCTCTGGATCGTTACGATCAGCGTGCCGGGAGCGATGTTGCGAACCTTGGCATTCTGCACGGCCACCTTTCCGATCTTCACCCTATCGAAATTGAATTTGTGCTTGCTGAGCGCGAGCTTTCCCGGCGTCGGAGTCGGCGTCGGGCTTGGCGAAGCGCCGATTGGCGCCTGCACGGCGGCGATTTCCGTGCCCCAGTTCGCCGACGAGCCAGGCGCGGAAAATTCGGCGGCCACCCACGCCGTGGATTGATCGCTCGGGTCAATCCCCGCGCCCGAGTAGTCGCCCCATCGCGTTCCGTCGTAGATGGCGACTCCGGGCGCCAGGATCGCCGGAGCCCGGAGCGAGTTCGGCGGGTCGGTGGACAACTGCGATGATACATAGGCGGAAGGATGCGTCGTCGATGAAGAGCCGGAGAAAGCGGTGATCAGGTTGTCGGACTGGTCGAGCGCGATCGACGGATAGTAGTAATAGAAATTGCTCGTTCCGAAATCAAAATCCTGATTCACCGTCATCGAAGAAGTGAGTATCTCAATATAACGCATGCACGCGCGTGCGGAGGAGTCGCCCGCTGGAATGCATTGACTGTCGCCCGCGACCCAGAGCGCGCCGTCGCGCCATTCGGCGTCCTGCAGCCGGTTGTCGCCCGAATCTATCAATTGCTTCGAGGTGCCGAGCTGAGGCGCCGGCGGCGGAATGTCCAGCGCGCCGATCGGCCGCGAGGTCGGCGAAATCAAAGTGCCGTGCGACTTGCCGCCCGAGGGGGTTCCGGTGACCTCGAACACGACAATCGAGCTGGCGGTGGGGTATTGGACTGACGCCATGTAGAGCGTATCAGGCAGTGCCAGACCGGTCGCGGCGATCTCGTGGGCGGGCAGGATCGTGAAGCTGTTGTTATCCACTGGAGGGGGGTAGAAATCCGCGCGCGGAGAAGTAGCTCCGCTCACCAGATCAGACTTGTCGATTACCAGCACCTCGTTGCCCAGGAATTGGTTGCTGTTGCACGACGGAGAACACGAAAAGGCATTTCCGGTGATCGCGACCTTGTCATTGCTGATCCCTAGCCCGGGCTGATCGCCGAGGCTCCCCGGCGTCTCGTACTGGTAAAGCGTCCAAGTTCCGGTCGGATCGCTGCTTTTGGAAATAGCCAGATTGAAATAGCTATTATGGCTAAGGTTGATCTTGGCATTGTCCAGCGACAGCATCGAGATAAACCATCGCCCGCTCTGCGTATCGTAGCGGATGCGCGGATCGGTCGAGAAGTTGCTGCCGATGCCGAACAAATCGTTGAGCGATTTGGCCCCAAGGAAGTTTCCCGACTTGTCGAAGACGTTCATCGCGACGTTCACCACTTCGACAACGTCGCTCGGTCCGGCGGCGACCTGGGTATCGGGCGGCTCGCATTGGCAATCCGAATTGGGCTCGTCGATACCGGCGAAATTCGCGCCGACAGCTTCGGCGATACTCGCTTGAACAGTCGCGAGCGTCGCGGCGCCCGTTCCCGGCGCCGCTTCGAGAGCAGCCAGCGCTTGCAGGTATTGCGCGAAGTCCGGCACCCGGCGCGGAATCGAGCGGATCGCGCGCCGCGCCCGGGGCGCGAGCGGCGGAAGATCGGAATATCGGATCGATCCCCGGCTCGCGAGCGCTGCGGGATGTCCCGTGACGATCGCCGGCGGGTTCGTCGCGGTGGGCGTGGTCTGTTGCGCGGCGCTGACGGACCGGAGCGCGTGCGATCCGGCGCCGATCGTCAGTACCGCGATCAATCCGATAACGGCCGCAGTCGGCGCGATTCGGAAGTTCACGTGCGATCAGATCCTTGGGAACCGTGAATTCGAATGGGGCCGGAAAGTTCCATTATCTGCCGCATCGCCGGCGCTATTGAAAGTATGGTCCGCCGGTGATTTCGCTTCCCGAATCGAGAAATCGCAGCCATGTCGCCACGGTCAGCGCGCGCCGCTTTTGCAGCGCGTCGCGGCATCGCTCCCACAGCGGACCCTCGCCGCCAAGCATCGACGGGTTGCGCGTCGCCTGCCAATGCTCGCGGCTTTCGTAGCGGGTGAGCAAAATCACGGTGTCATAGTCGGGGGAAGGCGCTTCGCGCTCGTCTTCCGCGACCATCCACATCCCGATGATTCGGGCGCCGATTCGCTCGAAGTAAGGCCATACGCCGCGCGCGCTGAGGCGCTGAAATTCGGCGAAAGAGCCCTTCTTTATCTGAAAAGTTCGCTGCGTCGTGATCATCGTTGATCTTCCGCTCAAGTTCCGCTCGAGCCGGATTGCCTCGCTAGAGGCAAAAAGTGTACGCGAAGGCGGTATAGAGGTACAATCCGCCGTCGGGCGTTATCGTGCGCCGGGAGCTTGCAATATGATTCTTAAAGTGGCGCGGCTCGGATTTCCTTCGCTAAGAACCGTGGCACAGGCGGTGCCGGTCGAGCGGATTGCCGCGCCCGAGTTCCAGCGGCTTATCGACGACATGGTCGAGACGATGTACGAGTACCACGGCGTCGGTCTTGCCGCCCCGCAAGTGCATCTGCCGATCCAGCTTGCGGTTCTGGAGGTCGAGAATCATCCCCGTTACCCCGATATGCCGGCGGTCCCGCTTACGGTTCTGATCAATCCCGTCGTGACGATCATGAATCCCGCGCCGATCGAGGAATGGGAAGGATGCCTCAGCATCCCGGACCTGCGCGGGATGGTCGCGCGCGCGAGCGAGGTGCGCGTGCAGGCGCTCGGGCGCAACGCCGAGCGGCTGGATTTTGTCGCGCGCGATTTTCATGCGCGGGTAATCCAGCATGAGACCGATCATCTCAAGGGCGAGGTCTATCTCGATCGGATGACGGATTTGCGCAAGCTGGGCTTTCTGGACGAATGGCAGCGGTTTCTGGTCCCGCGCGAAAAAACAGGCAAGGAGTAACCGCGAAATCTGTGGTTACTTCCTCATTTCGGCGGGTAGGGGAGGTTTGGCGGGAGCTTGCCGGTCGCCTTTACGGTACCGATTGCCTTGCGCAGTTCGTCGTTCTGCGCGGCGAGATTCTGCTCTTCCGACTGAACGCTGGCGAGCTGGCCTTTGAGCTGGGTGTTCTCGTCGCGAAGCTGGATTACCTGATTATTCAGCGCGGCGATCTGCTGCTGCAGCTCGTCCTGAGCAACGCGATTTTGCCCGGCCCACAGATAGAACAAAATTGCCGCGATTATCGCGACTACTACCGCGCCCGCTATCGCCTTGCCCATCGCATCTCCGCCAATCGAAACCCGTCTCGAGTCAAACTTGCTCCAAAGGCCGTTTGACAATGATCGAAGATAAATGAGCCGGCGCGAAATATAAAGCTCCGCGGCCGGGGCGCGAAACATAAGGCGATAAATGACCCGTCGCGGCATCGGCGGCATCGAATTGACTTCTTGCGCCGGGCGTTCGTACAATGCCGATGGATTTCGCGACATGGCTGGAGCTCTGGTTCATCCGACTGATGCGAGATAGTCTCCGCGCCTGAATTCAATATCCCATCAAGGCGCGTGAGCTTGGGCAGAAAATAGCTAAATGATAGAGGTTCAAGGCCTTACCAAATATTTCGGTGCGACACGTGCGGTGAATCACGTCTCGTTCAAGGTCGAAAAGGGCGAGATTATCGGTCTGCTCGGACCCAACGGCTCGGGCAAGACCACGATCATGCGAATTCTGACCGGATTCTTTCCGGCCACTTCCGGACGTGCGCTAATCGGCGGAATCGACGTCGCCGAACATTCGATCGAGGCCCGCCGCAAGATCGGCTATCTGCCCGAGAACATGGTCCTTTATCCCGACCTGACCGTCACGGCGCTTTTGGAATTCGCCGCGCGGGTGCGCGGCCTGGACGCGAAAACGACCCGGGAACGAATCGAATTTTCGATAAAAACCTGCGGTCTCGCAGAGGTCCGGCACAAGCTGATCGGCAAGCTCTCGAAGGGCTATCGCCAGCGGGTCGGAATCGCGCAGGCGGTGCTGCCCGATCCTGAAGTATTGATTCTCGACGAGCCAACCGTGGGGCTCGACCCGCGCCAGGTGGTCGAGATTCGCGAGCTGATTCGCTCGCTCGCCGGACGTTCGACGGTGCTGCTTTCCACCCATATCCTGCCCGAGGTCAACATGACCTGCCGGCGCGTGGTGATTATCGATCGCGGCAATATCGTCGCGCAGGACACCCCGGAGGATCTGACCGCCAAGCTTCAGGGCAGCGACCAGACGCTGCTGACGGTCGCCGGCCCAGTCGATCAAATCAAGAGCGTGCTTAGCGCCGTGCCCGGCGTCGAACGGCTCGAAGAGCGTCCGGCGGACACGGGGCAATCAGGCGCGTGCGGGTTCATTGCATTTTCCACCGGCAACGGCGATCAGGTGCGCGGCGCGCTCGCCGCGGCGGTCGTGCAGCACGGATGGAGTCTGCTCGAGATCAAGCCGATGGCGCTGTCGCTCGAGGATCTGTTCATGCGGCTGGTGACGAAGGAAGACCGGGTATAGGGAAAACTGGGAATGAAGATCGGAATTAGCGATCGGGCCGCCGCCGGCCCGGGCTTGAGGTAATAGATGTCCAACGGCGCTGCCACACTCGAGGCCGCCCGGCCGGTGTCCGAAGCCGGGCGTTTGGCCGCTGCCGGAACGCGCACCGGCTTTTCGCCGTCACGGATGTTCGCCGTGATGCGCAAGGAATTGCGCTCGTACTTTGCGTTTCCGCTGGTCTATATCGTCGCGGGCGTGTTCACGCTGTTCGCCGGATTACGCGCGTGGAGCGATCTGAACTTTTTCGAGACGATGGCGTTTGCGCGCGACATTATCCAGAATTACTGGCAACTGCTGTTCTCGGATATCCGGCAGGTGCTGTGGCTTACGCTGCCGTTCATCACGATGCGTTCGTTCGCGGAGGAGCGCAAACTCGGAACAATCGAGCTGCTCTATACCTACCCGATCCGCGACGGCGAAATCCTGGGCGGCAAATTCCTTGCGGCGGTCGTGATCTTCCTGATGATGCTTTCCTTCACGCTGCTCTATCCGGTGTACGTGTATTGGATTCACGAGTTCCCGCTGTTTCCGCTGTTGGCGGGATACACCGGATTGCTGCTGATTGGCGGCGCGTTCCTGGCCTTTGGGGTGTTCGTATCCTCGCTGTGCGAGAGCCAGGTTGTTGCCGGCGTCGCGACCCTGGTCGGGCTGCTCCTGATGTGGGTGCTCAACTGGAATGAAGCCGCGTTTCAGTCGGGATGGCTCGACGCGTTGCGCGCGTTTTCGATGTTCGATGAATTCGACACTTTCGCCAAGGGCGTGATCGATATCGATCACGTCACCTATTTCCTGTTCTTCATAGTCTTTTTCCTGTTCCTGACCCTGCGCTCGATGGAGGCACGCAAGTGGACCGGCCGGAGGTAACGTCGCAGCCCGAGGCGCGGGGATCAATATGGCGCAATTACGCCATATTGATTTACACGGTCGTCGCGCTGGCGGCGGTGCTGATCCTGCTCAACATGATCATCACCGAGCACAACGTGCGCTTCGATCTGACCCCGAACAAGAAGTACTCGCTGTCGGATTTCGACAAGCGCGTGCTCGGCGGCCTGACCCATCCGGTCAAGGTGATGGCGTTCGTCCGCACCGAGGATCCCGCCTATCTCGAACTCGCGGATCTTTTGTTCCAGGCCGCGGCGTTCACGCCGCGCGTCACTTACCAGGTGATCGACGTCAACAAGGCTCCGGGACTGGCGCATCAGTATGGAGTCTCGAGCTACGGCGAGGTGGTGGTCGAGTCGCAGGGGCGGCGGCGCGATTTCGACAACGCCCGCTCCGATCTGCTGATTCCCGCGATCCTGCAAATTTCCGCGGACGCAACCAAGCACATCTATTTCACCGTGGGCCACGGTGAACACGATTTGTACGACACCGATCGCAACAATGGTTATTCACAGTGGCGCGGGCTTCTGGAGCAGAATAACTATCAGGTCGATAACGTCTCGCTGTTCGCCGGCGGAGTGCCCGACGATTGCACGGTGCTGGTGTCGCTCGGTCCGCGCAAGGATTTTCTGCCCGAGGAACTCGCCGAACTTGCGAAGTACGTGGGCAAGGGCGGCCATTACATTGCGTTTATCGATCCGTACGGATCGCCGAGCCTGGTCAAGTTCCTGAACCAATACGGCTTGAGTTACACCGATCAGGTGGTGGTCGATCCCGCCTACCGCCTGACGGCCGGAGAGATTCTTACCACGCAGATTCCGCTGCGCGCTGAAGACAATGCAATCAGCCGCGCGATGGCGGCGCCGGCGGTCTTTTCACTCGCGCGCGGAGTCGATATCACGCTCAAGGTCGGGGCGGCGGCGCCCGACGGCCTGCAAGTCGCGCAGGAAAGCGAATTTCTGCGCTCCTCGCACGAGAGCTGGGCTTCGGGCGATCCCAAGGCGCTAACCACTGGAATCACCGAGTTCCAGGCCTCGCGCGACTTCAAGGGTCCCATTCCAGTCGGCTCGGAAATCGATTTCACTCCGGCGGCTACGCCGCACATCTCCGTGCAGCAGATGACGCGGCTGGTCGGATTCGGAAGCTCGGTGTTTCCATCCAACCAGTTTATCGAAATGCTTGGCAATCGCGACCTCGCGGTCAGCCTGATCAATGAGATGGCAGGCGATGAGATGCTGATCGTCAGCCGCGAACAGCTCAACAAGGCTGAGACCGCGGGCTTCTACGTGACCAGTCAGGAATCGAACTGGCTTGCCTATCTGGCGGCCGGCTTTGAGACCTTGCTGCTGATGATGATCGCGATTGCCGTCTTCGTGCGCAGGAGGTTCTTCGCGTGAGCATCCGGTCGGCGGTCGTCTTGAGCATCGTCTTTATCGTCCTGCTGCCGGTTTATCTGTGGGGTCGGCCGGAGATAAAGCAGAACAGCGCGCTGCGGGAGAAGCAGGAGAGCCTGCTGAAGCTCGAAGGAATCGACGCGCTCACCATCGTGCGCGGAACCGAGACGGTTCGCTTCCAAAAGACTCCCGACGGCAAGTTATTCGCGGTTTCCCAGCCGCCCGCCGCGTTCATTCCGCAGGACCTGATGCAGGCGATGGCGGCGCTGCTGATCAACGCCAAGCAGGTCGAGGTCGTCTCCGACAATCTAAATGATCTGTCCCAGTTCGGATTGGACCAACCCAAGGTCACCATGACGATCGAAGCCAAGGACAGGCCGCAGCCGATCAAGATTTTGTTCGGCGGAGAGAACCCGACGCGCACCGCGATCTACGCGGAAATCGTCGGGGTGCCGAAGGTATTTCTGCTCGGGCGCAATATCGAGTACTACCAAACCCTGATGTTTCAATGGATCGAGGGCAAGCAAGGCAAGAACGCCTGAGCCCGCGCGATCCTGTCGCCTCGCTCATCCGGCGCTTTCGAGCTCGAGCAGCTTGCGCGTGATCTCGGCGACGCTCGCGATTCCCTTGTCCGCCACGGTCCGTTCGAGCGCGCGCAGAAAATGCTGATAGTACGTGCCGTGATTCGAGGTGCCGTCGCGCTCGCGGATCCGGTCCGAGGCGCCGATTTCTGCTATTAGCCGCGCGCGAAACTCGTCCCAGGAAAACAGTCCCGCCTCGCTTAGAGCCAGCGCCAGTGCGAAGGCGCGCGCCTCCCACGGCGCGGTGAAGATCTCGCCGCCTCCCAGCCCGACTCCATCGAGCAGGCCCTCGATGCGCCGATCGTTCATCGCGAGCCCCGCCGCGCTTTCGTGGCCGGCGGGACAATCTTCGCGACGCCGATCATCGAGTCCCGGGTGACAATTTCGGCAAGCTCGGCTTCACTCATCGATTCGGTTCCGGCCGGGCGTTCGGGAATTACGATATAGCGCTGCTCGGCGCTCGAATCCCAGACCCGAACCTCGACCTCGTCAGCGATGACGAGCCCGAACTCGCGCATCACGCCGCGCGGATCGCTGACCGCGCGTGAGCGGTAGGCAAAGCTCTTGTACCAGGCCGGCGGCAGCCCCAGCACCGGCCACGGATAGCATGAGCACAGCGTGCACACGACCAGGTTGTGGACGCGGGCAGTGTTCTCGACCGCGACCAGATGTCCGCCTTCGGGTCCCGCGATTCCAAGCTCGGCGCACGCCGCAACCGCGTCGGTCATCAGGCGGCGGCGGAACTCCGCGTCGCACCACGACTTGGCGACCACGCGCGCGCCGGCGCGCGGGCCGACCGCATGCTGATAAGCTTCGATAATCTGATCGAGCTGCGCCGGATCGACCAAACCCTTTTCCGCGAGCAACTCTTCGAGCGCCTTGACCCGCGCGGCGGGTCCGCGCACGGAAGCGTCGTGATGATGATCGTCGCTCACTTTGATTTCCTGTTCGCCTTGATTGCCGCCGCGCGCCGAACCGGCCTGCGCCTGGCGGGCGCGAGGTAGTCTTCCCACAAATCGAGCACGATCCGGTCGCGCGCATGAGCTGACGGTCCAAAAATTTCGCGCGCGCTGAACGCGATGCTGTACACGTGCTGGCGCGCCTCGCCCGCGTGATGAGCATTAGTGTCCGGGAACGTATAGACGCCGCGGTCGCTTCGAATCACGCCGACCTTGCCGCGTACGTAACGCGGCAGGCGAGTGTGCCCGGCGGGATTGATATTGCGCGCGCGCACGCGCTCACCGATGCGGAATCTTGCGCGCGGATTTTTCGCGCGCGG
>DATLTX010000230.1:0-2320 GCA_035533435.1 Binataceae bacterium (SeqCode)
GAGCACGGTGCGATTCTTGAGCGCCTGGAAGATGGGCGAGGGCACGATCTCGTCGAGGATGGCGCGGTTGAGCGCGGCGGCGCGGCGCACTGCGGCGGGCTTTTGCCAGACGAGATTGAACTTGAACAGCGCCAGAAAAAAGTCGGCGAGCAGCGCGTCGAAATGCGGAACCAGCGCGCCGCCCGCTTCGGCGAGTTCTTTGAACGCCGCGGTGCCGGTCAGAATCTCGCTCCATGCGCGGCGGTCGTAGCGGTCGCTTTCGATCCAGGTTGCCCCGGCCGGCACCGGCGGAACGAGGATTCTCCGCGGTTTCGGAATTTTTCGTGCTCGCGCCATCGCTCCTGCTACGCGCCCTCTTGCGCCCGGATGCGCTCTCCTGTGGAAGATTATCCGACCTGTCCGTGCGAATGCATCCCTGCGGCGCTTGATAAGCACCACGCTGACGGGTCAGAATTAAACCAGTTGGACTGCGGCTTACCGGCGACTCATCCTGAGCGAGCACGAGCCGCGACCAGATGACGCAGGAAGCAGAAATCAAACCGCTCCCCGCACGGCGCCAGGCGCTGCTGCTCGCGACGGTGCAGGAATTTATCGCGACCGCCGAGCCAGTCGGCTCGCAGCAGATCGTCGCCCGGCATCCGCTGGGCGTGCGCGCCGCGATGGTGCGCAACATGATGGCGGAGCTCGAGGACGCCGGCTATCTGCATCAGCCGCATGTCTCGGCGGGGCGGGTTCCGACCGACAAGGCCTATCGCTACTACGTCGATAATCTCGTTCCAGCCTCGCGCATCGGCTTCGAGGATCGGGCGCAGATCGAACTGCATTACTCGACCCGCCCGCGCGACCTCGACGATATTATGCGTGACACGCCCAAGTTGCTGGCGCTGCTGACGGGGCAGGCGGCGCTGGTGATGGGTCCGCGGCTGGAATCGATGATGCTCGAGCGGGTGAATTTTGTCCGCCTGCGCGAGCGGCAGGTGCTCGCGATGTTCGTCGCGGCGGCGGGACAGGTCCAGAATCATATTGTCGAGACCGATCGCGACCATTCGCAGGATGAACTCGATCGGATGGCGCGCTACCTGAACGAATCGCTGGCCGGGCGCACTTTGGATGAAGCGCGGCGCTGGATCGAAGAGCGTCTGCACGAGGAGCGCGCGGCCTACGACCGCTTCGTGCGCGACGCGCTGGTCCTCGGCGGCGCGGTGGCGGAGCACGCCAGCCGCACCGAGGTTTATGTGGACGGAAGCTTGCAGGCGATCGAGCAGCCGGAATTTTCGAATCCCGAGCGGATGCGCGAGCTGCTGCGCGCGCTCGACGACAAGAGCGCGCTGCTCGATCTGCTCGAGAAGAGCGTCACCCGGCGCGGCCTGACGGTTTCAATCGGCTCGGAGAATTACGACGCGCGCTTGGCCGGGCTCAGCGTGATCGCGGCGTCATACGCCACCGGCGCAACGCCGGTCGGCAGCCTGGCGATCGTGGGCCCAGTGCGAATGGACTACGACCGCGTGATTCCGCTGGTCGAATACACCGCCAAAGCCCTCTCGAAGCTGCTCGAGCATTGAAAGAGATGCTTAGCTACCTCTGCGGTTCGTGATAGAAATCCGGACTGCGATGACACAAATTCTTGAAGAAGCGATTGCCAAAGTATCTCAACTGCCGGTGGCGGAGCAGGACGCGGTTGCGAAGTGGCTCTTGAGTGAGCTGGAATCCCAGCGCGAGTGGGATCAGCGCTTCTCCGAATCGGGGCCGCAACTGGCCGAGATGGCCCGCGAAGCGCTCGCGGAAAATCGTCGCCGTCGCACGCGGCCGTTATCTCCGGAGAAAATCTGAAGTCTCGCACCACCGCTCGATGTCGCGCCGCGTTTTCGCAACTTCCTGAGGAAATCAAAGTCCGGGCACGAGTCTCCTATCGGCGCTTTCAACAAGACCCGGTCACCCAAGCCTGCGCTTCAAACTGGTTCATTCCGCTGAACCTATTTTTCTGCCAGAGTTTCCCGAGGCTATCGCGCGTTAGGAGTACGCAAAGGCGACCTCGTGATTTGGTTCTGGATCGGTTTCCACACCGACTACGACCGGTTGCTCGAGCACTGAACAAATCAGGAACTCTAATCGCCTGCGGTGAACAGGAAATAGTCGGAATCCGCATCTGAGCAAGTCGGTCGGTAGAGCGCAGTTTCATGGTTTCTCGGCGTAAACGCCGATACATCCCTTGCTGCAGTCGAGATGCCTTGCCGGGTCGGTGTCGAAGCTGGTCTGGTTCGGGCCCATCGGGACGAAGACGCGATTGTTCGAGGGGTCGGCGGCGACTGAATGGGCGGGA